>JARRQD010000366.1:0-3492 GCA_037382205.1 Candidatus Thiodiazotropha sp.
CAACTATGAAGCGGTAGAGCAGATGAGCGAACTGGGGTTGGGTATCTCCACCAGTATCAGTATCGGTGGCGATCCGGTGAATGGCTGTGACTTCGTTACCCTGATGAAGCAGTTTGCCACCGATCCTGATACCGATGCGGTATTGATGATCGGTGAGATTGGTGGGTCACAGGAGGTCGAAGCGGCTAGCTGGGCCAGAGACCATATGGAAAAGCCTCTGATTGGTTTTATCGCCGGGGCAACAGCGCCTCCGGGACGCACCATGGGACATGCCGGGGCGATTATCTCCGGTGAGGACGACACCGCTCAGGCGAAGATGAAACGCTTGGCCGAGCTCGATGTGCATGTGGTTCAGAATGCAGCGGAGATTGGACGCACAGTCCAGGGAAGTCTTCAGCAGCAGGAGTGCGTTGCTTAGTGCTTCAGCTTTGATAACACACCGGGATGCGGGCTTACACAAGGCGCTGTATCAATATTGTCGGATCATGGTTTACCCCCGCAATATCATACTCTTAAAGTGGAACAGAGAAGCCCTGTTGGTTGGCCCATCAGCTACCATTAGGATAGGCACGATGACCAGATCTTTGCGTCGTGATCTATAACAGTTAGTAGCAATGGCAGAAAGCTTCACGGATCAAGTTTGGTTAACCCAAACTTGTAATTGGCTTGGAATAGGAGGAATATTCCTCAGGATCACCCCTGTAATAGGTTCGGTGTAATGAAAAGGCTTTTGATACTCAACAGCAAGGGAGGCTGTGGGAAGACAACAATCGCGACCAATCTGGCGGGTTACTACGCTTCGGCCGGAACGCCGACCGCATTGTTCGACTATGACCCTCAGGGTTCCAGCCATCGCTGGTTGGAGCTTCGTCCAGATGAGCTCTCAAATATTCACGGTGTGTTTGCCGCCAAACCAGTGCAAGGCGCGGTAACCCAGGCTTTTGCACAACGAGTGCCGGGTGAAACCGAGCGAATTGTGGTTGATACGCCCGCCTCCATGAAGCGCATGGAGATGATGAACATGCTGAGAAATGCATCGGCAGTCATCGTACCGGTACTGCCTTCCTCCATCGATCGGTATGTCACACTGGATTTTATACAGGAACTGACAACCCTCTGCCGCCAAATGGGGATCAACATTCCGGTGGGTATTGTTGCCAACCGGGTACGTCTGAATACCCGTGCCTTCAAGCAACTGCAAGAGACCCTGGCGCTGCTGGATGTCCCGCTGGTGGCGTTTCTTCGCGATACACAAAACTATGTTCATGCAGCGGAAGCGGGTTGTGCGATTGTCGAGTTGAAGACCGCTTCCATGAAAAAAGACCGGCAGCAGTGGCTGGCGTTGATTGAGTGGTTGGAGAGCGGCCATACACCACCCATTGCGCCCTCAACCGAAAAGCAGCGGGCAGGACTCTATAGTTCGTGATCCAATTTGCTCAGTCGACCCAATCGATTCTCTTTTAATACGTTTTAGGACTTGGTTATGACCACCATAGGTACTCCCTTTACCTCCAATGCAACAAAAATTCTGTTTTGTGGTTCCGGGGAGCTGGGCAAAGAGGTGGTGATTGAGTTACAACGATATGGTTGTGAGGTGATCGCTTGTGATCGGTATGAAAATGCACCGGCAATGCAGGTGGCTGATCGCTCATACGCCTTCTCAATGCTTGATGGCGAGGCGCTGAGAGCGGTGATTGAAAAGGAGAAGCCAGACTACATCGTGCCTGAAATCGAAGCGATATCCACCGATACCCTGGTCGAACTTGAAGCGGAAGGTTTTACAGTGATTCCAACGGCCAATGCGGCCAGACTGACCATGAATCGGGAGGGTATCCGGCGATTGGCGGCAGAGACCCTGGGTATCCCAACCTCCAACTACCAGTTTGTCGATAACAAGCAGGACTTCATTACTGCGGTGTCAGAGATCGGTATCCCCTGTGTGGTAAAACCGATCATGAGTTCATCTGGAAAAGGTCAGAGCACGATCAAAGGTGATGCGGATATTGAAAACAGCTGGACCTATGCCCAAGAGGGTGGCCGAGCTGGAGCAGGGCGGGTGATCGTCGAGGGATTTATCGACTTTGACTACGAAATCACCCTGTTGACTGTCCGCCATATCGGTGGTGTCAGCTTCTGTCTGCCCATTGGGCATCGGCAGGAGGATGGAGACTATCAGGAGTCATGGCAACCACAGCCGATGAGTGATGCGGCCCTGACAAAAGCCAAACGGATTGCAGAAAAGGTTACCTCTGCTTTAGGTGGGCGGGGAATATTTGGTGTTGAGCTGTTTATTAAAGGTGATGAGGTCTTTTTCAGTGAGGTATCACCCAGACCACATGATACAGGGATGGTTACCATGATCTCTCAGGATCTCTCCCAGTTTGCACTGCACAGCCGCGCTATTCTAGGGATGCCTATACCAAACATTCGACAGCATGGTCCCTCGGCATCCGCTGTTGTTCTGGTGGAAGGTAAATCGAAAGATCTCCGTTTCAGTAATCTTGAAACAGCACTCGCAGAAGCGGATACTCAGCTTAGGTTGTTCGGAAAACCAGAAGTCAGCGGCAAGCGTCGTATGGGGGTGGCACTGGCGAGAGGCGAGGATATCGAGCAGGCGCGAGAGAAGGCGGCAAAAGCGGCATCAGCCGTAACTCCGGAACTTTAATCGGTGACTCATGTAGAGAATCGACCCTGAAATGCGATTATCTGTCTCTGTTGTCGAATCACTTCGTTTGACAACTCGCCCATCGAGCTGTGAGTAAATCAAAAACGAGTAACACGTGCGTGTTAAGAGGAGTCCAAGCTGAAGCGTAAATAGCTCTTAGCTCTCGCCTGTAGAGGGTGGCTGCGACTATAGAGTATGTTTGTCGTCATGAACGCATTTGACTGATGCCGTGTTTTCTCAGTTTTCTGTAGAGAGTGTTTCTACTCATGCCCAGTGCCTCTGCTGTTTTGGAGATGTTCCAGTTATTTTCTCCAAGTGATGCAATGATTACCTGCTGCTCAGCTGATTGCAGTGGATTATCTTCTGGCTCCTCTTCTGTGGCTTCATCAATCGTCTCTTTAAGTGGGAGCTCTGTAACCGCAGCTTGTTCTTTTTCAGCAGGTGTTGGCGTCACGTAGTCGAGGTTGAAATCATCAAGCTGTAATTCGACACCATCACAGAGGGCAATCGCTGTGCGGATCACAAAGCGAAGTTGCCGTAGATTGCCAGGCCATTGATATTTCAACAGAGCATCCATCGACTCCCTGGAAATTTTCAGTTCTTTGCCTGTGTCGTTTTCTGCGGCCAGTACTTTGAGAATGATCTTGCTCAAATCTTCCCGTTCACGAAGTGGGGGGAGGGTAAGGGTTATGCCATTCAGCCGGTAGTAGAGGTCTTCTCTGAAATCGCCGCTGTAGACCAACTTGTGCAGATCTCGATGGGTGGCTGTTACCACATGCAGATCCACTTTGACTGGAAGATCACCACCTAACGGCACCACCTCCTGA
>JARRQD010000367.1:0-3478 GCA_037382205.1 Candidatus Thiodiazotropha sp.
TCGACCGCTCTTGTGCATCCTTGCCCACTTCTCTAGCAAGAAAAATGCTACCTGGTGCAAGGACATTAGCAGATTTAAAAACATCTGCTCTTGCACATGCGTTAATCGCAGCGCACACACTGGAATGCTTACTGAAAGATTATCTATTCAAGGAAGGTAAAACTAAAATACTTAAAGATCCCAAGGTTAGGCACAACCTTGTTGCTCTTTGGGGAATGGCTTTTTCATATGGTCTACCAATATCTGAACAGCCTCCAGAATGGCTCGAACTTCTCGGGGCATGCCACTGTAAACCTCCCTGTTTTAGTGGCACCCTAAATTAGAGTTTTCCAGCTGTTCGTGCATGTCCCGATGCTCCCAGGGAGTGAGGTCGCCCAGAGCGTCATGCGGGCGCTCTTCGTTGTATTCACGTACCCAGTTCTCTGTGAGTTTTCGCACTTCAGTCAGTGTCCTGAAGACATACATGTTCAGGATCTCATCCCGATACGTTCTATTGAACCTAAAAAGATCAGGAGCCTGCTATTAGATTGAAGCGGTCAACTGATTTTTTTAGGATCATCCACTCCTGGCTCAACCGTATGCTGCTACCCGATCAGGTAGGTACCGGCGGTGACTCCCACACCCGATTCCCATTGGGGATCTCTTTCCCGGCCGGTTCCGGCCTGGTCGCCTTTGGTGCGGTCCTGGGAGTAATCCCGTTGGATATGCCCGAGTCGGTGCTGGTGAAGTTTACCGGTGAGATGCAACCTGGCATCACCCTGCGTGATCTGGTCAATGCGATTCCCTACGCCGCCCTGCAGCGGGGTCTGCTGACGGTTGAGAAGAAAGGCAAGAAGAACCTCTATAACGGCCGTATCCTGGAGATCCAGGGGCTACCCGATCTGACTGTGGAACAGGCCTTCGAGCTCTCCGATGCCTCGGCCGAGCTGATCAAAAAAGCAGGATCTACACATATGAGCGCACAGACCGGCGTGGTGACCCTGATCCAGCGATTCGGTAGTGCACTGAATCTCAATGTTCACTTTCACATGCTGTTTCTTGACGGGGTTTACATCGCCACATCTTGGGGCAAAAGCCGATTTCATCGTACCAAAGCCCCGAGTCAGCAGGAATTGGTGGAACTGGTGCATTGCCACCACCGCCAGATTTGTTACCTGCTACGCGGGCGCCGCCCACTTTGGACTGGGTTGTAGAGCACCGGGTATTCACATCTGACTACAGGTACAGCAGCTGAAAAGCAGGTTGCCAGGTGACTTGTTGCCTGAACCAAGCCGAAAGACCCGGAAGGCCGTGGAAGAGGGCGGATTCAGCCAGAAACCCGGGGAGTTAAATGGATTTGAAGTCGGGTAGCAGGACAACTCAAGTGGTTTCTGTCACCAGGATTCTGTCTTGATAGGCGGGGGTATTATGGTTATTCTCCTTATACCTAGAGGGGTTGGGGAGAGGGTGCAGCCCTACTCCCAAATATGGAACCAGCCTCCTCCACGCCCGAACCGACAAACGGTAGAGGGAAGTATTTGTGATCGAACCGGTATCGGACTGTCTACTTGCTTAGCCTAACGCCTGGACCAGAATTGTCATCAGCAACCAGAAACACTACCCCTAGCTTTTCCACAGCAGATTGAACTGCCAACAAATTATTAGGATACGGCGTTCTAGCCCCACGCTCATAATCAACCAATGTTTGTTTCGATAAGTTGGCAATATTTGCAAGCTCAGCCTGCGAAATGTTTAAAAGCGCCCTTGCTGCCCTGCATGTTTCGGGCAAGATCAATATATTAGTCAAAGCTTTATATTTCCTATTGAGCTTCGTGTAACCTTAGGCTAAAGTATAGAGGTAGTTCAAAAAAAGCTACAATTTCACTGATTCAAAAGAGTCATAGATGCGCCTGCCTGGTGTGCGCCAACACACCAAACAGACGACTTATCACAACAGATACCAGGAGTATCCGTCATGATCAAACGGAATTGTAATCTACCTGCGCCAAAAGCGCTTCTCATCCGTCTTGCCCACAATACAACCTGCAACAGAGTCGGAGGCTGGTATGAGCGATGAGAAATCAGCCTCTCCCAATGAGCACCCTGCCCCTGCTCCCACAATACCATGCCATCCGTTTTTTGAATCTGCCGGAGAGCAGGCTAGCTTCAGTCAGTGCCTGGACGCTATCGACAGCGTCAATGCGGTCATCGAATTATGTCACTGCCTCAAGCTGGATAGCGACACCGAAGGCGGATTAACACCGATGGCCGCCTATGGTTACCACTGGGTCACCATACTGATGCAGGAAGCACTGGCGTATGTCAGTGACCGGTTAATCATGCTGAATAAGCAACAGCTAGAAGAATATCAGACGAAATCAGCATACCTCTCGGCATTGCTTACCGCTTTGCCTGCACTGGATGATGTTAACTGTGAGCGGTTCCTGGACAGTGCAGCTTCACAGATGAGCATCGCCCGAATCGATCTGGATCAGTTCATCCATCAACAATAGAGTATTTATGCCAGGTATTTTCTTAGCCTCTGGCTGTATAACAATCGAACAACAAGCTCTTTTGACGTATAGATGGAATTAATTAATCCTTTTGGAGAAAATAGCGGCATGAGCATTTCAGGAACAGAAATACTTAAGCAGCTTCAATCATACATTAGCAAAGGACAGATCAGGTGCTCCAGTCATGGGTATGACGAATTAGCCGCTGATCGACTATACTTCGATGAAGTAGTTTCCGGACTATCAGAAGCCGTAATCGTTGAAGCCTACCCTGAGTATCCAAAAGGACCGAGCTTGTTACTGCTATAGCGTGATTCCAGCGGTTCTCCCATTCACGTGGTATGGGGAATACCTAAAGGGTATGACTGTCCGGCAGTAATGGTGACAGCCTATCGGCCAGCCCCTGAACGCTGGAATGAAACGTTTACCAGGAGAGAGCAATGAGCAGAAAATCGACAAAGCTTGTCCATGAAGGGGATTATGCCGCGGAAATCGAGATCGAATTGATCGAAGATGAAACTGGGTGGTCTCCTTATTTAGCACCAGGAGAGGCTGAAAAGCTTGATAAACTGCGTCGCGCACTGGCATCCAAGGATCTGAAAAGGGCCACATCGATGGCAAAGGTTTACAAACTGGAAACCGTAGCGGCTTAGAAACTATTAGCGTCTATAACCAACCCTGGTACTACGGCAGTAGTGCTGGGGCCTGGTAGCTGGAGCCCTCTCCCCCGGCCCCTCTCCCGCAAGCGGGAGAGGGGAGTAAAAAAACCGCTCAAGCGATTGAATAACAACATTAGCCAGATCTGTTTGATGCCGCGTTTGTTGATAAGGTCGATAATCCTAAAAAAATCAGTTGACCGCTCCATTCATGCCCCCAACCAGCAGGAATTGACAGAGCTGGTGCATACGATCAGCCACCGGGTTGCCGGGTTTCTGGAGCGCGAAGGCATCCTGGAACGCGATGAGGAAAACAGTTACCTGAACCTG
>JARRQD010000368.1:0-3474 GCA_037382205.1 Candidatus Thiodiazotropha sp.
GGCGACCAATGGGAAGTGCTCAAAAGTAAAGCACCGGATGAGATCAACGATCTAGCCTGGTTCAAAGGACGCCTCTATATGACATGTCGAGCCTATGGCATCAACGAACTGTATGAGGGCCAGATACGTACAACCCCTGGCACCAGTGGCACGGCTCAGTTGGTCAATCCAGGACGTTTGAGCGAAGGCAACCGCCGGGCATTGAAAGAAGCGGGTGCGGATGAGGACGACATTGATCTGATCGATATTTTAGAGGTACCGACCAGTGCCGTGTTGGCCCCGGCCTCGGTTCATACACTAGCGACCGATGGGAACATACTGCTGGCGGCTGGCGTCAATCGAGTCGTGGCTTTCGATGGCAAAGGTTGGCAGGTACTTTTCTCGCCTTATCCCACAGATATTGGGGGCGGCCTGGAGTTTTAATCGATGCATTTCTACAATGCGGTTAAAACACCGCTTCGCCACGATGCCCCCTATGCCTGGTTCTTGCGTGATGGTGCGGAATACAACCCCAACTACAGAAAACAACAGTTACGCGAACTGGACGAACGTTTATCTGCTTTTCTGGATTGCCTGATCATCAATGAAAACCTGGGTGAATCGGTTCTTAGCAACATCCGCATGCACGACTGGGGCGCAGTCTTCACCATTACCTATGTCGCCCTGGCAACAGGGAACAATGAAGCTTTTCTCCGGGCTGTGGATGCGATCAAGAAAAAAGAACAGAGCCATGAATTGAGCGATGTCCTGCGCCGTGTGCCCTTTGAAACCGCAAAACCCTTCATCCACGATATCGCGAACCATAAGAACCCCTGGGTTCAGGTCGCCGTGATCCGTGCCGTGGGCCACCACTTCCATGAGATCAATCCCGATTGGCTGAACCATCACTTGAAAAGTGAATCGACCGAGGTGCGTGTCGCTGTTCTGCGCGTGATCGGCGACAAAGGTTTGGCCGATCATGCAGAAGAGGTTAAATCGTTCTTCGAACACAAAGAAGACTCCGTGCGATTTCAGGCCGCCTTCAGCGGCAATCTGTTGGGTATCGATGGGGCCTATCAGGCCATTCTCCCGTTCTGCTTTACTGACAACCCCTACATGAGAAAAGCCCTGGGGGTAGTGCACTATCTTCACGATATTTCCGCCATCAAACGAGCGATACCGCGCATTCAAGAGAGTCAGGTCTCGGTCAGGATCAAGGCCTACAACATCGCCATGGCAGGTTTGACCGAATATATTCCAATCCTGCTCGAATGGATGCAAGACCCTGAATACGCCCCACTAGCCGGTGAGGCCTTCTGTTTTATCACAGGGGCCGATCTAAATGCAGACGATCTGCTGTTACGCAACCCCGAGATCTGCGAAAGTCGCCAAGTGCCGCTAGCGCAAAAACGCAAACAAGATCCCTGGACCCAAGCCTATGAAGAAGATCTGCCCTGGCCCGATCCCGAAGCGGTAACAGCCTGGTGGAAAACAAACCAACATCGGTTTCAGCCGGATGAACGTTATCTGGCTGGGAAAACTTTAACGGAAGAAAATCTGATGCAAGTTGCTGAAAATGGTACCCAGCCTCAACGGCATCAAGCGGATTTAATTTTGAAGCTGTACCATGCGGGGGTTATTTAGCAGGGAATCGTTTTTTTACATTCTTTCTGCGCGTACTGCGTTCAGTTCTGCGCGACCGACTTCAACTTCATCAGCCGTCTGATGGAAGAGGGGAGCCTCAACTACTTCTTCACCCATAAAGCGGGTAAGCACACCTTGGTACTTTGTGATGACAAAGCAGATGGGGTGTCCTGTCCGCACGTCCGCTAAGCTATCTTTTCTACACAAATCCCTTCAAAAAAATCGCAATATCGACGTCGGTGCGGATGATCCGGGGTTTGCCATAGCGCCGGATCACCCCAATCAACTGTTCCAACAGAGTCAAGATCGTTTTGTCTTTCAAGGGGCTCAGGGTTAGATTGGCGCGACTGGCATGTTCGACAATTCCCAATAAGGTATGGGTATTGCCCTGTTGGTCTGTTTTGCCCGTCAGATCCAGACCCCAGACACAGTGCATTCGAAAGTGGTTTGCGCCGCCCATGAAAGCGTGAGGTTCGATCCGGGGCCAATCCTTTCATCCATCTTTTAAGATAGATGGCCAAACAAACTCGGATTCGATACAAAACATACAAGACTGAATACGGCATGCAGCAATGGGGACTACTTGGGAATGAAAACGGACGGCTCGCACCGCCCGTTACCGGTTTAAGAGGGAGACGACAAGCAATGACTGCGGAATAGAGGGGGTCAGGTTTCCGAGTTGAAAACCTCATCCAGGGTTTGTGCGTTAAACAGGCGAGTTGCCCACTGTTCAAGGGTAGCGGCATCGGCCTGGGCGATCTTTTCCTGAGCCCAGGCAGGCAGTGGGCCATATTTGAGTTCCAGCATTTTGCACAGCATTGTCGCCTCACCCGTCTTCCGGCCTTTCTCCAGGCCTTCCTGCATCCCCTCCGCTTTCCATTGCTGGGTCCATTCCTTCACGCGTTCAGCTAACATCGTACTCACCTCATTCAAATCGGACAGATCCGGCATCTCCACATCGGGTAGCCGAGCTGGTAACAGTACTTTTTTCAACCACACCGTAAAGGCTCGGCGCAAAGAAGCCTGCTCCGGCGCATAGAGCCACTGGTTCAGCGTCTTGACCATCGCCTGCAACTCCTCCGGAGCCTGGCTGTTCTCAAGATGGAACAACGCGGCGGCCAGATTCTCGTTGGTCGGTAACGCCTGCCCGGCATAGTGGTTCTCGTCGATCAGCAAATAGCGTAGATCCGGACGATAATCCACCAGACCTCCTGGCAAGGGCTCAATCATCTCCGCAGTATGTTCAGCGGCCTTCCAGGGTTGTTCCCCATTATATAACACCAGCGGGAAAACCGGTGGCAGTTTTCCGTTTTTCGTGAAATGCCTGCCTTTGATCAACTCCTGATAGAGCAACCCCACATAGACCAGCATCCGCATTGCCATCCAGGGATCAGGCTGGGACTGAAACTCTACCAGCAGATAGATATAGAGCCAGTCGTCAGGTGCACGGCGCACCCGCCAGATGATGTCGTCTTCACGCCGACGCAGATTCTCACTGATGTAACTGGTGTTGACCCGCTCCAGGGTCGAGAAATCCAGCTCTGCAACCCAGGCCTCATGAACAAAACCCAGCAACAGATCCCGCACCATCTGCGGATGGGAGAACAGAAGTTTATAGCTGTGATCGTGATGGTTCATGGGGTTAGCCTAACATAAACACCCCCTATGAAAACGCCTGTTCGAATACCGGGTCGAGCTGCGCCTGAGCCACAGCTACCGCACCCGGGAGTATTGCGTCCAGTTCCGCGAGACCGACTTCAACTTCATCAGCCGTCTGATGGAAGAGGAGGGCATCTACTACTTCTTCACCCACAAAGCGGGCAAGCACACGATGGTGCTTTGTGACGACTA
>JARRQD010000369.1:0-3467 GCA_037382205.1 Candidatus Thiodiazotropha sp.
CCCTGGCGTCGTAGCTGGACTGGTCGCCATCTAGCCATACCGGATCGGCACCATTAATGATCAGGCCCATCCACAGTCCGGCATCGCCACTTTCTCCATCATTCAAACGGCTACGTGCGCCAAACTCGTACAGGGTGTCGGTCTGTAGGGCATTGTTGTCCAAGGTGTACACGGCGCCGTAGGGACACCAGTCATAGGCAGAATCTACGAGCAATCCATACTGGCCAGTTTCTGCAGCGAGCGGTGTGACGGACAACGTGGCATTGCTACTGCTCCATTGCAAGATGCCAGTTTCGAAACCTCCGTCACTGATCAGGTTGGCTGCCAATGAGCTATGGACAATGAGTTTTAAAGGAAGCACGAGAAACCAGAGTGATCTTTTCATAAAGTCTACAAGTGATAGAGGTTGTTTGTCGAAGCTCAGCGAGAGCGATCCGGGTAAAACGAATCGAGTATACCCCGTTACACTTCAGCTGAACCTACCTGTTAAGGTGGCGGGTTAATAATGCCTTTCATTGGAAAGTAGACTATTTGGTGATCTATACAACTGCCAAGGATCGTATTTAAGCTCCTGCGTCATTTCTTTAAACGCAGTTGAATTAAGAGATGGCTCATAAAACGAGCGAGTGTCTGACAGTTTGCTAAACCGGGCACAACAAACACCGCTTTTTGGCCCGTAATTCGTTGAGAACTTGTCAATGAGTGGATGTAGCTAAACATGAGTGGCGACTGGGCTTCCATTGTATATGGTAATGACGTTTTAGATATGTGCCATTACTATTTCGACTCTTTAGAGAATTCTATGGATGTTTTTGCTCGCCACGCCGAAGAGCTGCAGGGTGATATCAAAAACTACACAAATATTGAGCCCATAGTTCAGATAAATGAAGTGCAGATTTCTAAGCAGAGTAGCTAACCAGACAAATTCAGCCTACACAAAACACCGCGAAGTTGGTCTTTAGACGTTATGTATAACGCCGCCACATCAAAGGGTGGTTCTTTTGTCAAGTAGACAACTCTAGCGAGTGCTCGAATACGCCTTCAGCTTTCAAGTGTATTCCGCATTCCAGCGCAGGCAGGGATCCAGATACCAGCTAAACTCGTGTTGTGTGATGTGGCATGTTAATTCTACAGAGGTAAGAAACCTTGATGGTAAGGCTTATTGACAGTGGATGCGAATCCCCCTGGATGCCTGGATGACGATGGTTCCAGGCTTAATTAAGTGCCATTTGGTACTACCCCTTTTCCCTTGAAGGTTGTATTGATACAAGCTGAGAATGGCATAACCAACACAATCAAAGAACCAAACTACGCTCCACGAATTTGCGGTTCGTTGCGCTCTCTGTAGCGTAAATTGGTTCCACAAGATCCCCCCTGTTGTAATCGTTAGCCAAATATAGAGAGCGTATGAACAAAATAATTACATTACTTCTATCCTTCACACTTATCGGATCAAGTTTCCTAATCCATGCTGGAGAGCATGATGCCATTGACAAGCGAATTGGACTTGGCTTTTCTGAGCCAGAAAAGGTTGTATTTCTTCGCGAAATGCGCCAAATGCTAAAAAGCCTACAAGGCGTCATTGCAGGAATAGGCGAGGAAGATCGAGAGCTAATCATTGCGTCAGCTCGTTACTCTGGCAATCGAATGGCGAGAGAAACACCAGAATCCATTAAAAACAAAACACCGCAATCCTTTAAAGACATTGGAGGGCCAACCCATATGATGTTTGAAGAGTTGGTGATTCGTGCTGAAGCAGATGATATGAACACCTTAACTTCATTCACTGGTGAGTTAATGAAGCAGTGTTTGACCTGCCATGCCATGTTCAAAGTGGACTGATTCCATGGTCTAATCAGTAAATAGGGGCTGACAAGGCAAATGACTCTGCACTACGCTTCGTTCGCACCGAACAGCTTGGTTGTTGAATGCCCCCTATTGAGACGAATATCAGCTATTTTATTACTTCACGTTAGATTCAGTACTCTAGTGTGGTGTTTCAGGTGAATCCCGTTTTTTTGATAAGCTGGACCGAGATGTCTCGGTATACGATCCCCAGCAGTTGCGGACGGCTGACGAACAGGAATCTTAGTTGAAAAGGAAAACTCAGTACCCATTGGTGGACCGGTTATTCCGTCAAACCTCATCCAATAACATTGCGGTACTTTCCGCCATGCGTCTTGTGTCTTGCGCCGCAGCAGGTACTGAAGGCAACCAGGTATTCAGCTTTAAGTGGCCGAGATCCAGGGGTAGAGCCGGTCTGGCTTCACACTAAGGGCCGGGGAAATAAATAACCATCCAATCTTACTTGTCTTTTGCCCCGGTTTCGTTGTTGCATAAAGGGTCACGTAGAGCGGCTATGCTCCCCTTAGTGCGCCTAGAATCCGGGACAAAATCCAGCACAATCTTTGGATGATTATGATTTCCCCGACCCTAAAGTCGTACATTCGTCGGTGATGGCGCACAAGTCTTACCCACGGCCTGCGGCTTACTCGTTGTCCGTATCACTCGGTCGGGAATACCCGATCGGTAATCAAACGGATTATAATATTCCGCGACGCTGGACTGACCTGTCTGGATTTCAGGAAGTGCGCGACTCGCGGTTGGGTGTCGCAAAGCCACAAGGAACGATCCATGCCAATCCCCTATTTTTCCTCCCCAGGCCGGGGGCACGCCGTTGTACTATCAGTTCTGTTATTTCTCAGTGCCTGCGGCGATTCGGGCGATTCAAATCAGCAAACCGTCAATTTCGATTCGGATGGCGTGCTGGATGTCACCCTCATCCGTACTGAGTACGGAGTACCCCATGCCCAGGCAGACAACCTGGAGAGTGTGGCCTTCGGCCTGGGTTACGCTTTTGCAGAAGACAACCTCTGTCTACTCGCCGACCAGGTCGTGAAATACAACAGTGAGCGATCCTTCTACTTCGGCCCGGACCAGGTGGCAGGCAGTGGCGACTCCCTCAACCTGATCAATGATTTTTCCTACCTTGCCCTTGAGATCCGCACTCAGGCTGAGGACGGTTTGAGCACCCTGTCCGAACCGGTGAGGGCCATGTTGTCGGGCTACACGGAAGGCTACAACCACTATCTGGAGATCACGCCGGTCGAGGAACAGGATCCCCGCTGCGCTGGACAATCCTGGGTGCAGCCGATCATGGAGGAGGATCTGTTGAGCTTCGCCCTGGGGGTGACCCTGCTGCCCGGTGCCGGTCAGTTTCTCGCGCCGATGTTTCTGGCCGCGCCCCCCGGTGAAGCCTATCTGCCCACAGTGGACCAAGCGACCTGGGCACCCGACCGGTATCTGGGATTGGAAAAGTCTGTGTCCATGCCCAAGCTGAGAGATGATGAGCGGGGTTCCAATGGCTGGGCGCTGGGGCGTGACAAGACGGAGGATAGGGGTGGCATGTTGCTGGCCAACCCCCACTTTCCGCATACCGGTAACCTCCGTTTCTGGCAGTTTCAGGC
>JARRQD010000370.1:0-3442 GCA_037382205.1 Candidatus Thiodiazotropha sp.
GGCCGGGGAAATAAATAATCATCCAATCTTGCTTGTCTTTTGCCCCGGCTTGGTTGTTGCACAAAGGGTCAAGTAGAGCGGCTATGCTCCCCTTTGTGCGCCTAGAATCCGGGCCTATATCCAGCGCAATCTTTGGACGATTATTTATTTCCCCGACCCTTGCCCTATTTCACCCCGCTATGACATGGTTTGCAACAGCTTGTGAGTGGCGTATGGTCAATCTTACAGATTTCCTGCCAGTGTCTAGGTGATTTCAATAAGATTAATCACTAAGTATAGGATGTGGTTTGTGGGTTAGTGGCAGAAGTCAAGGTTAGTTATAATAGCAGTGAGAATTAAATTCACGTATTATTCCGGCTTTATGTACAGACAAAATGCTACTATTTCCAGGAAAGATCGCTATGATTATCAGGATATCTAGAGCGGAATGGGGCTTCATGCGACAGATTTCAAGCTGATTCAACTAAAGACTTTAATTCATGTCAACACAAGATGAGCATGATCACCGTTTTATGCAGCATGCCCTAATGCTTGCGGCGCGGGCTGAGCAGCAAGGTGAGGTTCCGGTTGGTGCCGTGGTGGTCAGAGAGGGGCGACTGATTGGTGAAGGCTGGAATCAACCAATCAGTGGCCAAGATCCGACTGCCCACGCCGAGATTGTGGCGTTGAGGCGTGCGGCTCAATCAGAGCAGAACTACCGCCTGCCGGAAAGCACACTTTATGTCACCCTAGAGCCCTGTCCTATGTGTGCGGGGGCGATCGTCCATGCCCGAGTCAAGCGGGTGGTCTATGGCGCGGCAGATCCTAAAGGCGGTGCAGCGGGTAGTGTTTTTGATCTTTTGCCAACCGATGGCCGTTTCAACCATCGTGTTGAGGTGGAAGGTGGCTTGATGAAGGAGCAGAGTGCCAAGCTGTTACAGGACTTTTTCAGGCGTAAACGTGTTAAATCCAGAGTATGAAATTAATCGATAACCCTTATATCTCAATCAAGTCTAAGTACTTCAATCATCTTCTGATCCTGTTCTCGTTTAGCTACCCTTTGTCTGCAGAGTCGTTGACGGATTATCAGCGTTGTCTTCTGCAGCAACTGGAGGCGGCTCCGGCTGTACAGACGGTTGCTGATATCAAGGCGCAGTGCGCCATCGAGCAGACTGAGCAAGCTGTCAATAAAATCGAGATTGAGGGGGCGGAGGTGGATGATCAACCGTTTGAAGGTTCCCTGGTCGCCAATCGACGTGATGCGGAAAAGGCAACCCGTCACAATCCTTTTGTGATTTCACCTCATGCGCAGAATTATGTGCTGTTCGCATCCTATAATGCGAAGCCGAATTATCAGGTATACAACGAACCTGAGTCGACTTTTGACCGTTGGGAGATGAAGTTTCAACTCAGCTATAAAATGCCGGTGTTCGAAGGTATATTTGGCAGTGATGTGGATCTCTATGCGGCCTATACCAATCTCTCCTTTTGGCAGGCCTACAACCAGGAAATCTCATCGCCCTTTCGGGAGACCAACCATGAACCGGAGCTGTTTTTGGATGTGCCGGATATGTGGCCGGATGAATGGCAGTTGGATGGTTGGCGTAATGCGCTGATGCGATTTGGTGTGGTGCACCAATCCAACGGGCAAGGTGGCTTTCTGTCTCGCAGTTGGAATCGTCTGTATGCCAATTTACTGTTTGAGAAGCGTAGTGTGCTTTTAGGGATCAAGCCCTGGTACCGAATACCTGAGGATAATGACGATAACCCCGATATCGATGACTATCTAGGCCGTTATGAAATCTACGGCCTATACAAAAAACACCAGCAGACGTTCAGTCTAATGTTAAGAAATCTGATTGACGGTGACAACAGAGATACAGTAAGGCTCGATTGGAGCTTTCCACTCTATGGTAGATGGCGAGGCTATGTGCAGTACTTTAATGGATATGGTGAGAGCTTGATCGATTACAATGCTAAGAGCCACCGCTTGGGATTTGGCTTGCAGTTGACAGACTTGTTATAACACAGTGAGGTTCATGTCACCCATATCCCATCTGGATCGCAGGTTATACTTAATATGATATGAATGATTGTATAGATTGTAAGCGCTTTTTTAACTCTTGGTTGCTGTGTTGATTGCCGAACTCGGTGATCAATCTCAATTAGCCACCATGCTATGCGCGATTGACAAGGCTGTCAGTATCTCACTTGCACTGATGCCTTCCGGGCAGGTCGTGCTGGGGGTGGTCTATGATCCCTTGCATGATGCCTGGCGTGAGTGGCTAATGCGGATGGGCATGGCGAAGGGTTAGGCATGGATTGGTAGGCTACAGAGCATCCGGTGTGATGGATAGTATGTGGCTCGCATCATTTTCCGACTCGGCTTTTTGGGTGGCCTCTAGCTTGCGTAGCTGCCATTTCAACAGTTCATAATAGGCTCTGATGTTGTCAACATAGTGAACCGCCTCTTTACCTCGGGCATAGCCTCTTTTCAGGCGCTTGTACCATTTTTTGAGGCTTAACTTAGGCAGATGTTTTTTTACCTCCACCCATTTATCAGGGTCACCTTTCAGCTGTTCCGTGAGTATCCGAGCATCTTCTAGATGGCCGAAACCCACGTTGTATCCAGCCAGGGTGAGCCATAATCGATCCGGTTCCTCGATCCGCTCTGGCAATCTTCGTTTGATGAATTGCAGGTATTTTGCACCACCGATTATGCTCTGTTCAGGATCGTTACGATTTTCAATTTTCATGTGTTTGGCAGTGGCCAGAGTCAGCATCATAATGCCACGAACCCCAGTTGGGGATTTCGCTTTAGGATTCCAGTGGGATTCCTGATAGCCGATGGCAGCCAGTAGTCGCCAATCGATACCGGTCATTTCCGCCGCTTGTTCAAATAGAGCACGATATTTGGGCAGCCGGTTATTCAAATGGCGCAGAAAGGTGCGGAGTTCGACAAAATTGAGTCGCCCAATATGACCATAATAGCGCTCAATCAGTTGCGAGAGGGTGCCATCTTCACGGATCCGCTTGAAGAATACCTCCATCGCTTGGTAGAGGCTGCTATCCTCTGCGTGGGCCATGGCCCATGCCAGGGGTTGAGGTTCGGTAAGATCGAAACCGACCTTAATATGGGGCATGAAACGTCGGGATACTGCAAACTCATTAGAATCGGCAATGGTCAAGTCGATCTTTTTATCCTCCACCATTTGTAGTAGTTCCGCACTCTCCAGGTCGTCGTGCGCGGTCCATTTCAGCACAGGATACTGTTTTAGTAATCGCTGCAGCTCTTCTTCATGGCTACTGCCAGCCAGTATGTGTAACTCTTTATCGAGCAGATCTTCAATCTTACGCGGGCGATAGGTGCCCCCCCTATAGATGACCTGCTGGGTGATCTGCTGATAAGAGGGGCCAAAACGGACGAGTGATTCTCTCTCTGGGGTAACTGTCAAACCGGCTG
>JARRQD010000371.1:0-4472 GCA_037382205.1 Candidatus Thiodiazotropha sp.
CTTGGCTCAACTTGTAGGGCATATCCTTTCCATCCATGCTCTTTACGTCCTGGAACTTATGCTGATCCATCAGGCTTGTGGGGACTGTTTTCTCATGTACCCCCCAAAACAACCATGTGTTAAAACTGTCCTGCAAAAAATCAGATTGTAGCGATATCGAGCCAATCAATCTTCATCTAAGCCTCTCTTAAACCTAAAAAGATCAGTTGGACAGCGTGAAGGGTGCGCTTGTGGTGGTGCAGGGCAAGGGTCGCTCCTGCACATCCATGTGCCCGCGACACTTGTGCATCCCTGCACGGGCGCGCAATAGCATGCTATTCCAAGGAGTTGCAACACCGCCATGCGCCGCTACAAGCGTGCAATTCACGCTGTAGCGTGATTCACCCAGTAGGTGACCATAACCATCGAAGCGATTTTCATCATAATCAAACACCTGCTATTAGAATGGAGTGGTCAACTGATTTTTTTAGGTTAAATCAACAGCAGCAGATGAATCCAGGCCTTGGCGATTTACCACCTGATTCCTTCTAAATATTGCTTACAATATATTCTCTTCCACCATCAACTTAATCGCTGTTTGGCTATCGGCAGGTCGACTTTGATAGCAATCCAACAGTCGGACTGCCAACTCAGACCAGTGGGCCTGCCCTTCGGCGACCAACTGATCAAAGCGCTGCCAATTCTTGTCTTGATACCATTTTTCATAGCTTTTCATCAGCTCAGGGAAGAGCGACTTGCGCATCCCAGTCATACCACCGATATAGAAGTGGAGCGAGGCCTCATCTCTATCCTTCAACAACTGTGGGAGTGTTACCTGACAATCGGCCCAGTGGTCTCTGACCGCCCTAACCATCAGTTCAGCGGCGGAGTGTCCCAGGTCTAACACCATTTTGTTCCACCCATCACCCACAACCTGCCCGGCTTGATGCTCACCCTTTTCATGCAGCAGTACGACATTCAGCTCTTTCTCGACCATCCGATCCAAGGCGCTCTCAAGCTGTTTATCGAAATCGTAGTGAGCGAATGCTCGCCCCATGGCATTCTCAGCCCGTTGCCATCGCCAGTTTTCGTACTTCTCCCAAAGCAGACGGCGCAATGACTCCTGCCTGATGTAGATCCGCCCACCCTGGTTCATCGCGGCCGGTGCCGTCAGGTCTCTGGCAAGTTCGCGCCCGGCAATCCATACTGAGACGCCCCCTGGCTCCTCACGTCGCTCCAGGCCGACTCATTGGTTAGCGAGGCTTGATAGTCGAGACCGTTTTCCCAACGGTAGTACTCCCGCATTTTCAGAAGATAGGTACAGAGACCGTAGTCGGTGCCATGCCGGGCATCGGAGATGTGGCAATTGCGTTGTACTGTGCAACAGAGTTGCCTGAGTGTGCCTTTCATCGAGTCGCCTTTGTATGTTCACAGACTGTTGCCCATCGCCAAACACCACCAGCCTGTTTCATGATCTTGCTCAGCCAAATGACACAGATGTGGCTCTACTCTGGGAGTTAATTATAATCCTATATTTCAGGTTCTCTTTTTCCACCCCGAGTAATCAGGGTTATAGGGACGCATCGAGACAAAACAACTGATTGTCATTGCCGTTGAACTTCGGGGGCTTTGTAACAGAGCAGCTCTCGCAACATGGCGGTGGCATAACAACCGGCTGGCAGAAAAAACTTCAGCTCTAAATCCCCATCTTCGATAAACTGCCACTGCAGCGTTTTAAGAGCCACTCTCAATGCTCTGCGTTCTTGCTTAAGCCCCACATGCTCCAATCCATCCCGCCACTGACCAAAAGGGGCGAGTACCTGGCTTTCTAAAAGCCCTGCGTCAGCGGAGGCTAAACTACGGCCGCGCCCCCAGAGTGGCCCGGTTGGATGAATATCCAGCGCACTACAGCGACGCTTCAGCTGCTCAGGTTGCTCTTCATGGTCGGCAAAGCTGCCCCGACTACCATCAAGTTGAAAATAGTCTCCCGGTATGGGGCAGTTCCACATCCCCTGCGCTATGCGGGCGGCTAAAACCTGGTTAAACAGCTGGGACCTGGCCGCTGAAATGATCAACCCCCGAATCGATCGATTGATCCGAGGTCGCGATGGGGAGAACAGGCGATCGGCCTGATCGAGATTGCTGTAGTCACGACCGAAGCGTTGTTCACCAAAGTAGTTGGGCATGCCCGCTTCCTGCAATCGGTGAAGGCGAGCTTCAATGGCCTGTGGCACACCACTTAGCTGTCGTATCCTGAGCTTGAAGTGATTGCCCTGCAGATCACCCCGACGTAATTTTTTTCTGTGTCGATGAACAGCCAAAACCTCAATCAGTTGGTCATTCAGGGCGCGCCAATCCGGCTCTGGCCGACCTGCCATACCCAGAGTGAACCACTGCGTGGTCACCGCATGTCGGTCTTTCAATCCAGCGAAGCCCACATCCTTTTTCTGGATACTCGCCAACTGCGCCAACTGCCCGGCAAGCCACTGAGTATTGGTCTCTCTTTTTCTGATCTGTACCAGTAGGTGCTCACCTTCACCATCTGCAGAAAAACCCAGCTCTTCATCCACTTGAAAATCTTCAGCACAGCTTCTGATCACCCCACTGCAAACAGGATCACCATGCGCATATGGCATCTGTTCAAGACTCACCCAGGGCTGATCACTCACTTGTCGCATCCATCAGCAGTACTGTGGCCAGTGCAGCGATGCCCTCACCCCGGCCGGTAAACCCCATACCCTCGGTAGTAGTCGCCTTGATATTCAGCTGGTCGAGATTGGTTTGCAGATCCCCAGCCAGCAGTGATCTCATCTCATCGATGTAGGGGGCCAGTTTCGGTCTCTGGGCAACAATTGTCATATCGGCATTGGCCAGTTTGAGACCCAACGCATGCAGCTGCTGCATAACCTGACGAAGCAGAACCCGACTGTCGATGCCAGCATAGCTCGGATCGTGATCAGGAAAGTGCCGTCCGATATCCCCTAACGCCGCGGCGCCAAGCAGCGCATCACAGAGTGCATGGATCAGCACATCCCCATCGGAATGGGCCTTCAAACCCTGATTGTGAGGCACCTCAACACCACCAAGTATCAGCTTAGAGCCGGACTCGAAACAATGGGCATCGTAGCCCTGTCCTATACGCATACCTTATTCACCCTGGCTACTTTAAAGAGTTATCCCATCAGGTCGATATCTAAACAGCATTGTACGCTTTGTAGCAACTTTTTAACCGGATAACTAAGCTTATTTACAAGAGTCGGCCAGTTTTCCCTTGTCGATAGCATTTAAACATATCGAGCAACCAGTAGATGATTCAACGTGTAACCGCAGTCACGCAAAACAGGGTCAAGAAGATCGAGATCCTGAGACACCTGCCGAAACGGGTGCAGAACTATGTACTCTCCGAGACTCATATTGAACATATCAATGCCAATAGCCCCATTGCACAAGCCGGAGAGAGCAGTGATCAGGTCTTCTACTTAATGGCGGGGGAGGTCAGAATTCGCTTGAGTGACGGCAAACAGATCATCTGCAAGGCGGATCAGCCCTGCAGCCTGGTTGCACTGTCTGAGAAAAATCCCAGTGAAGTGACCATCGACAGCCAGACTGCGGTCGATCTGCTGTCTATTCCCAGAGAGCTCTACGATGCCGTCAAACGGCTTCCGCCAGTGGTCAATCAACGCTCCAACAACACCATTGAGCTGCAGGACAGTGAGGGACCGGAAGATACGCTCTATTGGGAGTTTCACGAAGCCGTGCAGAACAATACTGTAGAGCTGCCCAGCATGCCCGATATCACCCTGCGTATCGCCAAGGTGATCAACGACAGCAACTCCGATAGCGAAGATATCGCCCATGTGGTGCAGGCCGATCCGACAGTGGCTGCGCGGGTGATCAGCGTGGTCAACAGTGCCGCGTACCGGGGCAAACAGCCGGTCGACAATCTGCCCGATGCGGTAACCCGTCTGGGACGCTCAGTTACCCATAACCTGGTGATCAGCTTTGCTCTGGGGAAACTGTTTCAAAGCCGCTCAAAGATTCTTCAACAACGGATGCTCAGACTCTGGAAACATGTCAGCTATGTGGCACCGATCTGCCATGAACTGGCGAATGTCACCCCGGGGCTATCCAATGATCAGGCACTGCTTTGTGGACTGCTGCATGATATCGGGGCCCTGGCAATCATTGGTGCGGCTCGTAGTAAACCTGAGCTTGCTGAACAACCCGATCTACTCGACCGGGTGATCAACAACCTGAAAGGTGAAGTCGGTGCGATGGTTCTGCGTAAATGGGAATTTCCAGACTATTTCGTTCAATCCGCCCTGCATGCGGAGGACTGGATGGAAGATATTAGTCACGAACCAGACTATGTGGACCTTGTGGTCGTCGCTCAACTGCATGCTTTTGTCGGCACACCAGCGATGGCCAAACTACCCCGTCTGGATCTGGTACCGGCCTTTCATAAGCTGGCGCTTGGCAAACTCACCCCCAGG
>JARRQD010000372.1:0-3412 GCA_037382205.1 Candidatus Thiodiazotropha sp.
GAATGGAGCGGCCAATTGATTTTTTTAGGTTTAACACTTCTCGCGTGGTACTCCATAGTCGTTTCAACATCTTGAAGTAGGTATGCTCTCCCAGCTGGGCATATAGCTTTTTATACCTTAATATAATTGGCTAACAAACTCGCCAAGTATTTCTTTAGCTAATTCTGGGCATCGACATTGGCAAAGGTGGCAGCTAACATGTCCGGCAAAACTTATAGTGAAATGTTTGCTTGGAAAGAGGAATCATGCTCCATAAACAGAACAGTGTAATCTCTTTGTCCAATGGATATAAAGGCATACTTTTACTGCTTTTTTCTATTTTATTTTTTATTTCTAAGAGTGTTTTGGCCAATATAGCCATTTCATCAAGCAACTTAGCATTCGCTGATATTGATGTAGGTAGCAGTAGCACACCAAGATCTATCACTTTGGTTAATACCAGTAGTACCTACAGGGTGAGCATCTTTTCTATTGATGTATCAGGTGATTTTGACTACACAACGAACTGTGGTGACTCAATTGCCCCATCCAGTAACTGCACTGTGGATGTGACATTTTCCCCTCAAACATATGGCGACCGAACTGGCACCTTGATCATTACTGGAGATGATCCATCCAGTAATGCAGTCACCCCACCTTCCACACCCCCTGCTTCCGCATCCAGAGCTTTCAGCTACACAGCTACTCTCAGCGGTACTGGGCTACTCGCTGAAATCTCGATACCTTCAGCAGAAATCGATTTTGGTTCTGTTGCCGTGAATGATCAGAGCGATGTAATTGAGTTTCCCATATCCAACAGTGGCAACGCCCCACTGAGCATCAGCTCAATCTCTGCCACTGAACCGTTTTCACAAACCAATGATTGCCCAGACACTCTTGATGGCGGTGCTGGTTGTTCTATTTTCGTATCTACCTCACCAGTTGATTCGGGCGATATTAACGGCTCCCTGGTAATCAATGGTTCCAAACAAACCGGAGCATTTCAGCAAATCATTCCTCTACATGTTTCAGGAATAGCTGCTGCAATCTCGGTATCACCCTCTAACCTGAGTTTTCCACAAACTGTAGCGGGGAGCCAAAGCGACTCGATGACGGTGACTCTGGCGAATCAAGATGATGTTCCAATTTCTCTGCTCTCTATTGACATCGAAGGTGATTTTACCCAGAGCAATGATTGTCCAGCACAACTTATGAGCCATGGTGACAGTTGTGAGATTCAGGTCGTCTTTTCACCGGAAACAGCTGGAACCTCAACAGGCAACCTATTGATCACCACTGATTTTGGCACTAATTCTATACCTCTGACCGGCAACGCCGAGGCCTCGGGGAACCCGGTTGCCGATCTGCTCGCCCCCTACACCGGCGGTAATCCGAATCTTGGCGCCCTGGCTGAAGTAATCGGCGAAGCCTGCCCCAGCGGCCGCCTCACCGACCGACTCCAGGAGGACTGTAACGATGTGGTCGGCGGCGCCATCAACGGCGATCCCAACACCGGCTCGGCACTGAGCCAGGTCGCCCCGGAAGCGGCCACCAAGGCCAACAACTCCTCCCAGCAAGGTGGACAGGCGCAGATCCGCAATCTCGGCTCACGTATCGCTGCACTGCGCGCCGGGGCAAGCGGCATCTCCTTCCAGGGGCTCGATCTGCTGATCGATGATAAGAACTTCTCCATCAATACCATTGCCAAGGCCTATAAACAGAGTGGTGGTGGCGCCAGTTCCGACAATCCACTGATGGAGAACCGACTGGGTTTCTTCATCACCGGTGATATATCCACTGGCAGCAAAGATGAGAGCGATCTTGAGTCCGGTCTGGATTTCGATACCTACGGCCTCACTATGGGTCTGGACTATCGTATCAACCAGAACTTCATCCTCGGCGGTGCCCTGGGTTATGTGAACACCGCGACCGAACTGGAGGATGATGCCGCCGAGATCGACACCCAGGGCTACAGCCTCAACCTCTACGGCACCTACTATGCCGAGCAGAACTACTTTATCGACTTCTCTCTCGGTTACGGTGCCAACAACTTCGAACAGTACCGGCGCATCAACTATCAGCTTGATGGACTGGCAAATGTGGACCAGAAGCTCACCGCCGACTACGATGGCAGCATGGTCAGCCTGTTTGTCGGCTCCGGTTATGATTTCGCATACGGCCCCTGGAGCTTCGGACCCAGAGCTGACTTGGAGTACCACAAGTCGGATGTGGACGGCTTCACCGAGCAGGTCTCCAATCCGACTGCAGACGGTGGTGGCTGGGCCACCCGGGTGGATGATTCTGACCAGACTTGGCTGACCCTCAAGCTCGGTGGCCGGTTGGCCTATACCCACAGCGCCGACTGGGGCATTCTAATCCCCTACACCCGCCTCGACTGGCTGCATGAGTTTAAGGATGACGCCCAGGTGTTCAGTGCCTATTTTGTCGGTGATCCCGACGCTCAGGCAATCCGTATCGAAAGCGAGGATCCCGATCGGGACTACCTGAGGCTCAGACTGGGCACCTCGGCGCAGTTCAAAAATGGGCTGGTCGGTTTCATCGACTACGGCACCATCCTTGCCCACAGCGACTGGACCGCTCACACCATTAGTGTCGGCCTCCGAACCGAATTCTGAGGTGGTAAAATTACTGAACCGGTGTATCTGTCAGGATACTCAAAAACTGCTTGATCAAATCGATGGCAGGCCTTTTGACCTGGGTCGAGGCTAGCTCCTCAGCTCTGTCCAAAAGCATGATCAGCGGCAAAAAACCTGCGTCGCCCTCATTTAAATCCCGACTCATTTTGTAGATGATGGCCGATACACGCTTTGGCAATATCAGCCCCTCGACTGTACCTGGTATTGCCTTAGCACAATGAACTGGGTTTGAGGTAACCAGATACTCTCGACAGCTGAGGGGTCGGTCCTCATGAATGGAGCAGGCCTGTTCTTCCATGAATGGACAAGGCAGATTGAGTTTAAAGTAGCTGAGCCCAACCTCTCTAAGCTGTACTGCATTGTTGGCATCAACCTTCTGATCCAGCAAATGTAGAATACCGGCATCTTTCAATGCGTTGATATTTTGTGCGAAACGTTCTCGAATCACCTGCTGGCGTTCTGCAGGCATGGCATTGACCAGATTGGCCAGTTGATAGCCTTCAGCTCGACTTACCGGCACCAGCTGGGAACAGCAGGCACCACAGCCTTTTTTGCATGAGATGTTTTTCCCCTGCTGCTGGACCTCCTTAACGCAAATCTCAACAACCTTGTTGGTGATCGCTTGAAAAAATGGCAGAAGCTCATGAATATGTATCGGTTGATTGCTGATTTCCGATGAAATCTTTATATTCTCACTACCTATGCGTAATTCTACGCTGATAGACTCGGTTGTCGATTGGCCAGCATTACTCAATTTTTCAATCCTTTATCCGTTT
>JARRQD010000373.1:0-3391 GCA_037382205.1 Candidatus Thiodiazotropha sp.
TTAGCCAAAGTTGTTAGGTTGGTGACTTCTTTTAATAATTCACCATTTTTCCAAAATCTTACTATTGCATTTCCACCATTATCTTTGGATATAGAATCAAATTTCACATAATATTCATAAGTTTCCCATACACCTTTCTTAATTTTATCATCTGTCGAACCAATATTGGACCATACTGGATCCCCTTCATAAATAAACCGAAATGCAAGACTACTTGCTTCTGGATCTATATAAATATCATCATAACCGTAATTAGTATTCGAATCACCACGAGTATGTAGTCGAAGAAACTTAAGGTGGTTCCCTTCTCCACTAGAATCATAATTGAAACTAGTAGGAAAAAATGTTCTTACTCTTACCCATATCTCATCACCTCTAGACAAAGGTGACGGATGACTCAATATCCCTCCCCATACACCAAATCCTGTTTGGCCTGCATTGATATGTAGAAGGCAAGAGTTACCTCCACTATAACTTTGAATGTCAGTAACATATGATTTAGTTGTCTGCCAGTTTTCACATGTATCACCCAGCCCTTGTGAATCATATGATTGGTCAATTAACCATGCCATTGAAGAAGAACAATAAAACAAAGAGCTAGTTATAGTTAACAGTAAAAATAATTGTTTTCGATGCATTTATCCTAACCTTAAATCGTCCGGCTCTGGAGGTTTTTTTGGGTTTTGATATACTCCTTCCAAACCACCCAATAACCTCTGCCCACATGTGCCGCCCCCCCAGTATCACTGCTTTAACGATTTGAATTCCGTTAACAATATGACTGGTTGACTTGTAATGTTTAAATATAACGAGAATAACCGCAACACCCCTGTTTATCAAGGCTGAAAGCAAGCTATGGGGACACCCTTCAAATAGCTATCATTCAAGCTGCTGATTTTCATTATCAATACAGCCATTCAACGATAGAATGGTGCAGGTTCAAACGTTGGGTGTCCCGATACACTCTGCCACCGGCAATCCCAAAACAAAGAACTCCCACTCACATCACCTTTCGTTGCATGCCTTTTAGCTATATGGTGGCATCTGATCGGGTCAGAGGGGGACCGCAGTCCCCCGTCTACTCACAGAACAGTGCGTACGGGTCCGTACACGGCTCCTCATGCAAGACTGATCCATATGGATGTCCCCAATTAATGTCCAAGTTGCAACAACAGATGCGCTAAGTGGCGTGCATCGGTGTCGTCATTGGTATATTTGATCCCAGCATACTGGGGGATTGCTGCTGTATTGGCCAAATGGACAGGGAAGCCAGCCTCTGCCAGACCGTAGACCAGCCAGTACCCGTTGTAGGTCGATTCTACGACACAACCCTGAAGCTCTTTCTGAAATGCCTGCAATGCAGTCACGATCACACCTAAATCATTCGGCAAACGCTTTTCGTAGTACACATTGTCCTGCTCATCCTGAATGCTGATAACGTTGTTATTGGCATGAAGGTCAATTCCACAATATAGTTTCATGGTCGGCTCCTTTTTTAGTGGCTCGTAAGTGCTCGCAACTTAACGAATACCACCGAATCAAGGAGTCGGCTAGATGATTATCAGAGTAGAATGGTACGTACTAAAGCCTTTTAGGATGGCCACGCGAAAAGGGGTCGGTGACAAATAATATGAACAACTATCATTTGTCACCGACCCTAATGCTACTTAGTTAAGAGCGTTTGGGATGATATCCAATACCTTATGGTGGGGCCCTGCCCCACCATTAAATTGCTTAACTAAGTAGTATTCGTCAACGAACTCTTTATTCTGAGCGGTAAGTGCTTTTATGGATGATGGCGGGGATATGTCAGAAATAAACAAGGTAGATCGGTCAAAATTCAAATCACTCCCAAACTTTCACGTTCTATCCGGAAGAAATGTACAGCGTGTTTTTTTCTGAACTTGAATGGGAATAAATTACTCACTAAACCATCCAACGGCCACACTAACAACGTTCATCGCTGATGATAGGGGTGCGGTTTTCAAATGAGGAGGAACAGGGTCTATGGGTGAACACGACTTCGAAGGCCCTGATGCAATGAGCGCTGAAGACGAGAAAATCATTAAGGCCCTTACTGAAGCAGAAGTTGTAACAATCGATAAATGGGTCTTGTCCAGCGTCGACGTAAAATGGAAGAAGGTCGCGAAGATTGTTGCTCAGGCGATTGAGATGTCCGATGAAATAGGATTACTGCTTGAGGTGCCAGATCTCTTTTTTGCAATGCGAGTACATCATCATTGCAAAGCTGGAATCCTGGAAATACGGGGCGATACGAACCGTATGAGATTTTGCGAGGCCCGTCGTGTTGCATAGTCCCCAAGTAACAGAAAGCTAACAAACAACTGAACGGAGTCCATGAGGTTCATATTAAAAACTGATACAGAGCATGCAGCAGGTCACTCGATTGCTACATACCAGTTTTTTCTGTAAGTGTCACCTGAGAGGGCTGTTCCAGAAAGTAAACCCGTACAAACAAACTCCGCCACAAATGGTGCTTGTGTTGGCATGTCGTTCGTGGGACAGCAGTGGCTCTTCCCCCTTTTACGGTTAGAAACCTGGTCAGAAACAGATCAATCCTGAACTCCAAGCAATTGTCATCAGAACTGCACTCAGAGCGATTTGAGAAAGGCCAGTAAAAGCGCTCTCTGCCCGGAATCGAGCGCCTTGAAGCGCTCCCGACTGCCCGCTGACTCACCACCGTGCCAGAGAATCGCTTCGAGCAGATTGCGCGCTCGACCGTCATGGAGATAGCCCACTTCGTCGGCCACAATCTCTGCAAGACCAATTCCCCACAACGGGGCAGTGCGCCACTCCCGGCCCGAGGCTTGGAAATCGCGACGCCCGTCCGATAGCGCCTCTCCCAGGTCATGCAACAGTAGATCGCTGTAGGGTTCGATGATCCGGTCCGCCAGTCTGGCCGGCTGCGTCTGTTTCGAGGTTCGCATCCTGGGCCGGTGACAGGCGGCGCAACCGGTCTGATTAAACAGTGCTTCTCCCTCGGTGACCGTTGGTGATGACCTGTCACGGCGTTGCGGTACCGCCAGCAGCTGATGATAGTAGGTGATGTCGTCTAGTTGCCTATCGCTCAGTTCCGGCTCACCACCATCGATCGCCTGTTGGCAGGCCCTTTGAACGGACGTGCAGTTTTGCCCCCGATGCAGTGACGATGTGATACCGAGATCGCCGACAAACGCCCCGGCAATCTGCTGGCGCAAGGTTGCTACATTGGCCTTGTATCCAAACCGGCCCAGCGCCGTTTTTCCGGATTCCACATCCCAGACCCGGTTCGGGCGACCGGAGATGCCGTCGCCATCCCGATCTTCCGGGTCTGCCCAGGCAAGCAGCTCCTCCTCCGATACCACATCCAACAACCCCATACCGATAATCG
>JARRQD010000374.1:0-3366 GCA_037382205.1 Candidatus Thiodiazotropha sp.
GCCTCCGGGCGTTTTCGCAAGCACGGTTTGAATATAGAGTTCGCTATTTTGTGTTTCGGCTGCAACGGCCTGTAGCGCATCACCGATCGGGGCGATCAGAACCGTTGCCGCCAGCAGTGCGAGAGCGAAAAGAGCCGCCGTAGCGAGAGATAGCCCCGGCATAGGTTGGCGATCAGGCTGCTCGGTTGTGGTTTCGGTTGAACTGTAGAGTTTCGCCACGATACGGAATAGATAACTGGTCTCGATAACTGTGGCCAGCAGAAATACCAGTAGACCAATTAGATAGAGAGGTTCTTGCTGGGCGGCCAGTTCCGTAATCAGAGTGAATTTCGCCCAGAAGCCAGGCAGCGGTGGAAGACCAACCAGGGAGAGGGCAAACAGGGTAAAGAGAGCGGCGCCAACCGGAGACAGCTTAGCTGCTCCGGTTAACCGGTCGAGGGATCCACCCCAGCCGTCAGCCAGCATGAAGAGGCCGCTTTTGATCAGCAGATGATGAAGTGTCAGAGCCAGCAGAGCCAGCAGTCCCCGCTCATCAGGTAATGAGAGGGCGATAAAAATAATGCCCAGCTGACCGATCGATGAGAAGCCGAGCATACGCCGCATGTCCTTTGCCCGCCAGGCGGCGAGTTCACCGCTGATGACGCCAAGAATTCCAAGTATGAGAACAATCTGTAGTGCTTCCTGCTGATGAAAAATCAGCACCAGCAGACGCAGTATGATCAGCAGCGCCAGCTTGGAGAGTAAACCGGCAAGAAATCCGGAGAGTCGGCTTGAGGCGGTGGCGTAGATCTCCGGCACCCAGGCGTTGACCGGAAACAGCTCCGCTTTGATGCCAATGCCGATCAGGATCAGTAGATAGGCGGTCAATCCCAGTCTGTCCTGTAAAACTTCTGGGGCCAGTTGAGCCAGATGGGCCAGGTTGAGGGTGCCGGTCTGGCTGTAGATCAGAGCAATACCCAGTAGAGTCAACACAGAACCGATACCACTCAAGATCAGGTAACGAAAGGTTGCTGCATAGGCCGCTGAAGTTGTTGATGCCACAACCAGGCCGAAGGTCGCCACAGCGGCCAGCTCGTAAAACACATACAGATTGAACAGATCTCCCGAGAGGGCCAGCCCGGTCGAGGCGGCGATCAGCAACAGCATCAGTGCCTGTCGTCTGGCGGTGTCCCGATTGAGCATGAAGGGCCAGCAGATCAGCCCCAGCAACTGCACAGCAAAGGCAAACAGCAGAGCCAGAGAATCCACATAGAGATTGATGCCGTAGGGGGCATCAAATCCACCGATCACAATCGACAGGGGCAGGCTGATATCGCTGAGCCAGAGGTCGCCCAGCAGCCAACAGCCGTAGCCGAGAATGATTGGTCCCAGCCATAAGCCGATGGCCAGTGAGACACGCATCACCACAGGCAGTAGAAAGGCGCCGAGCAGGGGCAGGGCGATGGTCAACACCAGGTTGTTCATGCATCGCCTCCAGGGGATTGTGCCGTATGGATCGGAACTGGCTTCAAGGGGCGTTCACCGAGTGGTGCATCCTGACTGATGTCCCGGCGGATGCCGGCACTGGCAGCAATCTCCGCATCCATTTTTTCCGCGACTTCGCGACGTTTAAGGGTGGTATAGCGTTGGCGGATACGAATCAATAGGCTAACCGCCAATGCCTGTATACCGACGCCGATAACTATCGCGGTCAGCACCATGGCCTGGGGAACTGGATCCACCATGGCCGGTTGTTCTGCTCGTTGCAGCAGGATCGGCGCCACCGCATCCCAGCGATAGCCGGAGAGCACCAACATCAGATTGGCACCCGCTTCGGCGATCACCAAGGCAAGCACCATACGGAAAAGGTGGCTACTGAGTACCACCCCTGCCAGGCCGATAATCACCAGCCCCAGGGCGGTGACATAGAGTATCAGTTCAAGTGTCACACCCGGGATCATTGTTCAGACTCCGTTTGTGCAAGATGGGATAAAAGACTCGCCAGCTCTGCACCGACCTTCAAACCCACAGCAATGTAGAGCAGGGGAAGAGTCCCTGCGGATATCAAAGCGCCTAGGGTGTCTTGATTGAGCATCGGTTGTAGAAAAGCCTGGCCTTCCGCCAGAGCGGCAAGTCCAATGAGGATAAAACAGGCGCCGGCAAAGGCCTCGATGATACTTAAAACAGAGTGGTGCAGACGTGCTCCCGGTCGGGCCAACAGGGGCAGAAAGAATGCCGCTGCTAGAATCACCCCGCCCTGGAATCCACCGCCGGGTGTCAGATGGCCATGAAAGATGATGTAGAAGCCGATGGTCAGGAGGAAAGGAAAGACCAGTGCACCACCGTGAAACAGAACAAATCCACCTTTGGTCTGGGTGCCGTTGGTGGTATGCCGACGCCCCAGCACCAGTCCCGCGGCGGATGCGGCAGCAAACAGAATGGCCAGTTCACCCAGGGTGTCGATACCCCGATAACCCAGTACCACAGAGGTGACGATATTGGCCGCACCGACCTCCTGGGGAGCCGCTGCTTGAATGGCCTCGCCGACCCGCATTGGTGGATTGCCGAAATCGATACCACTGGCAATTGCCAGCAACATAAAACCCAAGCCGCCGGCAAACAACAGGCCGGTGAGATTACGCATCCCCATCCCCCTTGGTCGAAACCTTCAGCATATTGCGCTTTTTCGTGTCGCCTTCAATCTGCCACAGGCCTAAACGCCGCAGCGCCAATGCCAGGATCAGACTGCTCAAACCGGCGCCTACAGCCGCTTCGGTCATTGCCACATCCGGTGCCCGCATCAGGGCAAACAACAGCGCCAGACCAAGTGATACCACCGACGCGGCAGCGACCGCGGCGAGATGGTTTTTCACCAGCAAGGTAAGCACGGCGCTGCTCAACATCATCAGCGCCAGTATCAGGGCGATCCACAGCTCGATATCACTCATCGGTCGGCCTCCCCGGAAGGGCTGACGGAGGGTTTGCTCCAGGGTTTTATTCCGGCCATCAGCAGGGCTCTGGCAATAGTGGAGGAGCCAAGTGGATTGGTAATCAAAATCAGCACTCCGATCACCAGCAGTTTCGACCACCAAGTGGGGAAGAGCAGCGCGATGCCGAGCAGGATCGAGAGAGAGCCTAGAGTAACCGCTTTCGTGCCGGCCTGGATACGGTTGTAGACATCGGGCATGCGAATCAGACCGATGGCTCCAAACAGGGTAAAGGCCGCGCCGATAACGAGTAGCAGATCAGCAATCAGTCTCATGAACCATTCCCCTCAATCGTGCGGGCGATGGCGACAACCCCGACAAACGCCAATGTACCGTAGATCAGCGCCACATCGATATAGAGTGCGCTGCCCAGTAGGGCAGCCAGGACAACCAGCCCGGA
>JARRQD010000375.1:0-3342 GCA_037382205.1 Candidatus Thiodiazotropha sp.
TAACTTTTATACCCGATGTCTGCTCTCGAGGCAGGGCTACTTGCATGCCAGTACGGACTGTCAGCTCATTCTCCAGATTCGGAATATCTTCTATGCGGTAAATGCGACTCAGCCGGGAAAGGTCACTACCAATGAATGTGCTGACTGAAGTGGTATGGTGCCAAATGGAATAGGATAACTCTTGGTACTTTTTCAGGTTGATAAAATAGTCATCATATTTCGGCCTGAGTGATAGCTCATTCCTGAAAAGCAAAAAAATCAACTTGTCCTGTAAGCGTGGCGCTGCATCCCTGACAATATCGGAATGGAAGTGCACGCGATTTCCATAGGATGATAACAGGCGGGAGATAGGGTCCCGTACGATAGTAAATTTCCAGTAATCCTGTACGGCTTGGAAATCCTCGTCACTTATCGGGTAAGTCGGGAACTGCGGATGTACTCGGTCAGGGTCACCCGTCCATTCCTTCCCATGTTTCAGAAAATAAAGCACAAGCTTCATGGAGGTACTGGCAGACTTGGGTATGCTGAAATACGCAATCTTGTGCTTATCAAGTACGGCTGCTGGCATGTGCGATTTTCTTGAATAAGTTTCTCAGACGCCGGTCTTCGAGTATTTCACCAGAATCGAGTTGCTGCTTCAGCTGTTTATACGAGTACAAATTTTCTTCCACGAACCTGATGGTTCCTGTTGACTGCAATTCTTCGTACTGTTTGCGCCAAGTATTACCTACCGAAACCGAAAGTTCTTTGTTGTTGGCGTAGGCTGCTCCACCATTACGGATCTTCCGAAGATACTGCTCTCTTGATCTCAGAGGGAAATGCATGATTTCCAGTCCAGACTTCTTGGCTCGCGAAAAACGGATACCCTTCACAGCATGGTTTCCCTGAGCCACTGTGACATTTGGATACGCTTTGTGCGTCACTTTCGGAGGCAATGGTTTTCCAAGGGAATTCAGGGAGACTTTCTTCCGGTAAATCATCCTCTCCCAGAAAGGAAGATTGTCAGAAGGCAGGCAAATAAAGTCATGACGATCAGCATAAATGATATTGCTCCAGCGTAATTTACCTAACCATTTCTTCAGATCGCAACCATCTGGCGGAAGCCAGAACTCATCCGCGTCACAATGGATCACCCAATCAGCACCTGCTTCATATACCATCTGTGCCATTCGACTGACCCAAATCGATTGATTATAGTTGTCATCAGTTTCAGAAATGTATGTGGCAACACCTTGTTTCACGAATTCATGGATTATTTCCGGTGAACTGTCGACACTTAAATTGTCAGTGACAATAATATGATCAATTCCCTGACTAAGGTGATATATGATGTTTTCCCGCAATACATCTTCTTCGTCGCGCACGAGCAGCGTCATGTAAACTTTCATTGAAGATGCTAAACCTCGGTTAATCGTTTGACTTAACAAGGGTTATTTTAGTCGCGAACAGCGCATCGACTAATTGTCATTATCTCAACCCATCCTCAACCGCAGAACGCATAAAAAAACCCTGCGAATGTAGTTCATTCTCCCACGGCGGCGTGGAAAACATTTTCACCCCCTGGAGCAGCACCAGGCGTTTCAGCTGTTGTGATACGCGCCCGCCGCGCACTCATACACGGTCTTGCCGCCACTCCTACTCTCGATATGCCCCGCTGAGAATTGGTCGCCACCATGTCTCGCTGTCCAGATACCAGCGGACGGTGTCACGCACACCGGATTCGAAATTACGGGTCGGCACGTAGCCGAGTTCGCCACGCAGCTTGCGTTAGTCGATGGCGTAGCGACGATCATGGCCCGGGCGATCCTTGACGAACTCGATCAGCCGGGCGTGCTGCGCGCCTACCGGGCGCAGCTTGTCCATGATGGCGCACAGGCTTTCGACCACCTCCAGATTGATGCGCTCGGCACCGCCGCCAACGTTATACGTTTCCCCCACCTGGCCGCCTTGCAGTATCAGTTCGATGCCGCGACAGTGGTCCTCGACATACAACCAGTTACGTACGTTCTGCCCGTCGCCATAAACAGGCAATGGAAGTATAGGTAATATAGAAGCAACACCCCAGCATATCAAGGCTAATAACTGGAGGCTGTATGTGCTTGAAATGTCAGTCTATCCGGCCTCAATCTATTCACCCTCCCTAGATTTCCAGCTGAATACGCCCTCTTCCACTGCCTTCCCGACCTTTCGGTTTAGTTCAGGCAACATACCACCAGACAACCTATCCTTAGGTTGCTGTGCCATAGAAAAGTGTGAAGACCCGAAGCTATGTAAACCAGTCTGAATCGGGTGAGGCCGCGTAGCAGGCAACAACTCTGGCGGTGGCGGTAAAGCGTCTTTTTTCATGAGATGATTCAGAGAAGTGGTGCATGGACGCACCGTTTACGGACCTAAGGATGGAATCTTGTCAATGACCGCCTGATCCTCGATGCTGTCGATTATCTTGGCTTCACCTCCGCCCTTCTCGCAGATTGAGACATCAATATTGAACACACGCTTCAAGCGCTGCGCCCATCTTATGGTGCGGTGGCGCTGATGCGCAGTCTTACCATCATTCTCAAGATGCTTGGTACCTTTGCCGCGTTTGGCCGGCGTCACATCTACCCGGTGTTTGCACATATGATGCCGGATAGCGGGGTGTCCATCTCAGCAGTCACCGTTTGGGATGGTCTAAAGCCACTCAAAATCAGATAGTAGGGAGCCCTCGAGTGGCCGAGAAGTCGACAGCGGCAGAATCGAAGGTGCGAAGATTGCGGAAAGTCCCGCGCAAAGACGAGAGAGAAATGAGTCGTGGATAGCGTCTAGCCAAAAAACAGAACAATATGAGAACATGAGAGGCTCCATGGAATGGAGCACGCTATTTCGCCAGTCGCCCGCAACTGATGGGGCGGGTACTGGGGATCGTGTGCCGGCAGCAGAAAATTGTGCGCCTTGTCCGATCCCCGGTAGGCGGGAAAACTCACCCCCCGACACCGAACCCGATCTCCCAGAGCGGTTTCTCCTCCCCGGCCCACACTTGGCAGGCGATCAATAAGGCGGTAATGGTCAGGACGGTCTACAATCTCATGGTGTTACATCTCTCTGGAACTGTACCCTTTGTGTATACTCCACGATACCGCAGGGCAGGGAGCAGAAAGAATAAAGATCCGCAAGACCCAGGTCCAGTCGTCAGCAACCCGCAACGATCCCATGGAAACAACCCCAGGTCACCCATGCCACCGTATCTTCGGGACATTCGGAAATTGAAAGGCCATGATACCCATGGAGCTGTTGTTACCCTATATCGCAGCCTCGACGCTGCTGTGTCTGGCCCCGGGACCGGATAATCTATTCGTTCTCACC
>JARRQD010000376.1:0-3333 GCA_037382205.1 Candidatus Thiodiazotropha sp.
GGATTTGTTGATCCTGCGCAACCTGATCACGTCTGCCTCCACAACAAGTCTCTGTACGGGCTGAAGCAGACACCCCAGGCTTGGTACAGTCAGTTCACCACGTACAGATACCTTGAGTCGACGAAGACGACGATATGGCGGCGGCGGTGGTTGCCAAAAAGCTACTGAATGTTTTTAAACTACCCTTCACTATCCATGATCATAAGCTGTTCCTGAGTGCGAGTATCGGGATCAGTCTCTATCCCGACCACGGAGACTCGGTTGATGAGTTGGTTCGGAATGCGGACTCGGCCATGTACCGGGCCAAGGAGGAGGGGAGGAGTACCTTTCAATACTACACGCTCGAGTTGACGACTAGAGCTTTCGAGCGGGTTTTCCTGGCTTCCAATCTACATAATGCGATATTACAGAATGAACTTATACTCTACTATCAGCCTCAATTTGAGCTGACTACACAAGAAATCTGTGGCGTTGAAGCATTGGTTAGATGGCAAAACCGGGATCTGGGACTGTTATCCCCCGATAAATTTATTCCCTTGGCTGAAGAAACGGAAGTCATCGGCGAAATGGGTGCGTGGATCATGAAGGAAGCCTGTCGACAAATGAAAACCTGGCAGGAATCCGGAGTAATGAGAAGTGACAAGACGATCAGTGTCAATTTGTCCGCAAAGCAGTTTGATCATAACAATTTGCTTGAAGAGATAGAACGGACGCTCACAGCCACCGGTCTTTCACCCAGTTGCCTGGAACTGGAAATAACTGAAACCACCATGATGCGTTCGACAAGAGTAACCAGTGAAACCCTGAGCAAGTTGCGTAAGCTTGGTGTCAAAGTTGCTATCGATGATTTCGGAACCGGTTATTCGTCCTTGAATTATCTAAAGCAATTACCGATCACGCGTCTCAAGATCGATAAGACGTTCGTTTCTGATATTCCTGATGACTTAAATGATGTGGCCATTTCAAAAGCAATCATTGCCATGGCCAACAATCTGTTACTGGATGTCTTGGCTGAAGGTATTGAGACTGGTGAGCAACATCAATTCATGATTCGGCAGGGCTGCCGGGTGGGTCAGGGATATCTATTCGCTCGACCCATGTCATCGGACCAATTTGCAGCCTTTGTTGAACAAAAGCTACAAGACTGATCTGGCTTGCGATTAGACCGTTCTTCCTCATACTTGGGCAGTTTGCCATCCACATGTACCAGATATGCCGGTGCAGTTGGCCTTCTACCGGGTTATTTCTGTCCAGCAGATCTAAAAGGCAAGATTTCATATCGGCTATTGCAGCAATATTTGATTACATGGTTGTAGGATGCTCAGTCAGGAATAGAATTTTGCAGATCTGCCGATTGGTTCAAGTAATTGTGTTTATCATCTGTTACGTTTAGATGAAATTATGTCAGACCTAGGGTTTTCTCGTATGCTGCTTCAAAAGCCCCGATGCTAATCTTCTCTCAGTTCAAATTCATACACAGTCCCTGGTAACAAATTCCAACTTGATCTCAACTGAGAGAGGTTTGTCATGGTTGAAAGCGCTTCCCAATCGACAACATCAATATAGATACGAACAACAGCTCAATAGCCAGAATAATGACTCACAAGCGCAGTCAAAAACTGATTCGGCTGCTGAAAATATAACCACCGAAGAGCGCCTGAAATCGACTCCCACACTGCTTGAAAGATCGCTCGGATACGCTGAGACCACTGGCCAAGGTGGCGATCAATCTGCTCCATCCAGAGAGAGCAGTACAGACACTACCGCTTCTGCGGTGGAGCGTGTTGCAGAAACTGCGGGAGACGCAGTCGCGACCCTTGAAGACGGCTTTAAATCGTTGCAGGTTGACGAGGCATTTCAGCAACTCAACTACACAGCAAGTGAGGCTATCGTTGTAGCACATACAAAAGATCCCGGGCCATACACTTTAAGTTTTAAGGAATAAAAGGGGCGCTGCTGATCGCGTCTTTATCCCACCCTAAAAGCCAACGGTGTAAGCTTAACTACCTGACGCCGATGGGTAAGGTCTGATTCATGTATTGGTGCCACTGGTACTGTGGTCGCGGCGTAACCTGTGTGAACACTTGATGATCTCCAAAGAGCTGGATCAGCTGCTGGAAATCGATCCAAAGGCTTTCGTGATAAGAAGACCCTGGAAAGGCTGAGAGACTTGGAGCGGAGAATGCTGAGTCATATCCAGTACCTGTGACATTCGTTGCCGCAACTGGCAATCATCACTTTGTCAATAGCAAGATACGGTAATCTTTGAAGTCGAATGACTTTGCATTACGCAGCATCTCTTGATGTGGTTATGATGCCAGGGGGCAGGGTGACCTCAGTTTTACGAAAAAAGAAAAACCAGATTATTCCGTAAGCTGCAGCCAACATCATGAGTTTATTAAACCTAAAAAAATCAGTTGACCGCTCCATTCTACTAGCAGCTTACTGAATTTAAAGAAAATAGCTTCGATGGTTATGTCACCTGCTGGGTGAATCACGCTACAACGTGAATGGCACGCTTGAGGCGGCGCATGGCGGCGTTGCAACGCCTTGGAATAGCGCGCTATTGTGCGTCGTTGCGCGCCGTGCAGGGATGCACAAGTGTCGCGGGCACATGGATGTGCAGGAGCGACCCTTGCCTTGCACCCCCACAAACGCACCCTTCACGCTGTCCAACTGATCTTTTTAGGTTAAAGCGTAATGGTGGGGCAAAGCCCCACCAAATATGGCTTAAGCACCACCGGGTTCGCCAGTGAACTGTACAAGCAGGTCTTCATCCGTGACGACGGTCTGACAGGCCAGCCGGAAAGTGGGCGGGATGTCTTTCACGTTAGCCCGTTCTTCTTCATGCTTGGGCAGTTTGCCGACTGACTTGAGAACTTCTCTCTCCTTGTCGGTCAGCATCACACCTTTGATGTGATCACCATCGAGATGGGTTACCTTGATCAGGCATGATCCGCATTCGCCATCCTCACATTCGAATGGTATTTTGATGTTGTTTTCCTTGGCTACCGCTAACAGGGTGTCACGTTTGCCGGCGACAGCAGTAATTTTTTTGTTTTTGCTCATGATTGGTGATGAGAAATAGATTGTGGCCATTATGTGCTCCACTGGGTCAGTTTAAAAACAGATTGAATTTTTGGGTTTTGATATCAGAAAAAACCTAATATTTGTCACGTAACAGTATCGATATATTGTCAGGACATGCCTCATCATACGTAAAAATTGTGTCGCATGAACAGCTAATTTTTCAATGCACCATATTGATGCTTTTATTCTGCTGTGTGACTTTTTTGCACTGTTTTTTATGCGCTATTTGAATGCATAATTTGG
>JARRQD010000377.1:0-4041 GCA_037382205.1 Candidatus Thiodiazotropha sp.
TACAACCGCCACCCCGCCTGAAGCTTAGCTCAAATCTTGAACAAAAATCGCTCAGCTGCTGTGACGAGGCGGATTGAATGATAAAATCGACTTGGATTCGGGGTAAGGATAGGGAACCCATTCTGACCAGCTGCTCAGCGCCAAGCCGTATCTCCAGTTCCAAACCCTCGCCACGGATCAGAAACCTTGTTCCCTGGTCCGCTGCTTTGATCTCGTAGTCCCGTTTCATGGGTTGCAGACTGCGCAGAAAATCACGCTGGGTAATCGCCATCAAGCGGGTCTCCTGATGATCCACCGCCCCACTCAACCACCGGCGACCGGAGGCCAGAGGGCAATGCTGTCCCCATCCTGCAGACTCTGACTCCCCCTTTGGGAAGGCGGCACGAAGAGACCATTGCAGACCACCAGGTGGGCCTGCTCCCTGGGGACCTGGTATTTCTCCATCAGATCGTAGACTGTGGCGCCATCGGGCATTGCTACCATCACGGTATGATCCTTGGCGCCAGCCGGCAGATAGCTCATCAAGCTGGCAAACAGCTTAAACTCCACCTGGATCACGCTGACACCACACTGCCAAGATAGGCTTCCATCAGTCGGCTGGGATCCTTCATCAAACGGGCTTTCCACCCCCCCAAGGGTACCCGACTGCGAATCAGCCCACGCAGCACACCGATATGTTGGGTATGCCCCAAACTGCTTGCACCGACCAGATACTCTCCATCAAATTCAAGCCGTAGATAGCGATAGTTTTGCCGATCGAGCAGCACAGCCTGTTCGCCATTCTCCACACCCATCCACTGGCCAAAGGAGGAGGAGATCAGGCGCACCTGATTTATGCCCGTTGAAAAATCCAACCCCTGAGCAACATCACCAGCGGCGTAGATATCCGGGAAATTGGTCTGAAAGTGGGCGTTGACCACGATTCCATGGTCGACCTCTATGCCTGAGCCTTCGAGGAACGCCGTATTAGCCCTCACCCCCATTGCGGTGATCACCAGACCGGCGGTCAGTGAGTGTCCATTATTCAGACTGATCTGCAACGCGTCCCCATGTTGAGCAATACGGGTAACCCCTTCATCGGTGTGGACGTTCACCCCTTTACTTTCACACCAGCTCTTCAGCAGCTCACTGGCCACCTCATCCATCATTCTGGCCACCATCCGCGGCGCTTTCTCCACCACGGTCAAGTTAACCTCTCTCATCACCAGGGCTTCAAGAATGATGCAACCGATGAAACCAGCGCCGACCAGCACCACGGAGCTGCCAGGTTTGGCCCGCTCAACAATCGCCCGTGTATCCGCCATGGTCCAGCAGTTGTGCACTCCGGGCAGATCTATCCCCGGTATCGGTGGTTTTATGGGCGTTGCACCAGTGGCAATCAGCAGTCGGTCATAGTCAAGCGCCGATCCGTTCGCCAACACAACCTGCTTACTGTGTGGATCAACCCGCTCGACTGGCCCATCAACCAGATCGATTGAACGATCCGCATAGTGGCTGTCATTCTGCCTCAGATAGGTGCCATGCTCAGCGATCTTTTCAACCATCAGATAGGGAATCGCCATTCTCGAATAGGGTGGTTCTGGTTCGCCTCCGATCAGCGTAATGCGACATTGAGGGTCTTGTTCACGCAGGGTATCGCAAGCGGTAACACCGGCCGGGCCTGCGCCTACAACTACATAGTGCATCTTCACTACCTCCTAAAGGCTGTGCCCCTCGATGGGGGCACAGTCGATGAGCGATCTATTGTTTTTATTTATCCCAAACCGAGACGCTTTCGAGTCTCATCAGTGGGGATGCCATCGGCACTCCAGCCCCTCAGCTCATAGTACTCAGGCAGCATCTGATCCAGGTCGCTGACCCGACCCTGCGCAGGCCCCACATTGGCGGCTTCTTTGAGCAGTCGCTTGGGCAGGGTGTCGTCTGCAGCGGTCAATCCCGCCCTCAGGTTAAACTCCCGCTCCATATTCCAGACCCGCTCGCCCAGTTCCGCCATACGCTCGGCAGTCCATTCACCCTCACAGGCGCCATCCACCTGGGGTGCAATGTCCTCCAGCGACCAGGCAAAGGTGGTAAACAGACAGAGACCGCTTGAGTCGACCGCCGCGGTGGCATCCTGAAAGGCCTTCACCAGCCCAGCCTTACCTTCGGTTGCCAATGGATCGGTCTTCTCAGGAATACCCAGCACCTCGGAAGCAACCGTGTAACCGCGCAGATGACAGGCGCCCCGATTGGAGGTGGCATAAGCCAAGCCCATACCCTGGATACCTCGGGGATCATAGGCCGGAAACTCCTGCCCTTTGACGGTCATGGAGAGATCCGGATGACCATACTTTTCACAAAGCCGTTTCGATCCTAGGCCGAGATCCTTGCCAAAGCCTTCACCAGTAACCAATGCTTCAACAGCCCAGACCAGACTCTCAGCCGATCCGAACTTTAACTCATGTCCGCCGGTATCTGCACTGGTGATAGCGCCAATTTTATAGAGCTCCATCGCTGCAGCAACCGTAGAACCGAAGGAGATGGGATCGAAACCATCCTCGTTACAGATGAAATTCGCATAGGTCAGCGCATCCAGATCATCAACGCCGGTATCTGGGCCAAGCGCCCAGGCGGCTTCATACTCCAGACCGCCGGAGTTACCCCAATACTGGGGCTTGTTCTCAACGGAAAAGTGCCCCTTGTCAATGGTTGAGATCCGTCCACAGGCAATGGTGCAGCCGAAGCAGCCCGCATTGGTGGTGAGATTGGGTTTACCATCGGTGGGCCGATTCTCATGCATCGCCTCTCCGGAAACATTCTGCGCCCCTTCAAACTGCACTTCACTCATGTTGCGGGTGGGCAGAGCACCAATCTCATTGATGACATTCATTAAGACCTGGGTGCCATAAGTCGGTAAACCCTGTCCGGTGACCGCATTATCTGCAAGCACCTGCTTACCGGCATTGACCGCTTGCATGAACTTCGCCGGATCTTTGATATTGCCAACCCCCTGGGTACCGCGTATCGCCACAGCCTTAAGGTTTTTTGAAGCCATCACAGTACCCACACCGGAGCGCCCGGCAGCACGATGCAGATCATTGACAATGGCCGCATAGAGACAACCCGCTTCAGCGGAACGGCCGACTGCGGCAATCCGCAGCATTGGATCCTGATGCTCTGCATGCAACCACTCGTCGGTCTCCCAGACACTCTTACCCCAGATCTCGTCAGCCGAGCGTAGTTCGGCCTTGTCATTGACCAGATAGAGATAGACTGGATTGGCAGAGCGGCCTTCAAAGATGATCATATCCCAGCCGGCGTTGTGCATCTCCGCACCGATAAAGCCACCGGAGTTGGAGCAGGCAATGCAGTTGGTCAACGGTCCTTTGGTAACCACAGAGTACCTTCCTCCGGTGGCCGCCATGGTGCCGGTAAGAGGACCGGTGGTCATAATCATCTTGTTTTCAGGGCTCAGCGGATCGACTCTAGGGTCGATCTCTTCGACCAGATATTTACTCGCCAGCCCTCGTTGTCCCAGATAGGCCTGCGCCCAAGCCATGTTCAAGGCTTCTGCGGTGCAACTGCCGTTTGTGAGGTTTACCCGAAGTAGTTTTCCAGACCAAGACATATTGAGTACCCCCGATTACGCTGTCGCTGAAGAGCCAGCGTCAGTTTTAGCTGCCCATTGGCGCATTTTTTCAAGTCCGGTCTGATCCGAATCCACGTAGGTGATCGCTCCGGTCGGACAAGCCTTGGCACAAGCTGGATCACCACCGCACAGGTCACACTTGGTCACCTTGCCGGTCGCGGTGCTGTAGTTGACCGTACCGAAAGGACAGGCGATGGTGCAGACCTTACAGCCAACACAGAGCGAGTCGCTGACTACTTTTGCACCACTATTCAGATCCAGCGAAATAGCATCGACCGGGCAGGCCTGCATACACCAAGCTTCGGCACACTGTGTACAGGTATAAGGTACAAAACGACCTTCATGGTGAAAGGTGAAGACTCGAATCCTCGATTTCGAGGGATTGAAAAGCCCCTCATTTTCATAGGAGCAGG
>JARRQD010000378.1:0-3266 GCA_037382205.1 Candidatus Thiodiazotropha sp.
TCCTCAACCGGATAGTTCTGATGTTCCACGCCATCAACCAGTGTCTTGACGATGAGCGAATCAACATCCAGCCCCGTCGCAATAACCGGCCCGACAGCACCAAAGGTGTCAAAACTTTTTGCTCTGGTCCACTGAACAAAAGATGGGTCTTCTTTCATCAAACCACGGGCGGTAACATCATTGACACAGGTATAACCAAATATGTGCTTGTCAGACTCTTGTTCGCTGATGTTGCTACATTGTTCCCCGATTACGATACCCAGCTCTCCCTCAAACGCCACAGGCCCATCATAGGTTTCAGGTTGGCGAATTGTCTCTCCTGTTGCCAGAAAAGAACCATTCGCTTTCATAAAATAGAGTGGGTGATTGGGTTGAGACCACCCCTCCTTTGCCGCCCTCGATCGAAAATTGTTCCACAGTCCGATCATTTTCGTTGGCTGAGTAGGAATTAACAGATTAACTTGCGAAACGGGTAAAAATTCACCCGTTGCTTTTGACTCATGAAACATATCACCTTGATAAACTGCTATATGATCATTCCTTATGGTACCAAACCCCTGCTTTCCCAAATATTCAAACCTGACCCATTGCGCCATCGCTCATCTCCCTACCAAAATAGCTTAACCCAACACCAATGTCATATAAATCAACAGATTTAAGTTAAAAACATATCAAGTTTATATACAAGATTTAGACTTCTATTCTGAGTAGTGGTCATGATCTTAGAACAGAGACAGGCATGGCATTCCAGGTCACTTGTTAGCACAACACCATAATTTAAGAGTATGATCAAGGCTTGCAGATTGCCCTTAATCAAGGTGCTAAACGATTAAAACTTACAGTTGCCCGATAGAAAACCGCGAAATAAGATCGCGCTTCCTGATCGAGTAATACTACTCAGAATTTTATTCACATCTTACTGCTTTTTAAACTCCATTCACTTAAGAAGCTGCTTAATGAGTCGCTAATTCTGGCAGAAGGATATGTCACTGGTTGCGTGGTTACAGGGCTGTAAACAGAATCGTAACTGAAGTTTGTTTGACCTTTGGCTATCAAATATGCTGGCACAACTCTATAAAATAGTACTGACAAGTTTTACCATAGGCGCACTATTTCTACCTCTAATACTTTTCATAAATTATCTTGAGTCACGCTATCCAACCAGCACCCAAATTGCCAGTCTGGCATGGTATGAATTATTCATCATATTTGCATTGCTGGTTATTCCAGTCGGCACATTAAAGCTACTTCGTGTACCATGGAACAGCAAAGATATACCACACTGATCCTGCCTACAACAACAACTACATTTTGCAGCATTAGAGAAACACCAATAGCAGTGTCTGCTAGCGATCATTCAAGGACTCGATTCGTAACTGAGTCCTTTTATCATCCGGATCAAATTTTAATGCGATTCTCCACAGTTCAATCGCATTGACTGGTTCGGATCGAACGTTTCTTACTCCTTTCAAATAGAGTTCTTTAGCAAGTTCTTTTCGCGTATCAGACAACTTCTTCATCAACTTCCCGTCACTGCTGAGCAATCTTTCTGCAGCACTTATATGCTCAAGTGAACGGTCATAGTTAGAGGAACGAAAAGCTGCACGCGCTTGGACAATCCTGACATTCATCAGCATCGATTTTAATTCTGAGTCGTTGGGATATTTTAAAATATGCTTTTCCAGCTCCGCAATATAGCTTGATACATCCTTGGGGCGGCTTTCAGTCTGCAACAAGGCCTCACGCGAATAGATATACCCCTCATCTTCAGCGTTTCGCCGTTTTTTACGACTGTTGTTTTTTCGATATCTCAGGGAAAGTGAAACCTTCTGTTTCATTTTCTGCTTGAGCTCTCGTTTGTTGATTTCACGCAGTCTTCCGAAGGCCGCTTTATGTTTGGGATCGAGCGCTAGAATTTTCAAATAGAGTGCTTGAGCACTTTTCAGCTTGCCTCCATCAAGTTTATTTTCCGCCATTTTCATTAGCGTATCTGTTTTTTTAGAAATTAGTGCCTCAACTCTTTCAATGCCTTGTCTCGATTTAGAACTGCCAGGGGAAAGCGTACGGAGAATCCGATACTCCTTCAGCGCTTGATAGAGATGACCTTGTTGCTCATGGCTTGCTGCCGACTGCATCAAATGCCTATGATCAGAGTATTTTGCAGATAGACCACTTGTGACCGGCCTGCTTGAGCAACCCAGGCTCGACAAAAAAGAGGTACAGACAAGCAACAGTGAAATGGTACGAAATAAAACAGTCACTCTATCACCAGGCTTGAAAAGTTTTTAGCTTGGCGATAAAGTCATCCATGCTCCGATCACCGAAGATCATACTTCTATTAAGAAGATAGGGATAGGTAAATGCTGCATTCGCTGCCGGCCGGACTGTCAGGCCGAGTAGCAGTCCGTTTGCTTTTAGCTCATCGATCACTTGGCTATTGGTATCACCAAATGGGTAAGCGTAATACCTTGGAGATTCACCCACGGCCTTTTCCAGCTTGCGACTCGGAATGAAAACCTCATCCCGAACTCTTTTCCGATAGGCGGCTTTGTCCTCTTCTGCTCCGTTTATTGCCAGATTCGAGTGAGTCTTGGAGTGTGGTTGCAAACTGATCAGACCACTGGCATGCATCGCTTTTAACTCGTTGGCTTTCAAACCACCGTTATTAATGTAATCGCTATAGACAAATACTGTTGCAGGAAAGTTGTATTTTTTAAGAAGTGGGAAGGCTATTTTATATATGGAGCGATGGCCATCATCAATGGTTATTATCACTGATCGCTTTGGTAACCCACGTTCACCTTGCAAGAAACCATAGAGTTCATGAAGGTGGATCACTCTGAAATCATGCTGTTTAAGATAGGACAGCTGCGCTTCAAACTGTTGCGCACTGACCTCCAAACGTCCACCCTTTTCGCCAAAACGGTGGTAGCACAATATGGGAACAGTTTGATATCCCTCTAATTCAAAGCCTATTGGGTTATGATTTTGTAAAGGAATAATGATCTCATTCCCATAGGAAACTGAGTTTGTATGATTGGCATCTTCTATCACCCAGCCGAGCTTCTCATCCCCAAGATAGCGTTGTGCCAAGCTACTGGCATCCTCATTACCCACCCTCAGCACAATAAACTCACTATCTCGGGCAATCACTTCACTGGTAGACGATAGTGATGAACATCCCGCACACAATAGAATATAAAACATTAAAATCAGACTGAGGATGGGGAACTTGTTTTGTTCTATCTTCATCATTGTTGACACTC
>JARRQD010000379.1:0-8143 GCA_037382205.1 Candidatus Thiodiazotropha sp.
GTATCTGCTGCCTCACCATGTCCTCTCCAGCCTGATGCACAGGCTGACCCGGATTGAGTCGACTCTGATCAAGGACCTGATCATCCGTACGGTGGTTGATGTCTACAGAGTGAACATGCAGGAGGCCATGCAGAGTGATCCCAGCCGCTACCGCAGTTTTAACGACTTCTTTACCCGAGCACTACGCCCGGATGCCCGCCCGGTCACTCAGCAACCCAATGAGATTGCCTGTCCGGCTGATGGCACACTGAGCCAGGCCGGAGACATCGAATCAGGTTATCTGTTTCAAGCCAAGGGGCACGACTATGCCCTGTTTGAACTGCTTGGCGGCGACCAGGAGATGACCGCTCAGTTTGAGGATGGCCATTTTGCTACCATCTATCTATCCCCCAAAGACTACCACCGCCTGCATATGCCTTTGGCAGGCAAACTGCGCAAGATGGTACACGTCCCCGGACGGTTATTCAGTGTCAATGAGACCACCTGCCGCAAAGTACCAAGACTGTTTGCCCGTAATGAACGGGTGATCTGCCTGTTTGATACCGAAGTCGGACCAATGGCCATGATCCTGGTTGGAGCCATTTTTGTATCCAGTATCGAAACCGTCTGGGCCGGCACAGTGACCCCCACTCGGTTGAGGGTCTCCAGCTGGGACTACAACCAGCCTCACCAGCCAGACCTGGTGCAGCTGGAGAAGGGGGAAGAGATGGGACGTTTCAACATGGGCTCCACTGTAATCCTGCTGTTTGGCAAGGACGCGGTGGAGTGGACAGAAAACCTGCTTCCGGGGGCACCGCTCAAGATGGGCACCCCAATCGCCGAATTGACCTGATCGTCAGCGCATCTTACAGCAATGGCTAAGCCGGCATACTGAGTTGCCGGCTGCCAATCAGGTTCTCAGGTCAGCTCAAACCAGTGACCTCAGGTTTGATCGCCTCGATGGTTGCCGAGACCACATAGTCTTCTACACCACGACCTGGCGCCCAGTCGCGAATGAATGCTTTTGATTCATCCTTTGGTTGAATGCGAATTGAGCGAAAACCCGCCTCATCGATCCAACCCTGTAGCGTTTCGATCAAGGAGGCATTGCCCATGCATCCGGCAATCAACTGTGGGTCGTTGCGTATCTCCTCAGGCAGCTCAACCGTTGCCACCACATCGGAGATCGCCAGTCGACCGCCAGGTTTAAGCACCCGGAAGGCCTCTCGGAAAACCCGCCCCTTGTCCGGTGACAGATTAATCACACAGTTGGAGATAATCACATCGGCTGTATTATCGGCAATCGGCAACGCTTCGATCTCTCCCAGCCGGAACTCCACATTGGTATAGTTGCCCTTGGCGGCATTTGCTCGTGCTTTAGTGAGCATGTCCGGCGTCATATCCACACCGATCACAGCACCTTCACTGCCCACTTCGGCGGCCGCCAGAAAACAATCGAAGCCACCACCCGAACCAAGATCCACCACAGTCTCACCACTCTGCAGAGCCGCGATGGCTTTTGGGTTGCCACAACCAAGTCCCATGTCTGCACCTTCGGGAACAACCTGTAGATCCGACGCACTGTAGCCCAGCCGGGTGGAGATCAATGTATTGATTGCCGCATCATCGGAAACACCGCAGCAACTCGATTCAACACCACACCCGCTGGCCTCATTATTGGCAACTGCAACCTGGGCATAGGCGGCCCGCACCTGCTGACGATGGCTGTCTTCATTGACTTCGGCCTGTGCATCCGTAGAACAGCAACCTGGCTCACAACAGTTTGATTTTTCGTTCATAAACCCTCCGGCATTCAATTATTAATCTCAGCATTAAAAAACCCACTCAGACAGTTCAGGGTTTCAGGCGCAATCCAGCAGACAACCCGCTTACCCCGGCGTTCCATTTCGATCAACCCTGATCGATGCAGCTCTTTCAAGTGGTGAGAGAGGGTTGATGAGGCGATATCCAGTCCCTCCCCCAATTCGCCCACACTGAAGGCAATGGCGTGCTCCAGGTCACATTGAGTCCCTGGCTGACAGCAACGACTCAAACGCTTGAAAATCATCAACCGATGGGGGTTACCCAGAGCTTTGAACATCTCTGTTAGCTGATCATCATCTATTCTAGATTTCGACATATTTCGAAATATAGAATAGATTCGCAGGATATACAATAATCAAACAACAAAACACCTCGAATCGACCGCCGATCCCATCTCAATCTCCCAATGAGTAGATCGCATGAAAACCATTCATAATGCTATGGATCGTTTTCTTCTAAACAATTTTTGGCATTAAAAGTGCTTTAATTATATTGCGTTCATCAATCCGCTATTGCATCATTCACTACTTCTGAACTCTTTCCCCCGTCTGTTATACCAGTGACCAAATCGAGTTTTTTTACCGCTTTCATTCTGCTTCTGACACTGGATGCTCAAGCCAAAGAAGAATCAACAGTTGGGCTAATCGCGAAGACGCGACAGGATATCGACTACCAGCTGAACAGTTTCGGGGTCTCCGCCTCATTGGTGACACCAGTCGGCCTGTACCACTGTGAACCGTCCCTGCTGAGAGGTGAAACCAGGATCGATTCTTTCAATGAGATTGTTGGCATATCCGATGTTCGCAACTCGGAGTGGAAAGAGATCTCAGCCCACAACCTTGAATGCCGCTATGGCGCGAAATGGCGTGGTTTAGGAGGCACCTTTAAGGCGGGGATTGGTTTTCGTGACTATCTTGGCAAGACAGACGATGAACCTGGCGGTAAGCGCCTAAGCACGGAAGGCATCGGGGCATCAATCACCTATAAGAGCGACCAGCTGGATAGCAAACTGACGTGGCAACGGGGTGTCAACGATTACAAGATTATGCACAAAACCTCTTATTTCGACTACGACAGTCTGGTGGATGCGGAAGAAAACACCACCGATGCCGCAGTCAAATACAAACATCTCTATCTGCATGGCCGAAATATCAGTGGCAACAAAGACAATGTCTATACTACACCAATCTTTCCGACCAACCGTTTTGACTACGAATATACTGATATCGCGCTGGGCATCCTGCTTACACCAGAAACTGATGGCCTGACTTTGATCGCCCCGGTTTTTGGCGGTGGCTCATATCAGGGCTCTTTTAATCCACTGGAGAGCGATGATCTGTTGAACCTAAAAAAATCAGTTGACCGCTCCATTCTACTAGCAGATTACTGATTTTAAAGAAAATAGCTTCGATGGTTATGTCACCTGCTGGGTGAATCACGCTACAACGTGAATGGCATAGAAATCGATCTAACATTTATTCGCCACGAGGGACAAGGGAATCGCCCCTATCTCCCCGCAACGGACAACATCACCGAACATAAACAGCGCAATCTTTTGACGCTTGGATTGAGTTGGGAGGCGTGGCGTATCAAAATTGAGAATGCCAAATCCAACCATAAAGCCAATGCCCGGATCATTGGCCCACTGTATGCCGCCATACTTGGTGGTTTCGGCCCCTACAACAACAAACGGGACGAAGATAAATGGATGGTTTCACTCTCCATGCCGATCGTCAAAGATCTCAAGGCAGACCTATCCTTCTACCACACCACGCGACAAGATCAGCAATTCAACCACCCAGAACACAACTACATTGAGCGCGGTGCAAGCCTACAATTCAACATCGGGGTTTAGGCAGTGGATTAGGCTGAAATTGCCGTTATCACTTGATTGGTCTCTACCCGGTTACGACCATTGCTCTTGGCCCGATAGAGCGCCTTGTCCGCCGCAGCTATGACAGAATCCGGCGTCTGGGCAGAGGCCAGACTCACCGAACTATAGAGCCCAACGCTGATCGTCACCTGAATCTCCTGCTCTTTAATGATGATCAACTCTGCAGCCATTGTCTGCCGAAGCTCCTCTGCCAACTGCATCGCCCCCTCAGGGAGGGTCTCTGGCAACACAGCGAGAAACTCCTCTCCACCAATGCGCCCCACAATATCACCATGACGAAGCCGCCCACTGATGGTGCTTGCCACTCGCTTCAATACGATGTCACCGACTTGATGCCCATAGACATCATTCACCTGCTTGAACAGGTCAATATCCATAATCATCAGGCTGAGTGGCTGACCTTCCGCTTCGGCATTGAGGAACAGATTATCCATCGCCTCAAACAGGGCGCGACGATTAAACAGCCCAGTCAATGGGTCGATCAAGGCCATGCGGCGATTCTGTTCAGCGCCCTGCTCCACTGCACTCAAAACAAAGCCGAAGGCAAGAAAGAACATTCCCAGGTAGTTGATCATGTAGAACACTGTCGTCAAAGTGTCCCTGAACTGAAATGGGGTAACCTCATGCCAGCCAAACAGAAAGGAGAGGCCCCGATAGGCCATGGTCAATATCCCGGCGACACAGGCTATGGCCATAATCATTCTGCCCCGCCCGACAAAGGCGTTGCCTGGCCTCACCAGCGCCCAAAGGATCAACGTGATTTGATAACTGAGTATGAATGAAGCAATGGTCAGTCTTGAAGATCTGTCATCCACCAAGAGCAGACTGACAATCAACATCAGGGCGACCGGCGTGATGTAGAACACCGGTTCCATCTTCGCTCGGCGGCTGTTGAGTACCGCTTTTAAAACCAGAGCCAGGGTCAATGCGCCCAGCATGTTGCCAACACCAATTGCCAGCAAGTCTGGAAGTATACCCTTGGCGCCCAGCACCAGATAGTAGCCACTGTTGGCTACCAACCCCCAGGCAAGCAGTTTCAACCCGGGGATGGATTGCCTGAGCGCAACGATCATCACCGCGAGGGTCATCGACAGATTGGTGACGATGCTGACAAAATAGATGGAAGGAATATCTAGCGTCATGCGAAGTCAGCTTTTCTCTCGATAAAAATAAATGCAATTCAACAACAAAGCCCATCCCTCGCTTGATCGTATCTTCGTTCAATTGCACTACATTAAACAGAGTATCCAGTTACCCATTCTAAGGATCAACACATCAGCATCTGAAGTGCGCAATCCTGAGTGAGCTTTCTCCATTCATAACACAAACAATCGACGATGCCTGTCGTCTGTCAGAGCTTGAAGTAGAATGGCGTTTCAAGCTTAGCCTCACCGATAAGTTGCTGATTGATCGATTCGGTCTTGGCAAAGGAGCCAGGGTTGTAGTGATTGGGTGGATGGTCGGTTTTCAACCAGCCCATTTTCTGGTAGGTGTTGGCCACCATCTGGGCACAGAATGAGTTGAACATGCCACTGTCGATATCGACCTGCCCCTCAATCCAGTGCAGAAACTCCTGCTTAGTCGGTGGGAATGGGGTGCCGTCATACTCATACATCACCGACCAGAGTCGCTCTTCATCAATCTCCACACCCCGCAGCCTAGCAAAGGCAAAGCGGTATTTGGACCCATCCGGGGAGATTAGCCAGATAGTCCCTAAGCACCAGCAGGTGGGTTCCCGGATGATCCAGATCGGACTCTTTATCGATCTGATCCTCCATTTTATCCACGGTATCAGCGGTCCAAAGATAGAGCTGGTGATCATCACGAAAGCGCACGATCATGGCCGAATGGCTGAAATCCGTATGGTCGACCTCTTCAATTAAACGGCTCTCAGCGGCCGTTCCGCTGCACAGCAATACAGATCCACAGCTCATGGTGGGTGCAACTTCATCCAGTGTTTTGAGTGTCGCCGGATCGTAACAAGCTGGCTGCTGATGTAACTTTACCGCTACCTCTTCCGCTGCTTCCAACAGGTCTTTCATGATCGCCATATCGAGTTCCTCTGGATTGCCTCTTGACGGTGGTGAAACGCTCTTTTCGAATACCAGATACCACAAGCCATGTCAGCTTTGCGGCCAAATGCTCAGATAGTTTAGGAAGGAGCAGCAGGGCTTGATCCAGCAAGTGTCAGCATCAGCTATCACTGCAAAAAACTGTTGGCACGGTCCCCCGATAGATCAGTGCTCACCAACTTGCGGCACCTCAGAACAGATCGCTAGATCTTCATCAACCTGTAACTTATGGTTGTTACAGCAACCTTCACCACTTTTCTGCGCACAATGGATAACCGCCTGATAGTTTTGACTTGAGTGGGCCGCCTTGAGGTCAAGTTCGCCGAATATATCCCTGGCGTGAAAGGCAACCAGATAGGCTGAAGGATGGTGCCTGAACCCCAGCTTGCTCGGCGGCAGACGGGGCACCGCATCGTGCACATTCACCACCCGCAGAGTTGAATGGTGAGTTTGTGCGCCATACAAATCGACAAATGCCCGATTGCCCACCCGGGGTGAGGCAAAGTTGATATTCTCGCCACTGATCAGGGGCCTGGATAGGGCTAGATCCAGGGTGAACAGCTGACACAATGCCCCACCCAGACTGTGGCCCGTGATATAGATCTCGCTCAGCGGCTTGGCTGAGTTCTGATAGCGATCGACTAAGCTGAACAGCTGTTCCTGCATTGAAGCCACAGATCCATCACTGTACCTATAAATATCGTTGAAACCCGATTCAACCAAAACCTGATCGGGCCGCTGAGCCGTCGACTCAAATGGCATAAAAGTTTGTGATTCCACACCGCAATCATCAAGCATATCCAGCAGGCTGTCGGTACCACGAAAGGCAAAAATATATCGCCAGGGAGCCGCCGTTGAACGAAACACCACGCCATAGGTTTCAACGTTTGAGTCACGCCCAAACAGGCTGTCAACACCGCTCCAGGAATCGATCAGTTCAAAACCGGACGGCGCCTTGACCTTATCTGTCGCACATTGGGAAACATCAGGCTCAGATAGGGCGTTATAGGCCTGAATGCTGCATTCAATCAATAACGAGATACGTTCAGCATTCAGCTTTCGGATATCATTTTCAGAAGTCATGGATCTGTGCCTGTTGGGTACCCGGAATGAACAGAGACGGTTTAGAGACCTCTATTACAATAGATGTAGGTTTCTCCTTAAGCACGACTAAAATCGAAACTGATCACATCCCGAATATGCTCACTGCCTGTCAACACCATGATCAGTCGATCGATACCCAATGCCACACCAGCACAGGGGGGCAGACCTTCAGAGAGTGCGTCGAGCAACCACTTGTCCATCGGCACAGCTGGCTGCCCTGCCTGCTGACGCTGACGGTTATCCTTTTCAAACCGACGCTGCTGCTCCAACGGATCATCCAACTCATGAAAGCCATTGGCAATCTCAACCCCAGAGATATAGAGTTCAAAACGCTCAGCGATGGCTGGCGAACCACCACGGACTTTTGCCAACGCCGCCTGACTGGCCGGATAGTCATAGAGAAAGGTCATCTTCTGTTGCCCCAGGTCTGGCTCGATCAGATGGCTCAGCAGCAGGTTGAGCCAGCCATCCCGATCCAACACCAGGTCCTCGATGCCGGGCAGTTGATGATCGATGGCGGCTTCTCTCAACTGCTCGGTTGTTGCCTGGTACGGATTCACTTCCAGGGTCTGTTGGAAGGCCTGCCCATAACTCAACCGCTCTACAGGCAGGGCTTTTTCGCTGAGCCGATTGACCAACTCAGCCACTTCTTCCATCAGTTTTAGATGGTCGAAACCGGGTCGATACCACTCCAACAAGGTGAATTCGGGATTGTGCCGCACCCCCAACTCTCCCTCCCGAAAGACCTTACAGATTTGGTAGATCGGTCCGCCCTCAGCGCACAGCAGGCGCTTCATTGGAAACTCTGGGGATGTCTGAAGGTAGAGCGGCTGACCTTGAGCCGCCAGCGGACCGGTATAGTTGGTCTTGAAACTGTCGATGGCCGGATCGGTCGTGGCAAAGCGGGAACAGACCGGGGTCTCAACCTCAAGCACCCCGGCCTGCCAGAAGAACTCCCGGATCTGATGCAGAACTTCTGCCCGGCGACGCATCATGCCAGGAGAAGCTGACGGTCTCCATTGATCCATTTGGCGCATCAACTCACTAATAGAGCCTAATCATCCTTGGCGCGAGAGACGTACTATCCTGTGCGGGTATCCACCTTGATCGACTCACCAATCTGCACAAACAGCGGCACCCGAACCACCGCACCGGTCTCCAGAGTGGCTGGCTTACCGCCACTGCCCGAGGTGTCCCCTTTCAGGCCAGGATCAGTGTCGCTGACATTCAACACGACAAATTTTGGCGGTTCAACGATGATCGGTGTGCC
>JARRQD010000380.1:0-3242 GCA_037382205.1 Candidatus Thiodiazotropha sp.
GAAGTTGATGTCCGAACGGGAGAACTGAGGGGTGATATGGTTGATGTAGTCGGGCATTCGTCGCATGATGGTGTCGACGATGGCCTCTTCACTGTAGCCTCGCTCTGCGTTGTCACGGAAGATCTTCTGTATCCACTCCAGGTTGACAATCGGTACCACACCGACACCCAGATCGACATATTTGGCGACATCGGTATCCCCATCCACAACCATGCCATGCAGGCCTTCATAGAACAACAGGTCGGTTTCCTGATCAATCTCTTCCCAGGGTGTGAACTCGCCAGGCTTCTGATCACAGCCAAGACGGGCGTTGTGTTCCGCCGCCTCTTCCGGGCTATGCAGATAGTAGCGCTTGTTGCCACTGCCGGTCTGACCATAGGTCTTGAAGAGGTCTGCGATCTTTTTGAAATGGTTGGCTTCTGGGCCGAAATGGCTCAGGCCTTCGGCCATTTTTTCGCGCATTTCCACCCGAGTAAAGCGGTGAAAGCTGTCGCCTTCGACGACTGCGGGTTTGATGCCGTCACGATAGAAGATGTGCTCAAAAGCGCGCTTAACCGTTGTGGTGCCAGCGCCTGATGAGCCGGTTACGGCAACCACTGGATGCTTCTTTGACATGTGCTTCTCCCTAATCTGATCATTGTAATGGTTATGCCCGGTGTCCCTTGTGAGGTGATTTTTCTATGTCCGGACTGGTTATTGTTAAAAAAATGGTTGCCAACTATAACACGGCAATTTCCCAATACCAGCGAATTAGAGGTGTTGAGTAACCTGTCAGTCTGGTTGGATTGAGGCTCGAATTGGCATTAATTATGGGTGAGAAGATGATGCTGCGATGCAATAAACAGAGCTGCCAGTCAGCTTTAGGAGCTAGGCGGAGATTGTTTAAATATCCTCAAGATGGCGGAAGTTAGATGCAAATAGCGACAAAATAACCAGGAGAATGTGGTTTGTTAAAGTTGTTTTTTGAGTGCACCTTTGAGTTTTCAATGCTGATTATTGGAATCCTGGATCGTACAGAAGAGGGGGGCGATAACAGTTTCGCTTCACCTTAAGGGATAACGAAAAGCACAAATTGAGTGATCAGAGCTGGAAAATTGATTTTCATGGGCGGTTTGATTGGGCTGCGATTGGCTGAAAAGGTGGGCTTTGCTCATCCGTTACTGACTGGTTTCGCGACTTAGGCCTTAAGTCAAGTGAATAAGTCACATCAACTCGATGCCTCATTTCATGCCTGGGAATGGCTTTCTTGTCGCATGCTTTCAATGTGATACCAGGATGAACAGCTTTAGGGCAAGCAAATGAAAACCAACAGAGGGATTCCTGAGAAACAGAGGTCGGGGCAATACGAGCTGATCCTTGCCAGAAGCATTCTGCTGGCGAATCTGCTTCCGGGAGATGTACCGTCAACGGATGTGCTGCGATGTGTTCGGCGATACTCAGGGGTCACTCTCTGGGAAGAGCTGTTGTGTGCGGCCATAGTTCCCAAGGCAGAAAAGCTGATTGCCATCGTTAGCCAGCGCCAAGCAGAAGGCTACAGTGGCATTCTAAGGGAGCATGGGTCAGTTCAATATGTACGGTTTTTCGTCGATTGGGGGGATCAGAAGGGCTTTCATGCACTTGGGTTGAGTCATTTTAAAGTCCGCGATGCAGTGCCGGATGAAGCTGAGGCGCGTTATCCAGTGTCTCATCTGGTGTCGACGAAATTTAATGCGGATCGTTATTGGGACGCCTTGATGCAGGGTTATCAACCGGTTGTCAGAGCGGTGCTCTCATGGAATCAGGTACCCGAACTGGATGCGGAGTTCCTGCCTGTGTTTGGTAATCGAATCGATTCGCAGATTCGGCTCGAATCTGAACAGGAGCTGCTCTTCCATTTCGAGATGCCGACCCGTGGTGATCATCAGGGAGATAATCGCCAGCCCTGTGTAATGAGCGCCATTTAGTTTCGCTTGCCTGCTGTTTTCAGTGCTGGTTTTTTGCTGACCGTTCAATTGCCTGTAAATCATCTAGATAGAATCAAATCATCCCGTCGGCCTATCGGCAGTAGCCGCTCAATCTTTACTGACAAGTGAATATGTCACAGATCTAGAGTGTGTCATTCGATAACTTATCAGTCCTAGGATTTGAAATCATAATCCCATACCAGGCAGAAACGCCTGAAACATGAGAATGGCGCGTTTCAAAGGATGTAGGGACTGGTAGAGCCAAGAGAGATGGCTGAGTTTGGTAAGGAAACCCAAACCTAAAAACAGACGGGAGAGGAAGATGAATGTTCAGACTGAGCGCGACCTGTTCGTAAATCAAGATGGACCAGATTACAGAATTGATCAAATCGATACCACAGACTCAATCGGTGCCATTAATACGTCAGGCTCAATGATTGGTGGTTACATGTTCAGCCAGCTTGTACTGAATAAAGAGCCGGGTGCAGAGAGCTTTGGTAAGCGTCAATTCGATATTCTTCTGGCTTCCTTGATATTGCTTCTCGCAAGTCCGGTGATGCTGGCAACGGCAACTCTGATTTGGCTGAGTACCCTGGGACGAGATCCAGTGTTCTATCGTCAACTCCGTGTCGGCCTGAAAGGTCGTGAGTTCTATGTCTGGAAATTCCGCAGTATGCGCACAGACGCCGAACGCAATGGCGCGCAGATGGCGAGTAAAAACGACAGCCGCGTAACCCGCATTGGCCGTTTCATCCGTAAAACCAGAATCGATGAGTTACCCCAGCTATTGAACGTCTTTATGGGTGATATGAGTGTCGTGGGTCCACGCCCGGAACGTCCCGAGTTTGTCTCAAAGTTTCAGTGCAAGATTCGCGGTTATTCACTGAGGCATCAGGTCAAGCCAGGAATCACTGGGTGGGCTCAGGTTAAGTATCCCTACGGGGAGACCGTTGAGGATGCAGCACACAAACTCTATTACGACCTGACTTATGTACGTAAGAACAGTGTGTTGTTCGATCTGAAGGTTTTATTGTGCACCATACCAATAATCTTGACCGGTGATGGCGCAAGATAGTTAGCTAGAGTCGAGTTGGTTTAAGCTGTACTCAGCAAATTTACGGCAAATGGTATCTATCAAATAGTAGAGATTGAAAAACCGAGGGTAGGGCACAAGGAAAAGTGCCTTACCCTTTTTATCTTATCGATCTTTTGTCATCCATATGTGCTGTTTTTGGATAGGATCTTACTCTCTGCAGTCCAACCAATTTAATTGGTAAGCCACGTCGTTGATGAATTGGC
>JARRQD010000381.1:0-3229 GCA_037382205.1 Candidatus Thiodiazotropha sp.
GCGCCTTTTAACCGGCCTCGCATCTCATCCAGAGGGCGGATGGGCGCCAGTACAATGGTGTCTCCTTTGGGGATAATGGCGAACTTCTGACCGGCCTGTAGGTGCATCTCCTCCCGGATAGCCTTGGGGATGGTGAGCTGAAACTTACTGGACAGGGTGACAGAGGCCATGTTGTTCTCCTTGCGTATCGCTTATCGATAGACGATTCGTAAATATAACAGCTTGTGAGCCGGTTCTAAAACGGGTTTTTTATTGCGCTAACGGATCTCGACGCGCTCGTTGTTGTTGATGGCGGATTCCAGCGCCTCACGAAGCTTAGTCAGGTAGTCATCGACATCACCCTGAGTTTCAAGGAAATCTTTTTGGGCCAAACATGCTGCCTGCACCACGTGCGGTTTCTTGTATGGACTCGGTGATGGTTCACCGTTCGGGGTGGCCCCAATGGGTCTGGACGCGGCCTCGATTTTGACAGGACTTCGTCTGTAGCTTCGATGGCGCTCTGCTGGGCCTGATTAATGTAGGCGATACTGGACTGCTTTTCGATCTGATAATACAAGCACTCACCATTTAATCGTTGTTGTGAAAGCACCGTCATTTGAAACAACCATCTGATTTTGAATAGCTTTAGACTATACCAAACGGTGACTCCCGGTACTATTACCGGTACTATGGGTATTAAGGCCCGTAAACGACAGATTGTGTGTGACGAACTAGGCTACGCAATTCGTGAACCATTAGGCGCTTACAGTAGCGTTTTTGATGCTGAAATAGGCGGTCTTAACCATCAGAACACTATTTTTCGGGATGTAAATGACTTGAATTCAGTTAATTGTGGTAGTCCGACCCTGTAATAGACAAATCTGTTGTGAAGTGCTGCGGCTGCCGCTATTTCTTGTGCGTTCTTTCTTGAAATAGCTTGTTGAACCTTTCCATGCTAACACCCAGTGCCTCGCAAATTTCCGTGATTTCAACATAATCAAGATTTCGTTCACCCGTCTCGTATTTTGAAACATAGCTTTGCGGCCTACCCAGGGCATCACTCAGTTCAACCTGGGTTAAGCCGGCTTCGTTTTTTCGAAGATCTTTGAGGAGTTCCCTTAACTTTTCTCTGTCTTCATCCCAAGGTTTATTGGCCATATGAATATTTCTACCAGTTGAGAAATATCCCAAATTAGTATATTTTTAATAATATCCCATTTCAGGATATTTATATCTGAGGCCATTTTCGGGAGAAGGGGCAATGCCGAAAGATTCATCTAATTTTGCTGAAACATCGCTCAGAATGGACTTACTGAATATTTATGATGAATTGACAGAAATCCACGACTATCGGCCCTTTCTGCGTGACGCCTTCGCCAGTCTTGTCACCGAGGACAACTGCCTGGATAAAAACACAGCCATGGGCGCAAGTCGTTTCAGTTACTTGATAAAGCAGCGAATGCAGGAGTTGAAGGGTGATTTGAAAAAACTCAGGAAAAGGAGAATGCACAGAAGCAGGTAGCTCGGCGGAGAGGTAAGCGGAATAAAACGAGCTCGGCTCAGGAACAAACGATGACTGTCCCGCTACTTGGTGTCTTCATGAAGGGTACGCATCGAATGATAATGTGATGGCAAATTTGCTTGGCATACGCATTGTAAAATATTAAAAAACTCACTTGTAGGTTGTTTGCTCAATCAGTGAGATTTTTGCTTGACCTATTATTAGCGTAGAAGTGTCCTGATAGTAAAGGCCACCAAATTATCCAGTAGCCTTTTTACGGCTTGATGATGAATAGGGAGTAGGTAAAAACGGATGTCTAATATTCTGGCTGTCGATGACCAAAGTACAATCAGGGTGCTTATGCGCGAGGCGCTGACTCGTTTAGGGCATCGGGTTACGTTAGCTTGCAGTGGTATGGAGGCGATTAAGCTTTGCCGAAAACACCGCTACGATCTTGTTATTCTGGATTATCGAATGCCGGGTATGAATGGTCTAGATGTGGTTAAGTATTTGAAAGGGCGCGTGCGGTTTGTTTTGCATACATCTGATTACGACAATTGGGCGTTACAGTTACAAGCTATCTGTTTCGGCGCTTTGGGGGTGATTGCGAAGATAAGTGATATTTCTGCTTTTCAATGCAGTGTTGATGCTTTTTTGAATGATTCGGTTTCAAGGAGTAAGCCTGTTCCATTTGAGCACTTTCCATTATTCCAAAACATGGATAAGCGCCCTGACAGTGGTCGATGGTTAGCAGAAGATGAGAACTATGGTGCTGCCTGCGCAAGAGGCCGGGAGTATGCGGCTTACTTAGCGCTCTACCTTAAAGCTAATCCCTCATTGGCGGGGTCTAATATTATCAATCAAATCGTTACGGAGATGGTTTTTTTCGATGACTCTTCTGCAAAAGGATATCGCGTGGGTTTCTTCTCCTTTCTGGAGTTGATGATATACCAGTTCAGCTGTGATCATGAGGTATGTAGTTATTTAGATGATATTAATGAAGCCTATTTGGTTGCTGAAAGAGCACGTGCGGAGGCAAGGAGTAAGCAAGACACCTAATTAAAACCACTAACCTAATATCGCTAGGTTTCAAGATTGCGGTTTCACTCTTTATGACTTTGATGGGAATCTCGACTATTATCTCTGTAGAATTGTTGGGTAAGAGGTAATAATTATGCCTGAGTAATTCTTGACTTAGTTGGGGCGCCAATATTGGTCTTTTCTAATTAATCGAGACACCCATCCAAATCTTTCATCATAACGAACTATCTGGCAACCTAACTCTGATCGTCAGCAAAACTCATTAGATATCAAGGAGTGATATCATGCCAAAGCCAAGGAAAGCGTTAATCTCACTTGATACAACTCCCTATTATCACTGCGTCTCACGATGCGTCAGGCATGCCTTTCTATGTGGTAATGATCAATTTACTGGCAAGAGCTTTGAACATCGACGTGAATGGATTCAAAAGAGACTGATTGAGCTTGCTGGCATCTTCGCTATCGACCTCGTCGGCTAAGCCGTCATGTCAAATCACGTCCACACACTATTATATATCGATAAGAAAACAGCTGTGAGTTGGAAACCACAAGAAGTGGCAAAACGTTGGCATCAATTGTTTAACGGTTCATTGCTCTCTCATCGATTTATTCATGGAGAGCCGTTATCACCTGTTGAATATCATGCTGTAAATTAACTCATTACACGTTGGCGTGCGCAACTGATGGATATCGGTTGGTTTATGCGCT
>JARRQD010000382.1:0-4585 GCA_037382205.1 Candidatus Thiodiazotropha sp.
AGCCTGATGCAACGCAACCAGGGCCGATGAGCACATAGTGTCTACCGGCACACTGGGTCCGTGGAAGTCCATGTGGTAGGAAACCCTATTAACCAGGGAAGCGAAAGATGTATTGAAAACCGCCTCCCTGTGACTCCACAGGTTAAAGCCGTTTTTTGTGATTCCGGCATAAACGCCGATCTTTTTGCGCTGTGCCCTGGTCAGTTGCGAGGGTACGTATCCCGCATCCTCGAAGGCTCGCCAGCTCTCCTCCAGAAACAGTCGCTCCTGGGGATCCATGCCCAACGCCTCCCTAGGGGCGATATTGAAGAACAAGGGATCGAAACAGTCGAAGTCTTGCAGAAATGCTCCCCACTTGCTGTAGCTTTTACCCAGAGCGCCCGCCTCTTCCCTGTTTCGGTGGTAGAACGATCTCCAATCCCATCGCTCCGCCGGTATCTCCTCAATACAGTTCCGTCCAGTTTTCAGGTTTTCCCAATACTCTTCGAGATTGTTCGCCTTGGGAAAACGGCCGCTCATTCCCACAATGGCGATCGCTTCGCCTCGATGGACACGCTGTTGATTTCTGTCCAATCGGAATGCCTTCCCTCCTTGCCTTGTTCTTAGGGACACTACCCGGCAATGCCCTTCGCCACGCCTCTCTGTATCCGAACCGGAAACTGCATCGGCCCCCATTCCGATCCAAGCCAAACACTCTTGGTGGTGCTCATCCAACAGATACTGGCTCAACCCCTGCAGAGTCTGAAATTCATAGAAGAGTGTCTTTGACAATCCCCCATAGTGTTCCGCCAATGACTGGTTGAGTTGGGTGACCATGATTGAATCCAGACCATAGGCATCCAAGTGCTCTTCGGCATCAATCTGAAGCGGGTCCAGTTTGACAAGCCTCCCGAACAACACCTTCAAACGCTCCAGAATTTCCACTTGAACATGGGCTGTCGCTAGGGATGGTGCCGATTCTGGCGTAACAGTTGCGCCCCAACCATGCGCCGTTCTGCAAACGGGCCCCTCTCCTCCTGAGGCAAGGTAATCGGCCAGGCTATCGATAGTCGAATATTCGAGATAAAAGGAATCATTGAGTTCAACACCATATATGCGCTGAATCGCGTCGGTTAATTCCGATAAGGTCAGGGGTTCAAATCCATATTCAGTCAACCCTACCGCGCTGTCGATATCAACCAGGTTCACATTAAGAATCTTAGAAACAATTGCCGCCAGCCTGGCCCTCACCTCTGTGCGGACATCTTCGTTCACTGGCGTATCACTTTCTGAATCCGTACCGCAAGAGAGCAGCCGCGACCTCATGCGTTCCAGGTCACCTTCCATAACCAATACCTGAGACTGATTCGAGGCAAATGCGCGATAGAGTGCTTGAATGCCTGTCTGCGTTCTCATGGCCATCATGCCCATGCTCTGCATCATCATCCTCTCCGTCACCTTATCGACATGCATCCCTCCCTCTTTCCATAGCGGCCAGGCGATGGACAAGGTCCGGCCTTGGCGTCTGTTCTCGGAAACCAGTCCGTTACGGTATTGGGCATAGGCGTCCATGAAGGCGTTGGCCGTGGCATAGTCGACCTGGCCAAGATTGCCCATGGAGCCCGCGCCCGAAGAAAACAAGATAAAAAAATCCAGGGCAAATCCGCTGCTAGCCTCATCCAGATTCACCAACCCCGTCACCTTGGGGTCCAGGACAGAGTCAAACTCCTCAAGGGGTTTGTTGAAGATGAAATTATCTTTGATCACGCCGGCGCTGTGGATAATACCGTTCAGACTACCAAGGCTTTCACGGATATCTATCATTAAATCGGATACTTCATCCTTGCGGTTGACATCGACCTGCTTATATTCGACATCGACGCCCAGGTCCTTGAGTGCCTCCAGCGCCCTCTTCTTGCTTTTACCCAAGGGTGACCGCCCTGTCAGAATCAGTGTTGCGCCTTTTGCCTGTAGCGCTATCTCCTTGGCGAACAACAGGCCCAGACCACCGGCGCCGCCAGTTATGAGATATGTTCCTCCCCTGACCCAGGGCAGGCGCTTTTCCTGCAAATCCATCTCCCGCCAACCCTGCACCCAGCGTCTGCCTTCCTCGTAACGCAGGGTAGCGGTTTCGGATAGCCGGCTGTTTTCAGTAAGGATCGTCACAATTTGCTCAGCCGTCTCTCTAGCTTGTATGCCGACAAGCTGCCCGATGATTTTTGGATTTTCCAACTGGGCGGTTTTCAGAAGCCCGGCAAAACCGGCGAAGAGCGCCTGCTCCCCGTGATACGGAACAAGTAACTGCAATAATATCCGGCCTTTGGGTTTTGCAACCACGATCGCCTTTATTCTTGCGAACAGTTGCGCGGCATAGTCTTGGAAGCGCCCTTGGATGCCTTGCCGGTCTGATCGTAAACCCACGCACTGTACACCATCCATTCTGCTTTCAATCTCAGCCACCGTAAGGGGTTCCTGTTCACAGAGAATCACCTGATGCTGTTCATAGACCTGCGAATCTGAATTGCCCTGCAACGCGACTTCGCGCCACTCTGGCTGAATAAATAGGAGCTCGACCTTGTGGTGCGGAAGCGCATGACTGGCCTCTTCCTCTATTTCATTGCAGGATAGGCCTCTCATTCGCGCGCAAACCATTCCATTTTCATCGCATATATCTATATCGTATTGAGTGCTCTCAGAACGGGGTTGCACAACCGCCCATACGGCGGCACGCAAGTCGGTAAAAATATCAAGCCTGTCCAATGAGCAGGGAATCAGGGCCTTGGCTTTCCCATCCTCAATGAAACTCGCGAGTACACCCTGCCAAGCCGCTTCCAGTAAACCTGGGTGCAGCACCAGTCGATCTTCCTCATCGGTCGTATGGGCAGGTCGAGCAAGTCTCAACAATACCTCACTGCCGGCCCGGTACAACGCTTCGATACCCCGATAGGCAGATCCAAAAACAAGGCCCACGGCTTGAAAGGCCTGATAACAACGATCGGGGCTTGGCGTGCGCGTACCAAGCCTCGCTTTCAAGGTCGCGATATCCCATGTCGAGACTTTCGAGGGCGCATCCATCGTCACATCCCCCTGAGCATACACCAGCGGATTTCCCGTGGTTGCGGATCCACCATATATCTCAAAGGTAATACGGCCGTTTTCCTTGGGGAACAAAGCGGTATGGACAGTCAGCGATTTTTGCCCAACGACGATCGGTTCAGCCCATAGGACATCACGGCCTGTGCCACCGCTTCCCTGACCATTTCCAAACAGGCGAGCTCAGGAAGCGTTTTTCGCCCCTTGATGATGTGATCGCTCAGATAGCGCTCCCGACCGGTAAAAACCGAGCTGAAGCGTTGCTCGCCCAGAACCGATGTATTGGCATGCACCAAGGGGTGCAGAGGCGCAGAGGCTTGCAATAATCCACGATTGCCCTTATCCGTCACGGGAAGCCAGTAACGCTCCTTGGCGAATGGATAACTCGGCAGACTGACCCGATTGGGTTTGTGGCCTTTCTTATGCAATAAGGCCCAATCCAGGCCTGCGCCCTTGACCCACCACTCGGCAAGCTCAGATAGATTGCCGCTGTTGATCCAGGCCGCGATCCGTGCCTCGGACACCCCATTTTCGGCAAGTAATTCAGCAACGTTCGTCCCATGTTTGACTTGCCCACTATGAACCGGGGTGGCACCCTGATCATTGGCCACGAAAGCCGCTAATTGCCCGGCTAAGTCCGGTAGATCCACAGCGATAAAGGCGACCCTTTCCTCCATGGCTTCACGCCCAGCCTGTAGCGTGTAGGCGAGGGCACCGAGATCGCAGCCTTCTCCATCGCCCTTCAATCTATTCAGGTGCGATAGCAGTTTTTCCGCATAGGCTTGCAACCGCTCCTTGGTCCTTGCCGAAAGCGGCACCAGATGGGGGCCTTCCTCAATCTCTGGCCATGCGCCAGCGTCAAGCCCACTCTCTTCAGGCAGGTATTCTTCCAATAGAATATGCGTATTCGAGCCTGTCGCGCCAAAGGAGCTGATACCGGCCCGGCGAGGAACCGTGACTTCGCCGCCGTCTTGGATCAATTTCGGGCGTTGCCATGCCTCTGTTTTCTTCTGTACGTAAAACGGCGAATTGTGGAAATCGATATGTGAATTCAGCGGCTCCGCGTGTAAAGAGGAGACAAGTAGCTTGTTGCGCAGTTGTAGCGCTACCTTGCTCAATCCGCTGATGCCCGCCGCGGCCTCCGCATGACCGATATTCGACTTAACCGAACCAATAGAGCAGAACTGCGTGTCTTTCGTATAAGGGCTATAGGCCTTGATCAGTCCTTGCATCTCGACAGGGTCTCCAAGCGAAGTGCCAGTCCCATGGGCTTCGACATAACTGATGGTTCTCGGGTCTAGCCCTGCCTTTTCCAAACAGGCGCCGATAACATCGGCTTGCCCCACCGGGCTGGGCACGGTAATCCCGCTTACTTTACCGACATGGTTAACGGCGCTGCCCTTGATGACGGCATAGATGTTGTCCCTGTCTTCTATGGCCTTATGTAGAGGCTTGAGCATAATCGCACCAACCCCCTCGGACGAGACATAACCATCACCACCTTCACCAAAGC
>JARRQD010000383.1:0-3197 GCA_037382205.1 Candidatus Thiodiazotropha sp.
AAATGACCGAAAATATTTCTTTTTCCAAGCGTTAGATGAATCAAAAGAGTATGATTATCTTCCCCTGCATGCTGGGATAATGGATGAGGATGGTAATATCCAATTTGAAGCACCCAATGCTGTATGGATGGGGGGAGTTCTATCCGCGGAATTGGATTTTGGACAAAAAAATGATCAAGAAGAACAGTATAGCAAGTTCATTCTGGGCGAGTTAAGCAATGGGGAAATCTCTGGGATGTCGCTTCTGGCATTTGATGCAGCCAGTGGAATGCAATTGATCGATCTTGGGTTTGTTCCAAAGTTGCAGGGTTTGAACAGTATTTCTTGTATTTCTTATATTCAAGACGATATGTTGTGCGAGGCGGATCTTGATCTATCCCCGGAACCCGAGCCGTCAACGGAGTCCTCTCAGTCGGACATTTTCTATCTTAATGCCTCGATCAATGGTTCGCTGGTGAGAGTGACGGATACTCCTGAGATCTCGGAATCAATGGTTTTTCTTCGCGGATGGAATTAGCTAGAGACTGCGGACAGAATGCTAGATTGGGCGCTCTACGATAACCAAACTTTTCGCAGGTTGCTTTAACCTAAAAAGAGGGGAATCTACCCTATTCTGGTCGGTGGATACATGCTCAGCTGATGGCATACTCAAGCAAAGAATGAGGGGGCACATGACATTTCGGCTAAAACCAGCAAGCAAAGTGGCCAATTAGCTAAAGAATTGTGACAAATGTACTGTTTTAACCCTACGAAAATAGGTTTATAATTTGCAAATCAGCTCTGTTGGGATAATATTCCCAACGAAAGAGGCGATCAATTCGCAGCAGGACCGCAGATTTTTTGCAAAGCTATGTGTTGTGTTAGGGAAATTAGCCAGGGCTGATTAATATCAACGACATCACACAGAAATGGAACTTCAAGTCATAGCTGACAATTGTTGTACAACAGGTTAGCTGAATACTTAATTATGGACAAAAATCGCAAAGTACTTACTGCCTCTATCCTGAAGCTGTTGCGACCTCTCGTCAGGCTCATGCTGCGTAACGGTTTTACCTATGGTGATTTTGCTGATCTGAGCAAATGGACATTTATGGATATTGCATCAAAGGAGTTCGGGATCCCAGGCCGCAAACAGACTGTCTCTCGTGTCTCTGTCATTACGGGCCTCACCCGCAAGGAAGTCAGCCGACAGCAGAAAATCGATGCCCCTGATGTCAGCGCGATCAGTCACCAGTATAACCGCGCGGCCAAGGTCATCTCTGGATGGTTGAGAGATCAACGCTTTTTAAACAAAAAAGGCGAACCCGCAGCACTGGAATTTGACAAAGGCAAAAACAACTTCACTGATCTGGTACGCGAACACAGTGGTGATGTCCCGCCCAGGGCAATTTACGATGAGCTTCTCAGGGTAGGCACCATAGCCAAAGATGAATTGGACAAAATTACTCTACTCAGCGCTGGTTACGTACCACGCACTGGAGAAACCAGCAAGCTGCATATACTTGGCACCGATGTTGAACTACTCATAGACACGATTGATCATAATTTACAGGGTAGCGGCCATCAGCCATTTTTTCAGCGTAAAGTTTCCTATGACAACTTACCAGCAGAAGCCTTACCAGAATTTCGCAGTTTAAGCGCTGAAAAATCACAAGCACTGCTCTTGGAGTGTGACAAATACCTCGCCCAACACGACCGCGACACAGCTCAGGACTCCAAAGGAACAGGACGCAAGCAGGCAGGTATTGGAATCTACTATTTCGAAAAGGATGTATAACGACATGAGCAGCGTCAACAAGCTTCTTGCCCCGATTGTCTGCGCAATATTGATCAGTGCGCTATACAGTTGTGGCGGCGGCGGTGACTCACAGGTCGCAGAGGGCGGTATCGGAGGAACAGGCGTTACCCAAGGCAGGGTCTCCGGTTTTGGATCGATCTTTGTCAACGGCATTGAGTATGAAACAGACAATGCCAGTTTCACTGTTAATGACTCTGATGGCACCCAGGATGACCTGGCGATCGGTATGGTGGTGCGAATCAATGGCAGTAATGACCAGACCAACGCAACTGGAGAGGCTTTAAGCGTTGAGTATGACAGCCTGATCGAAGGGGTGATTGATAGTAATGATGTTGCTGCCGCTAACACCCTGACGATTATGAATCAAACCATTTCCATTAATCAGGATACGGTTTTTGAAAATCCCATTGATGCCACCCCATTAGCTGAACTACCGGTCAACAGTGTCGTTGAAGTCAGCGGCTTTACCGATGGCAGCGGCGATATCCTCGCAACCCGAATAGCAGTGGAATCCCTGGCTTGGACCGGAGACTTTCTTGAAGTGTCTGGAATTGTCATCAATATTTCCGGGACTCAGTTCCAAATCGGCAGCTTGGTAATTGAAGCCGCCAATGCCCTTCCCATCCCACCGGAGGGTACCAATGTTGAGGTTAAGGGGAACAGCTTCTCAGGCACAGTTTTTGAAGCAGACTCCATTAAAATCGAAGGCAATGGCACTACCCTGGTCGCCGATGATGGCGATGAGGTGAAGATTGAGGGCAGAATCACTACCGCCCTGGACAGTCAGAATCTGTTTGCTCTGAACGGCCAATTGGTCGATGCATCCGCCACCATCTATAATGGTCAGACAGCGCTACTAACTGTTAGCAGGGTTGCTGAAGTGGATGGGGTAATGGAGGGCAGCATACTCATTGCCGAAACGATCAAACTCAGCGCAGAAGCATCGGAAAAGGGTGGGCTGTCAAGCGTCCTGGGGGTTGGTGATGTTGACACCACAGCGCGAACCATAACCTTGCTCGGGCAGACGATTCTGATTAACAACTCCACCATCATGGCAAATGACCTGGACCATGAATCCAGCTTCACTTTGTCGCAACTCGAAGCTGCTGACTATGTGGAAGCCAAGGTTTACAGCGATAACGGTGTGCTGATTGCTTCAAAACTGGAACTTGACGAGAGCCCAAGAAACTACACAGCCAAGGTCGAAGGCACTCCTGAATTCATTGATAACAACACAATCCGAGTATTTGGCGTTATCGTCGATATCTCTGGCGTTGATTATAACTTTGATGATGACCATGACGATGACCATGACGATGACCATGACGATGACCAGGACCATGACCATGATGGTGATGGTGATGGTGATGGCAACATTGAAGTCAGTGGTGACTTTATC
>JARRQD010000384.1:0-3181 GCA_037382205.1 Candidatus Thiodiazotropha sp.
CAAAGATGACGTCTCTGGAGACGGAATAGATGGCGACAATCAATCAGCTGGTGCGCAAGCCCAGAAAGAGAAAAGTCCAGAAGAGTAACGTGCCGGCGCTGGAGGCTTGCCCACAACGCCGCGGTGTCTGTACACGTGTTTACACCACCACGCCTAAGAAGCCTAACTCGGCGCTGCGTAAGGTGGCTCGTGTCAGACTGACCAATGGCTACGAGGTCTCAAGCTACATCGGTGGTGAGGGCCACAACCTGCAGGAGCACTCTGTAGTGTTAATTCGTGGCGGTCGTGTCAAGGACTTGCCTGGTGTTCGCTATCATGTGGTGCGCGGTAGTCTCGATACCTCCGGTGTTGAGAAGCGGCGTCAAGGTCGCTCCAAGTATGGTGCTAAGCGGCCCAAAGGCTAAGGTCTGCGGATCTAACATAATCAACAGGTTTGAGATAGAGCAATGCCAAGAAGACGAGTTGCAGCACGGCGTGAAGCCCTGCCGGATCCCAAGTACGGGAGTGAACTACTGGCCAAATTCATCAATATGGTGATGCAGGACGGTAAAAAGTCAGTCGCCGAAAAGATTCTATACGGTGCGTTGGACAACGTGGTCGAGAAGCGGGGCGGTGAGCCGCTGGAGCTGCTTGAGACTGCGCTGGAAAATGTCCGTCCGCTGGTCGAGGTGAAATCCCGTCGCGTTGGTGGCGCTACCTACCAGGTGCCTGTGGAGGTTCGTCCTAACCGTCGTAACTCTCTGGCAATGCGTTGGCTGATTGATGCGTCCCGCAAACGCAGCGAGAAGTCGATGGCTTATCGTCTGGCGGGTGAGTTGCTCGACGCTTCGGAAAACAAAGGCGCGGCAGTCAAAAAGAAGGATGATACGCATCGCATGGCGGAGGCCAACAAGGCATTCTCACACTATCGCTGGTAAGCGGTCGTTTAACACTTAACTTTTTAGCTCTTTAAAAACAGGTTTGTAACGTGGCACGGAAAACTCCTATCGAGCGCTATCGCAATATCGGTATCATGGCGCATATTGATGCTGGTAAGACGACGACAACTGAGCGTGTGCTCTACTATACAGGCGTCTCCCACAAAATTGGTGAGGTACATGATGGCGCAGCCACCATGGACTGGATGGAGCAGGAGCAAGAGCGCGGTATCACCATTACCTCAGCAGCCACAACCTGTTTCTGGAGCGGTATGGCTCAGCAATTCCCTGAGCATCGTTTCAACATAATCGACACCCCCGGACACGTGGATTTCACCATTGAGGTGGAGCGTTCACTGCGTGTACTCGACGGCGCTGTATTCGTACTCTGTGCAGTTGGTGGTGTTGAGCCTCAATCTGAAACTGTCTGGCGTCAAGCCAACAAATACAATGTTCCCCGTATGGCCTTCGTCAATAAGATGGACCGTATGGGCGCCGACTTCTTCCGTGTCGTTGAGCAGTTAAAAGAGCGTCTGGGCGCCAGTGCAGTGCCGATCCAGGTGCCGGTTGGTGCAGAAGAGGGCTTTAGAGGACTGATCGACTTAGTGAAGATGAAGTCGGTCGTCTGGAGTGAAGAGAATATGGGTGTTGAGTTTGAGTACGCCGATATTCCAGCCGATCTTCAAGATACCTGTGATGAGTGGCACGAGCACATGGTCGAAGCGGCGGCTGAAGCCTCTGACGAATTGATGGAAAAATACCTCGAAGACGGTGATCTCTCAGAAGAGGAGATCCTTGAGGGTCTGAGAATTCGTACCTTGAAACTGGAGATTGTTCCAGTGACCTGTGGCTCTGCTTTTAAGAACAAAGGTGTTCAGGCGGTCCTCGATAAAATCATTGAGCTGATGCCTTCTCCTGTGGATGTTCCTGCAATCACCGGTATTCTGGACGATGCTGAAGGTACTGAGGAAGAGCGTCCTTCTGATGACAATGCACCTTTCTCAGCATTGGCTTTTAAGATCGCCACCGACCCCTTTGTTGGAACCCTGACCTTCTTCAGAGCCTATTCCGGTGTGCTGAAGTCCGGTGACCATGTCTACAACCCGGTCAAGGGTAAGAAAGAGCGTGTTGGTCGTATCTTGCAGATGCACTCCAACTCTCGTGAAGAGATCAAGGAAGTGTTGGCCGGTGATATCGCCGCTGCGGTCGGTCTGAAAGACGTCACAACCGGTGATACCCTGTGTGCACTCGACAAACCGATTACTCTTGAGCGGATGGAGTTCCCTGAGCCGGTTATTTCGGTTGCGGTTGAGCCAAAGACCAAAGGTGATCAGGAGAAGATGGGTATCGCACTCTCTAAGCTGGCCCAGGAAGATCCCTCTTTTCGTGTCAGCTCAGACGAAGAGTCAGGTCAGACCATCATCTCTGGCATGGGTGAGCTGCATCTCGACATCATTGTCGACCGGATGCGTCGCGAGTTCAAAGTTGAAGCGAACGTTGGTGCGCCACAGGTGGCCTACCGGGAGACCATCCGTGCTTCCGTCGAGCAGGAAGGCAAGTTCGTACGTCAGTCCGGTGGTCGTGGTCAGTTTGGTCATGTCTACCTGAAGATCGAGCCTCAGGAAGCTGGCGCCGGATATGAATTCGTCAACGAGATCGTTGGTGGTGTGGTACCGCGTGAATATATTCCAGCGGTAGACAAAGGTATTCAAGAAGCTATGGGCAACGGTGTTATCGCCGGTTACCCAATGGTGGATGTCAAGGTTACGCTTTACGACGGTTCATACCATGACGTCGACTCAAGCGAAATGGCCTTTAAGATCGCTGGTTCCATGTGTTTTAAAGAGGGTGCGGCGAAAGCCAAACCAGTTCTGCTGGAGCCAGTCATGAAAGTTGAGGTAACCACCCCTGAGGAATATATGGGTGATGTTATGGGTGACCTCAACAGTCGTCGCGGAATCGTGCAGGGTATGGATGATGCGCCTGCCGGTCGTCAGATCAGAGCTGAAGTTCCATTGTCTGAGATGTTCGGTTATGCAACCGATCTGCGCTCGGCCACTCAGGGTCGTGCCAACTACAGCATGGAATTCGGTAAGTATGCAGAGGTGCCGGCCAGCATTGCCGACGCCGTAATCAAGAAACAGTAACGGGTATAGGGGTAGCACTGTGTCCAAGGAAAAATTCGAACGCACAAAGCCGCATGTCAATGTGGGCACGATTGGTCACGTAGACCACGGCAAGACCACGCTGACGGCGGCCATCAC
>JARRQD010000385.1:0-3167 GCA_037382205.1 Candidatus Thiodiazotropha sp.
GATTTCGATCTTGGTTCAACCTAAAAAGATCAGTTGGACAGCGTGAAGGGTGCGCTTGTGGTGGTGCAGGGCAAGGGTCGCTCCTACACATCCATGTGCCCGCGACACTTGTGCATCCCTGCACAGCGCGCAACGACGCGGAATAGCCTGCTATTCCAAGGCGTTGCAACGCCGCCATGCGCCGCTACAAGCGTGCAATTCATGCTGTAGCGTGATTCTCCCAGTAGGTAACCATAACCATCAAAGCTCTTTTCATCATAATCAAACACCTGCTATTAGAATGGCGCGGTCAATTGATTTTTTTAGGTTCAAGCAGATCCAGAGCATCACCGACGATCAGGAAGGAGCCAAAGACCAAAATCAAGTCCTCTGCATTGGCGCTACGCTGAACCGCCCGATAGGCACTATGGAAATCCCGATAAGCGTGCACCGGTACAGCCCCCCCATACTCCTGAACCACCCTCGCCAACTGTTCGGACGACTGCCCTCGTACCCCTGGCAGATCAACCAAATGCCACTCGGATATGGTTGAGTGGAGAAGCTGCACAATCGCACTGGTATCTTTGTCCTTGAGTAATCCGAACAACGCATAGACCCTTCCCGGCCAATCGAGCCGATCCAGGTACTCTTTGAGTAGGGACACAGCCTGGACATTGTGAGCCACATCCAGCAGCAGACAGGGCTGCCCCTCAATCAACTGTGTACGCCCCCTTAGACCGACATCTCTAAGGCCTTGCTCAAGCAGTCGCTGCTGCAACGGCAGAACTGATTGAAGCAGATCGCTGATCATCAGCACTGCACTGATATTCTGCAACTGACCACGGCCTGACAAGCGGGGCAGAGCGATACTCAGCGGCTCACCCCCTACCCTCTGCCACTGTATGAGTTCGTCACGGATGCTAGCATTGAAGTCTCGACCGGCAAGGTAGAGATCGGCGCCAATTTCTTGGGCGTATCCCAGCACACTCTGTGGTATCTCGCTGTCGCCAATCACGACCAGCTGTTGGGCTCGCATGATGCCGGCCTTCTCGAGTCCGATCTCCTCCCGGCTCTCTCCCAGCCAATCGGTATGATCAATATCGACGGTTGTAATCAGCGCCAGATCGGCATCGATAATATTGACCGCATCCAGCCTGCCCCCCAGGCCAACCTCCAGAATCACCAGATCCAGGTTTTGATCGGCGAAGATCATTAGCGCGGCAAGGGTGGCAAATTCAAAGTAGGTCAGAACAGTCTCACCCCGAGCCTGATCGACCTGTTCAAAAGCCACACAGAGCATCTCATCCGTCACCTCCTGGCCATTGATCCTAATCCGTTCGTTGTAGCGCACCAGATGGGGTGAAGTGTAGGCGCCAACCCGGTAACCGCCCTGACGATAGATACTCTCCAGCATGGCCACACTGGAACCCTTGCCATTGGTACCGGCAACAGTGACCACCTGTGATGGCAAACCTGCAGGATTGAGTCGCCGCCAGACACTCGCCACCCGTTCCAAGCCGAGTTCGATCTCCTTGGGGTGCAGGGTAGTTTGCCAGTCGAGCCACTGCTCGAGTGAGTTGAAGCGCATTACTGGTTATCGCAAACGGATCAAAGGAGTGGGGTCAAAATCCAAGCTTGATGACCATTCAGCTGATGGTCAGGCCCTGGGCTGACTCATCAGGATGGTGATCAGATCAGAGATACGATCACGCATATCGCGACGATCGATGATCATATCGATGGCCCCATGTTCGAGTAAGAACTCACTGCGCTGAAAGCCTTCCGGTAACTTCTCACGCACAGTCTGTTCAATTACCCTGGGGCCGGCAAAACCGATCAACGCATTGGGTTCTGCGATATTGATATCTCCAAGCATCGCCAGACTGGCCGAGACCCCACCCATGGTCGGATCCGTCATCACGGAGATAAACGGCAGCGCACGTCTCTGAAGACGCTCAAGGGCGGCGCTTGTCTTGGCCATCTGCATCAGCGAAAACAGGGACTCCTGCATGCGTGCCCCACCGGAGGCGGAGAAACAGACCAGCGGGATATGGCGTTCCAGCGCCATATTGACGGCGCGCACGAAGCGTTCCCCCACCACCGAGCCCATGGATCCACCCATGAAACTGAATTCAAATGCGGCAACCATGATGTCCATCCCTTTCAACTGGCCATGTATCGCAACCAGGGCATCCCGCTCGCCGGACCCCTTCTGTGCCTGTGCAAGGCGCTCCTTATATTTCTTACTGTCTTTAAATTTCAGCGGATCCACCGACTCCAGATTCGCGCCGATCTCCTCCTGAGGCTCAGGGTCGAGAAAAGTCTCAATACGCCGTCTGGCGCCGATTCGATTGTGGTAGTGACATTTTGGACAAACATCGAGATTTCTTTCCATTTCAGCTCGATAGAGAATCGCACTGCAACCGGGACATTTGGCCCATAATCCCTCAGGGACTGCTCGCTTGTGGCCGGCATCCGTTCGGATCCGACTCGGCATCAGTTTTTCGAACCAACTCATAGCTTGTAGTTAACCTTTATATTTATCTATTCAGGTTTCGGCGCTGGCGCTGTCGATCGCCTGTCTCATACTGAGCAACAGCTCTCTCAATGTGGCGCCAATCTTATCTGGCTGATCGGCCAGTGCCTCAACCCGTGAAACCAGAGCGCTGCCAACCACTACAGCATCAGCCACTTGGGAGACCGCTGCGGCTGTCTCGGCATCTTTAATGCCGAAGCCAACGCCCACAGGCAGATCGGTACTTTGTCGAATCTGGGTTAATTTTTCATCCAAACTCTTTAAATCCAGGTGGCTGGCTCCAGTGACCCCTTTTATGGAGACATAGTAAACGAAGCCACCTGAAAGTTCACAAATCCGCTGGATACGCTCTGTTGTGCTGGTAGGCGCCACGAGATAGATCTGATCAAGACCTTTCTGCTGCAGTATCTGCTGGAATTCCTGGCCCTCTACAGGAGGCAGATCGACCACCAGCACTCCATCCACACCGGCGTTCACTGCCTGCTGTGTAAAGTTCTCATAGCCCATGACCTCGATAGGATTCAAATAGCCCATCAGCACCACAGGGGTTTCCCTGTCCATCTGCCTGAAACGACTGACCATGTCCAGCACATCTCTCAGGCTGACATGATACTCCAGCGCCCGCTCACTTGCCCGCTGAATTACCGGCCCA
>JARRQD010000386.1:0-3526 GCA_037382205.1 Candidatus Thiodiazotropha sp.
CGCTGAGGGTAAAGAGGAGCAACAGTTCGGAGTTATCATCATTCCAGCTGAAGACCCGGATTGGCGGGAGCTGAAGAAAAAGTCTCTGGAGGTGGCCAGCAAGAGCAGAGACCAACGAGCAGCCGTTTATCTCACCCAAGCCCTGATACGCACCGATGGTTTTGACGGTTTGACCGATGGTCTGGCATTGATTAAAGGCTATCTGGACAACTACTGGGAGTCGGTACATCCTCAGCTCGATCCAGATGATGCAAACGATCCAACACTGAGAATCAATACGCTGATCAATATCTGCGCTCCCTTCGACTCCCTAGCCGGCATCAATAAGATCCCTGTGGTCTCCTCCACCGTAATGGGTAAATTCAGTTATCGAGACATCCAGCTGGCCAACGGTAACCTGCAAAAAACCGATAGCGACCCCCAGGATCTCTCCCTCGACCAGATTGATGCCGCTTTTCGAGAAGCCAGCGATGAGGACACCGGATCTCAGCAGCTTGGCCGATTTATTGAAAGAGATTGCCGACGAAGTTTCACAGCGCTGTGGGCTGAGCACCTCTGCCGAGGCATCCGAGCCTGCAGCAGCGGGATCCAGCCAAGCGGCACAGCCCCAAACTGCCGCGCCCGGCGAGATCAACAATCGTGACGATGTGATCAAGACCCTTGAGCGCATTGCACAATATTACGAAAAAAATGAGCCATCCAGTCCTATACCGCTGTTACTCGACCGGGCGAAGCGACTGGTAAAAATGGACTTTTATGAAATCGTGCAGGATCTTGCACCCGGTGGTTCTTCCCATTTCGATTTTCTCTGGAAGCAGGAAGATAGATAGGTCGATGATTGGGGCAAGGGCCCGCTTTAGATAACAACCATACCGGTAAGGTATAGAGCATATTTATAGAGAGGTAGACCGTGGCAAAAGAGAGCAGCCAAAAGTTCATAGCCCGAAACCGAGCACCCAGAGTACAGATAGAGTATGACGTGGAGCTCTATGGTGCTGAGAAGATGGTTCAGTTGCCCTTCATCATGGGCGTAATGGCAGACCTCTCGGGAAAACCCGAAGAGCCGCTACCCCCCATCGCTGATCGAAAGATGCTGGAAATTGACGTGGACAACTTCGATGAAAGGCTCAAAGCCATGAAGCCCAGGACCGCTTTCAGGGTACCCAATACGCTGACCGGAGAAGGCAATATCAGCGTTGATATCACCTTCGAAAGCATGGATGACTTTTCACCGGCTGCGGTGGCCAAAAAGGTTGGCGCGCTGCGTCAGTTGTTGGATGCAAGAACCCAATTGGCTAATCTGCTGACCTACATGGATGGTAAAGCGGGCGCAGAAGAGCTGATTGCCAAGGCCTTGAACAATCCAACCCTGCTGCAATCCCTAGCCTCTTCCCCTAACCCGGATGATGCATCATCTGACGATTCAACCGCTGAGGAGTAAAATATGGCTGAGACAGATACCCAACAAACAGCGGGCGAAGTAGGCGAAAGTGTTGCACCGGACGAGTTTTCAGCGCTGTTGCAACAGGAGTTCAAGCCGAAGACAGAGCGTACCAAGGAGGCCGTAACCAGCGCTGTACAGACCCTTGCAGAGCAGGTTCTGAAAGAGACCGGCACCATCTCTGATGATGCGGTTGAGACCATCGAAGGAATCATCGCCGAAATTGACAAGAAGCTCACCGAACAGGTCAACCTGATCCTTCACCACGAGGACTTTCAGAAGCTCGAAGGCAGCTGGCGTGGTCTGCACCATCTGGTCAATAACACTGAGACCGATGAGATGCTGAAGATCCGGGTCATGAACATCTCGAAAAAAGAGCTGGGTAAAAACCTGAAAAAGTTTAAAGGCACCGCCTGGGATCAGAGCCCGATTTTTAGAAAGGTCTACGAGGAAGAGTATGGCCAGTTCGGTGGTGAACCTTACGGCTGCCTGGTGGGTGACTACCATTTCGATCACTCACCGCCAGATGTTGAGCTGCTCAATGGCATGGCGCAAATTTCCGCTGCCGCTCATGCACCGTTTATTGCCGGTGCTGCGCCCACAGTGATGCAGATGGATTCCTGGCAAGAGCTATCAAATCCCAGGGATCTGACAAAAATCTTTCAAACACCAGAATTCGCCTCCTGGCGCTCCCTCAGAGAGTCTGACGACTCCCGTTACATCGGTCTAGCGATGCCGAGATTTCTCTCGCGCCTGCCCTATGGGGCAAAGACCGACCCGGTTGAAGAGTTTGACTTTGAAGAGGACACCGAAGGCGCAGACCACAACAAATACACCTGGTCCAACTCAGCTTATGCCATGGCCGTTAACATCAATCGCGCCTTTAAGCTGTATGGCTGGACAACAAGAATCCGTGGTGTAGAATCAGGCGGTGCCGTGGAAGGCCTGCCGACCCACACCTTCCCTACCGATGATGGTGGGGTGGATATGAAGTGCCCCACAGAGATCGCTATATCCGATCGACGTGAGGCCGAGTTGGCCAAGAATGGATTCATGCCACTGTTGCATCGCAAAAACTCCGACTTTGCCGCCTTCATCGGTGCGCAATCTCTACAAAAACCATCGGAGTATGACGATCCTGATGCGACAGCCAACGCAAATTTAGCTGCCCGATTGCCCTATCTGTTCGCAAGTTGCCGCTTCGCACACTATTTGAAATGTATTGTGCGTGACAAGATAGGCTCGTTTAAAGAGCGTGATGACATGGAGAAATGGCTTAATAAATGGATTATGAACTATGTTGAACCTAACCCAGGTACAGCTTCAGAAGAGGACAAAGCCCGTAAGCCGCTTGCGGCGGCTGAAGTCGTTGTCGCTGAAGTTGAGGGGAATCCAGGATACTACACTTCGAAGTTTTTCCTGCGGCCCCATTATCAGTTGGAAGGTTTGACAGTTTCATTACGTTTGGTATCTAAGTTGCCTTCAGAGAAGACAGCTTAAATTCGTTAATCTCAACTACTACGAGGAAATAATTATGGCAGTTGATATGTTTTGGAAGATCGATGGCGCAGACGGTGAAAGTACGGACGATCAGCACAAGGGCTGGACTGAGCTGCAAAGTATCAGTCATGGCGTTACCCAACCCACTTCAGGCGCCAGTGGTACTGGTGGACGTACTGGTGGACGTGCTGACTTTGAACCCTTTGTCGGGGTCAAGGAGATCGATAAGAGCACCCCTGACCTGAATATCAAATGCGCCAAGGGTGAACACATACCGAAGGTTGAAGTCCATCTGTGTGAAGCCGCTGGTGACAAGCATATTTTCATGAAGTACACCATGGAAAATGTCATCGTTCAGTCGGTGATGCCTAGCTGCAATTCACAAGACGTTAAACCCATGGAAGTGGTCAGCCTGCTCTACGGCAAGCTCAAGTGGGAATATACCGAGCTTGGTGATGATGGCAAGCCGCTGGGTTCAACTGATAGAACCTGGAGCCTGGAGAAGAATAAGCAGGAGTAATCTCATCTGAGATTCTTGCTTAACCATATCCCCCCTCACTGAATTGTGAGGGGTGGTTTTTTTAA
>JARRQD010000387.1:0-3134 GCA_037382205.1 Candidatus Thiodiazotropha sp.
GTTTCCGAACCCGTGGCGGTCTCGGCTGCTCCGGTGGAGGATTCGCCGCCCTTGGCCAAGTCGTCCCAGTTGGTCACGCCTTTTTTGTTCTTGGCCAGGTTCAGGGTCAGGCCGTCCAGGACCACGGTGCCCACGGCCACCTCGCCGGAGAGCAGGGGCATGATCCGGATGGAGGCTTCGGCGCGGTTGATGCGGACCATTTCGTCCGGCGAGAAGCCCGGGGCGTTGCCGAGCGCCATAGGCGACTGAAAACCAGCGTCAGTATGAACATTTCGGGATGCCACTTTCAACAACCCGGTTTCTCCCGCCGTCTCGCGAGTCTGCTGTCGAGCTATCCCTTGATCAGACCGCAACAACTTGAGCTGGAGGTGCTGGAGACCTCCGCGTTGGAGGACATCACGCTGGTCTTGCGGGTGATTCAGGATTGCCAGGCCTTGGGTGTGTCGGTCTCCCTGGACGATGTGGAGGATTTGGCCATTGTAGAAGGCGTCAATGGCCTCTGTCAGGCCTTTTTCGGGCAGTTTCCTAGCGCCTAACAAAATCAAGGCTGAGATAGAGGTTGAGGTGCGGGTGCGCATTTTATGATTTGACGGATATGAGAGGGAGCAATCCTGCTCCCAACAGCTGAGTTATCACGCCATTACTGTTACCATGTGCTGTTTTCTGGCTTGTCATGACAAGCCCCTCATATTTCAATTGCAACAACAATGGTACATAACATCATGAGCCATCTCCCCCATTGTCCTGCCTGCGGTTCCGAATACACCTATGAAGACGGCCGCCTGCTGATCTGTCCAGAGTGCGCTCACGAGTGGGCGCCGGGAGAATCACAGGAGACCGATGAGTTGACGGTGCAAGACGCCAATGGCAATCGCCTGAGCGATGGCGACAGCGTTACGGTGATCAAGGATTTGAAGGTCAAAGGCAGCTCCTCGGTGGTCAAGGTCGGTACCAAGGTAAAGAATATCCGACTGGTGGAGGGTGACCACAACATCGACTGCAAGATCAACGGTATCGGTTCGATGAAGCTAAAATCAGAGTTCGTTAAGAAATCTTGACGAGCGAGCAGAGTCTGAACTTCCAGGCAGATACTGGCTGGCATGGAATATTTGTCATCGCAGCCACTCAATGCGTAACTGCTGTCACTGTTTGTCGCATGCCTTCTCGAACTCACTTTTGAGGACGAGGCAGACTTGATCTCTAATTCACTTTTCTGACATCGTTGAGCTTGATACCTTGGCCTTTGTCCGCTCTAAAACCTCATCGGTTCATGGCAGGACCTCGGTCAATGAGTTTCTCAATCAACTCGACGGTGTCGGTCGCAACAACGACGATATTCTGTTTCTCTCGACATCCAACATGCCGTGGTGGATGGGGTTGGTATCCATCCCACTACAACTCCGTTTTTGTTGCCAGAGTAGTCAGGGGTGTTTCAGGCTGCAGGTGCTTGTCGAAACATGATTCAAAGGCGGCAAGACGCTTGTAGATCGACTGTAGTTCAACAATCGTTGTCCAGGAGTTAACCAGGTATTGAAACGACGATGATACCTGGCCGAACGCAGTCAGTATCTGCTGCAACAGACCGAAGGTAATCTTGCCAGCGACAATGGTAGGTACCAGGATCAGATAGACAAAAATATTGTCCGCCTGGAGGTAGCTGTAGCGCACGATATTAAAGTAAAAATAGTGAAAGTAGAGTCGGAAGTAGTTTGTGCGCACATCTTTAAAGAGCGTGCTTAGTGTTGGAGGGCGGGCTCGATCAGCATCGTCTTCACCATAAACAAGCTCCTTGCGATATGCCGCTTCAACACGCTGATTACGGAAATAGAGTCCAGGTAGTTTTATACCGGCAATAGCGAGTAATCCGGTAAGGAGTATCGTCCAAGCTTAAGCGGCATTGAACAAGGGGGCGGCTATCTTACCAACGATCGGCAGCTCTGTGACATAGGATGAGAGGGTGAACAAGATGGGTAGAAAGGCGAAGAGAGTCATCACTGAGTCGATGATTTTTACCCCCAGGTTCTCCATGATATCGGCAAATCGCATGGTATCTTCCTGAATACGTTGTGCGGCACCCTCGATGTTACGTACCTCGTCCCAGCGTGATACGTAATAGTTGTTCATGGCAGTGCGCCAGCGGAATACGTAATGGCTGACAAAAAAACTGGTTGCAACTGTCACCAGAATCGCAACAAAGGCAATATTGGCAAAATCAATCATGAGTCCAGAGAGGATTCCCGTGGTAACGCTGCCATCGCCTGATAGTGCGTTTTGTACGGCATCAAAGAATGGGCGTCGCCATTCATTAATCGCCACAGTTACTTGTACTGAAAAATAGGTGGAGAACAATATCAGGATTGAACCGACAATTGACCAGCGCTGCCAGGGGTGAGGTGAGTAGAGGAACCAGAATAGTGAGAACAACCCCGCTGTAATAGTGTAGTAGCAGCAAAACCAAAGAAACTGCGGTGTCAGAAAAAAGCCTATACCGATAACCGGATCTGCATCAGGATCAGCTGGAGCAAATCCCAGTGCTGCACCCAGTGCATCACCCGCGAGATACCAGACAGCGGCCGCCAGGGTGATCCAGGCAAACGCTGAAAGAAAGAACAGACCGGGTTTGGGAAAGAACGAGCGAAACATCTATAAGCTCCTGTTTTGGATGTTCGATGAGCGACAGCATATGGTGGCTATTTAGCAGTCAACAGTACAATCTCGTGTAGTGTCCGATATAAATCATACATTTAGACGAGGACTATCATGAAGTGGTGTTTCAATCGCTTAGCTCGCCCTGCGGCAAGCCACTCAAGCCACGATTGCGGCGTTGCCGCCCTTGGAAAGGGAACCGCCATTCCCGGCGGGCCGCGCCTTGCACTCGCGGCTTGAGTGGCTTTCTAAATGCACGCTTTATATAGGACGCTACACTAGGGTGTTTAGGTTGGTTATCTGGGAGAAGGTTCCAGATTGATCACCTTGAATTCACAGCTGTGTTCGCCTTGGCAATCGTATGCTTGGTGACAAAGAATTACCAGTCTCCCCGGGTGATCTGGATGATGATCCCGGCCGGCAGGGTGGATGATCTGCTGGCGGACTTAGCACCAAAACTGCACTCAGGGGATGTGCTCATCGATGGA
>JARRQD010000388.1:0-3120 GCA_037382205.1 Candidatus Thiodiazotropha sp.
TGAACGAACAACCCTCATATAACAACGGTTATTATCCAATTCGCAAGGTCTCAGAGCTAACCGGCATTAATCCCGTTACCCTGCGCGCCTGGGAGAGACGATACGGACTGATAAACCCGGAAAGAACCCCCAAAGGACATCGCCTCTATACCGACGAACACATCCAGCTGATCCGACGGATTATGGATTTTATCGATCAGGGAATATCGATCGGACAGGTAAAAAAACGACTCTCTGGAAACGCTACAGCTTTGCAAGCCATCGATACATCCCAGGTCGAAGAGCGTGATGCCTGGCAAACCTATCGCAGCAAAATGCTACAGGCGATTGCCGAATTCGACGATAATGCCCTTGATAGCCGCTACAATGAGGCCTTATCGCTCTACCCGATCGAACTGGTCACCCGTCTGTTGCTGCAACCGATGCTCCATGAATTGCGCCAAAGGCGCAGCAGTCAGCCTTTGGCTGAGGTGGAGAGTCGATTCTTTCATACCTACCTGCGCAACAAGCTCGGGGCACGCTTTCATCATCAGCTTACCCATACTCATGGCAAACGGCTGCTCGGAGCCTGCCTACCAAACGAATTCAGCGAGGTGGAGCTTCTACTGTTCAGCTTGAAAGCGATGACTCAGGGATATCGACCAGTCCTTTTAGGTCCTGACCTGGGGTTGCAACATCTGCCACTGACCATCAACCGCACCTACAGCGAAGCGCTGATACTTTACGGCAGCTTGGAACCGCCGATTGCACTGCTGCAGAGCCATCTACCTGCACTGGTGCAAAAATTGACCGAACCGGTATTTGTCGGCGGCACCATCGCGCAAACCCATCAAGCTGAGATTCTTGATGCTGGCGCCATACCTCTGGCTATTGATCTGGCTGCTGCAGTTGTTCAGATTGACGACAGACTGGCTACAGGCCGCTGATCATGCACTGCTCGATCCTCTGGTTCAGAAGGGATCTGAGATTGACAGACAATCCAGCTCTGTTGGCTGCAATCCGTGATTCAGAAGCGCTGCTGCCGATCTATATCCATGCCCCACAAGAGGCGCAACCATGGAGCCCAGGTGAAGCCTCCAACTGGTGGCTGCACAACAGCCTTAGCGCACTGGATCTAGCGCTTCGCCAGCTGGGTTCAGCCCTGATCATTGCCAGGGGCCAAAGCCTGGAGGTATTACGTTCACTGGCGTCAAAACACCAATGTCAGCAGCTGTTTTTCAGCGGCTTAGCTGACCCAGCGCTGGTGAAACGGGACGCACAGATTCACAAAGAGCTCGGCAAAGCCGGAGTAGCTTGTCATGAATTCAATAGCTCTCAACTGCTGCCCAGCGATTCAATAAAACGTCGTGATGGCGGCAGTTATCGAGTTTTTACACCCTTCTGGAGGGCGTTACAGAAACTGGGCATACACAATCGATCGCCACAGCCAGCGCCCCAATCCCTACCACCTCTACCCAGTCAAACAGACTCACTTGATCTCAACGCACTGGAGTTGATATCAGATAAACCCTGGCATCAACCCTTCCATGACTATTGGCGACCTGGAGAAGCGGGAGCGCTTTACACACTGGATCGATTCCTGGATGAGAGTATTGCTGGCTATCACACAGACAGAGACAGGCCAGATCGATCGGATACATCTCGATTGTCGGCACATCTTCATTTTGGTGAGGTCAGCCCAATTCAGATCGCCACGGGTATTCAAGCGAGGCTCGCCGAGACAGCGGCAGTTAACTTAGATGAGGGAGCAAATCAATATCTGCGCCAATTGGCTTGGCGTGAGTTCGCCATCTATCTGTTGACTCATTTTCCCCAAACAGATCGACAACCCTTCGACACGCGGTTTAGTAACTACCCCTGGCAGAGGGGCAAAAGAAGCAAAAACTTACTCGAATTATGGCAACAGGGTAAAACCGGCATACCCATTGTAGATGCCGGTATGCGAGAGCTCTGGCAAACCGGATGGATGCACAACAGAGTCCGCATGATTGTTGCCTCACTGCTGTGTAAAAATCTGGGTATTCACTGGCTTGAGGGTGCGCGTTGGTTCTGGGACACCTTGGTTGATGCAGACCTTGCTAATAACAGTCTGGGGTGGCAGTGGAGCGCCGGCTGTGGCGCCGATGCAGCACCCTATTTCCGGATTTTCAATCCGCTAAGGCAGGCAGAGCGCTTTGATCCTGATGGGGTGTATATCAGGCATTGGCTACCCGAACTGTCAGGCTTATCCAAGCGAGCCCTTTATGCCCCCTGGGAGGCAAACACCAGCGAGCTGTTGAAGGTTGGCATCCGCTTGGGAAAAACCTACCCTAAACCTATGATCGACTTGCAGAGCTCACGACAAAAAGCGTTGCAGCGTTGGGAGAGGATCAAACGCCGCTCGAATAGAGGTGGTTAAAAGTGAACAAACAGCCCACAAATCACAAACCGATGATTGGCATCAGCGCCTGTCTGCTTGGACACCAGGTACGCTATGACGGTGGACACAAAAAAGACAATTTTGTCACCAACACACTCCAGGACTACTTCGATTTTCATCCACTCTGTCCAGAAACAGGCATTGGTCTTGGTGTGCCGCGAGCAACCATCAGACTGGTGGGTGATCCCGATAACCCTCAGCTGGTTGGGGTTGCCGATCCGAGCAATGATTTTACCATGCAGATGCAAGCATACACCCTTGAACAAACCGCACGACTTGGGCATCTGAGCGGCTATATTCTAAAAAAGGATTCACCCAGCTGTGGCATGTCACGGGTTAAGGTCTATTCAGAACAAGGTACTCATGCACAACGAAAAGGCCATGGTATCTTTGCCAAACTGCTGATGAAACAGCTACCGAATATGCCCGTAGAAGAAGAGGGCCGACTCAATGATCCAGTACTGCGGGAGAACTTCATCAACCGTGTCTACGTCTATCACCGCTGGCACCAACTTGAGCAGCAGGGGTTATCCGCCGCCAAACTGATCAACTTTCACACAGACCACAAATACCTGGTGATGGCCCACTCCCAAGCCGCTTACCAGAGACTGGGACGATTGCTTTCCAAGCTGCCTGGAGAGACACTGGATCAAATAGCTGCCACCTACATTGAAGCGTTGATGCAGACACTCAAGCGACGG
>JARRQD010000389.1:0-3118 GCA_037382205.1 Candidatus Thiodiazotropha sp.
TAAATCAGTGACCAGATCACCGCGACCAGCGACATTGGAAAGACCACCGGCATAAAGAAAAGGGTACGCAAGGCCCGGGTACCAGGCAACCCTTGATTAAGCAGCAGAGCCAGCCCCAGGGCCAGAGTGGTTTGTATCGGCACCACCAGGATCGCGAACAGGAAGGTGTTTCCCAGTGCATGGGGAAAATCGGGATGACTCAATAGCTGCTGGAACTGTTTAAAACCTACGAAGTGCACCGGCAAGGGCGAACCGAGTCGCAGATCGGTAAACGCAAGCACCAGAGCCGCCAGGAAGGGCAACAGGACAAACAGCACTAATCCCACCAGTGCCGGAGCCACCATCAGTAGGGCTGCCGGTGTCTGATCGCCGAAACGTCGAGTCACTGTTTTCCCACCCAGGGATAACCCCGATTATCTGCAATTTCGCGGTCGATCACTTTTACGGCCCTGTCGAGACGGGGTTGTATCTTGCCACCACTGCGGATACCGTCGATGATTCGTTGAAACTCCGCAGTAATTACCGGGTAGGCCGGAGTACGGGGACGCGGTACGGCGTATCCACCTTCGAGTTGTTCGACAAACAGGTGAAGGGGGCCACCGTTGCGGTACAAGGGTGAGAGAGCTATCGCGGACCGGGTGGCGGGGACGGCGCTGTTGGCGTTGGTCATGGCCAGAACCTCCTCCGTTTGCAAGAGGTAGGTCAGGAACGAAGCGGCTTTTTTTGCTTGCCGGGTATCGGCACTGATAGCCCAACACCAGGACCCCTGCCCCGTTTTGCTACCGGTGCCGAAATCAGGCAAGGGGAGCAGCAACAGATCATCTCCCAAACTCTCATGATAGTGCTGATAGTTCCAATGACCGCCGAGGGCCAGGGGTACGCGACCCAGGGTAAAGGCGGCGTCATCGATGTTCGGATCGACCAGCCGATTCAGGATCCAATGTTGCAGACGCTTTATCAGAGCGAAACTCTCGGGGCCGTTAAGTACCCCTTCGGCACTTTGCATAGTGTGACGATTGATGAGGTCGCCTCCCGTGGAGACGATCAGAGGTAAAAATCCATAGGTATACCATTCACCGGCATAGTTGAGTTTAAGATCGAGCACCTGGCCGTCCGAGTCAAGTTCGGACAATCGCTGCAACACGGTCTCAAACTCATCCCTTGACCACGGTTGCTGAAGGGTCGGAATGCGCACATCGGCCTGATGGAGTTTGGTGGCATCGGCATAGAGACCGAGTCCGGAATCGAAAACACCAACCGACCAGAGTCGTTCGGCATAACGGCCCTGCGCCACAATCGAAGGGAGCAGGTCGTTTAACAGCGATTGGCTGAGCAGATCGTCCAACGGCAGCAGGTGGCCTTGCCAGGCATAACCTGAAAGAAAGGGTCCGTCCAGCTCAAGCAGATCGGGCAAGCTCTGCGCCACCGCGGCTGCCTGGATCTGGGCGTTGTAGCTGCCTTCCGGAACAAGGGTGAGCTGAATCTCCAGCTCGGGGTGGTTTTGATTGAAGCGGGAGACCTGATCGAGCAGTTGATTGCGTTCGCTCTCCTGCCCGGCATGGGCCCAGACGGTAATTTGAACAGCGCTTGATGCGCGTTCAGGTTCTGGACTGCATCCACCTACTGCCAGGGTAAGGATAAATGTGACTGCCACCAGCGTGTATGTATAAGCTTGAAACCTGAGAATCATGGCGATTCATATCCATTCTCGGAATTGCCAGATGACGACTTTATCACTCAACGAATCTGTTTGGTGAAATAGTGTTCCATGAGGGCGTAATAATAAAGAAACCTTAGCAGCTATGGGTGATCATTTCAGCTACAGTATCTGCTGGTTGCCCAGAGCAACAATCACTGACTCGGAAAGCAGTGGAGAATCAAAACCGAGTTGATGCGATAGTGTCGGGCGTTCCTTTCGACAAATAGAACCACTTTGTTGGAATACTCCGATCTAACAAAGAGATTGGTGGTTTACGCGTAGAGCAAGAAGGAGTGGAAGACTAAACGCGGTTTCCACACAGATCCAGCAGTAGCGGCTTGTGGTTGAATTGCATGGCAACCGCCTTACAACCCTGTAGGCTCACCTGAATCCGGCTGGCATGGAGCACTGTGTGCTGCCCCCCCTCTTTTCGCCACGGCCAACTCCATACCCGCTACAGCGTCTTGAGCTGGTAGCGCACGTTGCCGCCTCGTGTTAACGACATCGAATACTGCCGGGCGACTGATCTACCGACACAGTCGTTCGAGCTTCTTACATTCATCGGTCCTGGCCGGCACGGGGAGAACCCGGCCACCTTAACCTACCCCATCATCAAACGGCTCGTCACATACCGGCTGGGTTTGCAGACTGAACACCTTGTACTCGCAAGACGGTCATGGAGTTGGTCTGGGAGATAGGATACTCAGTGGTCGAGAAACGCATCACCCGTGACGAGGTCTACATCGTCGACGAGGCGTTCTTCAGCGGAACCGTGATCTGCCTCCGATATCAGCTGAGTGACTGACAATCCACTACACGTTTGTAGCTGAACTTTATGTTTGCATCGCTTATACTTAGAAGGTGGGTGGCAGATACCTGTTACAGATACCTGGGGTTGAACGAGTCAACAATTTTTCAGCTGCACCGTGGGTGACTGAAAACCCCTCTCGCGTCAACTTTGCACCTCGTTGTTCCTCTGCGTGAGAGAGAGTATATGGCACTACCATATCGATTGGTGGACCTGAATACAGCAGTGGTATCCCGGTTGCATCGATTGGGTTCGGGATGCCTCCACGGGTATTATTGGACGTCGTTTGAATTACGTTTCCTGGGCATTTGGCTGCTACCTTTTCTCGGCATTCAGGATGCGATATCCGCACAAGTAACCGAGCCTTCAGATTCAACGGCAGAGCCGAGTTCGTACATGGTGGATCCATTTGCGGAGATGGATATCGGGGAGTTGATGAATGTTCGGGTTTCCCCTTTTGAGGTGGCCAGCTATCAGGACCGAGGCTACCTCGCCTCGAACTCTGTTACCGGTTCACGTTTCAATGTGCCGATTCGGGAACTACCCGTAGCGATACAAGCCTTCACCCGGTCCTTCATCGAGGATTTGCGGCCAGACAATATCTTCGATAT
>JARRQD010000390.1:0-6479 GCA_037382205.1 Candidatus Thiodiazotropha sp.
AGTGTCGCGGGCACATGGATGTGCAGGAGCGACCCTTGCCCTTCACCCCCACAAACGCACCCTTCACGCTGTCCAACGGATCTTTTTAGGTTAAACCTAACAAAGATCCGTTTGGCAGGGTGAAATATCACTCAGGCAGCCATATGAGCTGCTGAATAATTGATTCAGCCTGCAGTTGCATATATTGAGGTAAGCTTGCTTTTGCTTGGAGTACAGTTTGTTCTGGAAAGTTGGCATTGGAACAGTAGAATACAATATTTTGTTGTCTTGACACATCGAACAGCATGACCTGCTTAAATATTTTTCTAAGCCGTACAAGCAGGTTGACGATGTGTGTTTCACTCTCAGCCAGAAAGTTAATTGCAGCGACACTTTGAGGCAAAAGTGCACGCTTCAAGTTTTGCAAAAAAGTGTCTGATTCAATGGGGTTATGCCAGTCCTGGAGGGTGTCTATATCACATATGATGAGATCAAACTGCTGTTGTGTTGTTTGCAGGAATTGCTCAGCTGATTCATTTCTAACCTGGTGTTTACAGTCAAGAAAAAAGCACTCTTTCGACAAGGTGATTATATCGGCAACTGGTTCGACCGAAGTCACCGAGATGTCTGGATGATGTGATCCAATATAGCGCTCTATAGCACCGGAACCCAAGCCCAGATTTAACACTCTTTCAGGCTGATCCACGAGTAGCAGCGAACAGAGCAGGGCTTTGACATAGTGCAGTACTGGATAACTGGGATCATCCGTGAATAACATCGACTGTACAGCACCATTCTTACTACGAATCCAGCGGAGCTGGTCGTATTCAAGTACCTCGTAACCATGCTGAGAGGAACTGGGGACAGGCTTAGCCAAAGGCTCCGCCTGGATGAACCAGTTAAGATCAATATAGGGTGGTCCGCTACTTGACATGGAGGCGATACAAACAGCCCATGTACCAAGTTATAACGCTTCTGTTACCACTGAGCATCCCTGCCATTCATAGGGTGAGATCATCCATTGATGTAGCTGACCAACTGTTCGATCATGAACTGCTGCTCCTCGATAATGGCTTTGACCAAGTCGCCGATTGAGATAATGCCAACCAGTTCATTATCTTTCATGACCGGCAGGTGGCGAACTCGCTTATCGGTCATGATGGCCATGCACTCCTCGATGCTCTGCTCAGGGGATACCACCACAACCTGGCTGGTCATGATCTCCTTTACCCTGGTATCTTTGGAGGTTCGGCCCTTCAGGATGATACCACGGGCATAATCCCGTTCCGAAAACAGTCCGGCCACTTTATCGCCATCCATCACCAATAAAGAGCCGATGCCGTGCTCAGCCATGATCTCAAGCGCTTTGAGAACAGACTCATTGGCATCAACACTGAGAATATCGAATCCCTTGTTTTGTAACAGCTGGTTTACACTCGTCATTGATCTCTGAAGTTCGGCTCTGTTAATGGAAATTCCCACAAGATGATTGAGGTTCTGTAAATTAGTACTGATCAAACCTTGTGATTCGGGGTAGAATCGTGCCTATGCAATATAAAACCATCGAAGATTACATTGGCAATACCCCATTGGTTCGTCTACAGCGCCTTGCTGAAGAGAACAGCAATACCGTATTAGTCAAATTGGAAGGGAATAATCCTGCTGGTTCTGTTAAGGATCGGCCAGCCTTGAGTATGATCCGTCTTGCCGAGGCAAGGGGCCGCATCAAACCGGGTGATACTCTGATTGAGGCGACCAGTGGCAATACCGGGATTGCTCTGGCAATGGCGGCTGCCATCAAGGGTTACCATATGATTCTGGTCATGCCCGAGCATATGAGCCTTGAGCGTCGGGCGGTGATGAAGGCCTATGGGGCTGAGTTGGTACTGACCCCGAAAGCGGGCAGCATGGAAGCGGCAATCGATAAAGCGCGGGAGCTGGAAACGGCAGGTAAAGGAGTGATTCTGGATCAGTTCTCCAATCAGGACAACCCACAAGCTCATATTGAGGGTACCGGCCCTGAAATATGGCGTGATACCGATGGTAAGGTGACCCACTTTGTCAGCGCCATGGGGACAACCGGAACTATCATGGGAACCTCCCGCTTTCTCAAATCGAAAAACCCTCAGATCGAAATCGTTGGTGTGCAACCCATGGAAGGCGCAAGTATTCCGGGGATACGCCGCTGGCCTGAGGCCTATCTACCGAAAATTTATGATGCCAGCCGGGTTGACAGGATCATTGATGTCTCACAGCAGGATGCGGAGCAGACCACCCGTGAGTTAGCGGCTAAGGAGGGTATCTTCGCTGGTATCTCATCCGGTGGTGCCGTGGCCGCTGCACTAAAGCTTTCGCAATCCGTTGAAAATGCAGTCATCGTGGCGATTATTTGTGATCGTGGTGACCGATACCTCTCCACCGATGTGTTTCCTGCGGACTGAAAATGGCGAGAAGACGTAAGCGCAAGCCACTACCGGCAGAGCCGGTTGAGGCACAAATTGAGTCCCTGACCCATGATGCCAAAGGGGTGACACACATCGATGGTAAGGCGACCTTTGTGCATGGATCCCTACCAGGTGAGACCGTCCGTTTTCTCTACACTGGGCGTTGGCGTAAATATGACGAAGGCAGGGTTGTAGAGGTTCTCAAACCCTCAGAACAGCGGGTTGACGCCAAATGTCACCAGTTCGGGGTATGCGGTGGCTGCAGTCTGCAGCACCAGGCTACTACGGCTCAAGTGCAGGCCAAGCAACAGTCGATGCTGGAGAGCTTGGCGCACATCGGCAAAGTCGCGCCTGAGCAGATACTGCCGCCCCTGGTTGGCGAGTCCGCTTGGGGTTATCGGCGCAAGGCACGCTTGGGGGTGCGTTATGTACCCAAGAAGGGGGGGACACTGATTGGTTTCAGGGAGCGGGGTTCCTCGTTCATTACTGACATCGATTGTTGCCATATCCTGCATCCCCGGGTGGGGGAGTTACTGCCAGAGATGAGCCGCCTGATTGACCAGCTCTCGATCAGAGATCAGATTCCTCAGATTGAGATGGCCATGGGTGATGAGGTCTGTGTGCTGATCTTTCGGCTGCTTGAAGCCGCGAGTGATGAGGATTTGGCTAAACTTCGTGGGTTTGCCCCAGCACACAACATCAGCATCTACCTTCAGGAAGGTGGGCCAGAGACCATACGGCCGCTTGAGGGGGAGGGGGTAACGCTCAGTTATCAATTGCCGGCTTTTGATCTGACACTGGATTTCCTGCCCAGTGACTTCACTCAGGTAAACAGTGATATCAACCGGCAGATGATTCAGCGGGCTGTCGAGCTACTGGCACTGCAAGAGGATGATCAGGTGTTGGATCTGTTTTGTGGATTGGGCAATTTTACCCTGCCAATGGCGCGTCATGCAGCACAGGTCACTGGTGTGGAAGGCGATGCCGGACTGGTAGCCCGGGCCCGAGAGAATGCCAGCAGAGAAGCACTTAAAAAGAAGATTCTAGAGAATGCCAGCAGACATCATCTTGGTAACACCCGTTTCTATACCGCAAATCTCTATCAAGCGCTGGACAACGAACCCTGGTTACAGACCCCATTTAACAAGGTGCTATTAGATCCACCCCGCAGTGGTGCACAGGAGGTGCTGCATCATCTACCTAAACTGGGTGCTGAGCGTATTGTCTATGTCTCCTGCTATCCTGGAACTCTGGCCCGGGATGCCGGTATCTTGGTGGCTGAGCACGGTTACCGGCTGATCAGTGCCGGGGTTATGGATATGTTTCCCCACACCGCCCATGTTGAATCCATCGCTCTCTTTGAGAAGGCGTGATAAATGGCTTTAGAAATAGAGCGTAAATTTCTGGTTATTAACGATAAATGGAAGGATTCAGTTGTCAGTGAAGCGGTGATCAAACAAGGTTATCTGGCAACCACCGAGCAGGCTAATGTGCGTGTCAGAGTGGATGGCGATGTAGCGAATATCAATATTAAAGGGCGTACAGAAGGTATTAGCAGAAGGGAGTATGAATACCCGATCCCACTCGATGAAGCCCAGGAACTCCTCGATCATCTGCTCAGTGGGGCGGCGATCGATAAGATCCGTTACAAGGTTCGCTGTGGTGATCATGTGTGGGATCTGGATCTGTTCCACGGCGCCAATCAGGGATTGGTGGTGGCCGAGATCGAGTTGAGCCAGGAAGATGAGGCATTCGTGATGCCGGATTGGGCGGGTGAAGAGGTGTCAGGTGATGCACGCTACTACAATGCCAATCTGGTAAAACACCCATTCTGTGAATGGTGAGCGGATGCCGAGGGGATCTCTCCTTGCGCTGTTTCTATTCTGTCTGCTGATCGGTGGGTGTCAGCAACATGAGATGGGATCAATCCGAATGGGATTAGCCAATGCGCCGCTGAATCTTGATCCCCGCTTTGCCACTGATGCCACATCGGAACGTGTTAACAGACTGCTCTACCAGCGTTTGGTGGAGTTTGATGTCAACAGTCTGCCGAAGCCTGGAATAGCAGACTGGGAAGTGATTAACCCATTGCACTACCGTTTTACCCTGAATGAGCATGCGGCGCTATTTTCTAACGGTCAACAACTGAATGCTAAGGATGTGGTAGCAACCTATCGGCAGGTACTGGATTCTGCCCTGGCATCCCCAAAACAGGCGAGCCTGAGACTGATCGCTTCGATCGATGCGCTGGATGAGCGGCGAGTCGATTTCCATCTGCAGCGTGCTGATCCGCTTTTCCCGGCTTATCTGACGCTGGATATTCTTCCTGCAGAACTGATTGATCAGGATCATGATTTTTCCCGCAAGCCAGTAGGCAGTGGGGGATTTGACTTGATTGACTGGCCTCAACCCGGAGAGCTGCATCTGAAAAGACGTTCAGATGGCCAGATCTTTCAATTTGTCACGGTGAACAATCCAACGGTAAGGGTATTAAAACTGCTGAGAGATGAGATTGATCTGCTGCAAAATGATCTGTCACCTGAATTGATTGGTTATCTGCGCTCTCAACAGGCGTTGCGTGTGGAGCAACGGCCAGGCAGTAACTACACCTACATCGGCTTCAATTTACAGGATCGGCTGACCGGAGAGCTGCGGGTACGTCAGGCAATCGCCCATGCGATCGACAGACAGGCTATTATCCACTGGGTGATGCAGGGCGCTGCCCGTCCGGCGGAATCCCTGTTCCCACCAGAACATTGGGCCGCTGACCGGTTGAGCGCCTTTGAGTACAATCCTGATAGAGCCAGGAAGCTGCTTGCAGAATTGGGTTACAACGACACCAATCCACTCAAATTGACCTACAAAACCTCCAGTGACCCTTTTCGCATACGTCTTGCCACGGTGATTCAGAGCCAGTTGAAATCGGTGGGCATCGAAATGGATCTGCGCAGTTATGATTGGGGGACTTTCTTCGGTGATATCAAGCAGGGAAACTTCCAGCTCTATAGTTTGAGTTGGGTTGGCATTAGAACACCTGACATCTATCGGGATATCTTTGCCAGTGACGCACTGCCTCCAGGAGGAGCCAATCGGGGGCGGTACGCAAGCAAGCGAGTGGATCGGCTATTGAGCCAGGCAGAGCTGACCAGCGACCTCACAGAGCAGGCAGAACTCTATCATCAGGTGGCCGCTGAAATTCATCGGGATCTGCCCTATATTCCACTCTGGTTTGAACATCAACTGGCCGTCCAGGGAAGCCGAATCAGTGGCTATAAACTGATGTCAGACGGTAACTATGATGGCTTGGCCCAAGTGAAACTGAAAACGGCTTTGGATAGAAACCATGTGCAATCGGCAACTGCGAATTGAGCTTGCCGGACAGCAACTGAGCTGTCTGGAATCGGGTCAGGAGGTGGCGCGCTATGCAGTATCAACCGGGTTGAATGGTGCAGGTGAATCTTTCGGCAGTGGTTGCACGCCCCGAGGCAAACACCGGGTTCGCATCAAGATTGGGGCCGATTGTCCGGTGAACACAGTATTTGTCGGACGGCGTCCGACCGGCGAACGCTACAGCGAGCGAATGGCCGAACAACAGCCGGACCGGGACTGGGTATTGACCCGTATCATCTGGTTGTCAGGCCTTGAGTCCGGTTTCAACCGAGGGGGCAGAGTGGATACCCTCAGAAGATACATCTATATCCACGGTACCCCGGACAGTGAACCTATGGGGGTAGCTAAATCTCATGGCTGTATCAGAATGCGCAATCAGGATCTTATCCAGCTATTTGATTGGGTAGAGCAGGGCATGTTGGTGGAGATCTGTGACTGATGGGTAGTTTCTTACTATCCAGAGTTGCGGCGGCTCTCAGCTCGATGCTGGGGGTCGCCTGTCTGGTCTTTCTGTTGATACATCTGGTGCCGGGAGATCCTGTCGATGTGATGCTGGGAGAGTCTGCAAGGCCCGCTGATCGTCAGGCATTGCGCACTAGTCTTGGCCTGGTTCAACCCATTAATACTCAACTGCTGAACTAATTCAGTGGTCTACTGCTTCTAGAT
>JARRQD010000391.1:0-6238 GCA_037382205.1 Candidatus Thiodiazotropha sp.
GTCAGCTTCGAGCGGCTGGATGACTTTGGTGGAGAACAGTTATGAAAAAAGCGTATTTATTATTCCCATTTCTACTCAGTGGGCTGGTGAGCGCGAAGCAGGGTATCTCTTGCCCTTTGGCGAGTTTGTGCAGGTAGCGATCCTTCTGCTGCTCGGTGCCGTAATGCAACAGCAGCTTAGCAGGCCCCAGGGAGTTGGGCACCATGATGGTGACTGCTGCAGTGATACTGCGACTGGCGATTTTCATCACCACTTGCGAATGGGCATAGGCGGAAAATCCCAGGCCCCCATAGCTCTGAGGGATGATCATACCGAACATTCCGGAGGTTTTAATAAACTCCCAGATGTGTGGCGACAGATCCTTATCTTCATGGGTGATCTTCCAGTCATCGAGCATCTTGCACAGCTCCTCAACCGGCCCATCAAGAAACGCCTGCTCCCGCTCATCCAGTTGGCATATGGGTTGATTCAGCAGCTCCTGCCAGTTGGGCTGTCCGGAAAAGAGTGCGCCATCCCAGCAGACATTTCCTGCATTCAGCGCCTCCTTCTCGGTTTGTGACATGGATGGCATAACGCTGCGGAAGGTATCGAGCAGTGGTTTGCTGATCCACTGTCTGCGTTGCTCAGGCATCAGGTAGAAAAACAGCGCGATCGCATAGGGCAGGCCAACCAGGAGTGATCCGACAGGGGAGATCAGTCCGGCCAAAATCAGTGTTATCAACAGTATTGGCGGAGTGATGATCCAGACAATAGCCCGAGCCGATCCGTAGGCCAGGCCCCATAAGGTCATGAGTAGTAGTGTCAGTCCTAATAGTGTCATCGGTCAACCTCCCTTGACGGTGGTGTTAGGAACGGAGGGCGTGTCGTCATCAATGGTTTCTGTTTTTGTTTTTCTATGTTTTCTAATGAAGGAGAATACGGTGCGTACACTGACAAGACTGACTGTCTCGCCACGGGTAGCGGCTGCAAAGGCACGCTCATCGTCGTTATAGAGGATGTCGTCGTCACACCAGGGCAGGCGACGATAGACAGTCAGATCATCCAGCCCCAGAAATGGGTATTTAATAATGTCGAAATAGGGTGAGTAGTCGAAATCCTTGGGTGTGAAAAGTCTTGGATTGCGCTTGAAGAAACGCAGGCTGCCGTCATCATCACGATCAATGAACGGCAAGATCGGAAAATTGACCCGATTAAAAGCAGAGGCCAACATGGATGAACAGACAGTCCGAGTTGGCATACCGGCATTGTGCTCGAACAGACTGGAACGCCAACGTCTTGGTAAAAATCCCCAGGGGAAGAAAAAACGCGCCAGATCGAGAAGATGGCGGATATCGTAATCTGTGCCGATATGCTTAATGGCATGTGCCACCACCTTATGAGCATCTTCTGGTGAGAGCCCGGTGGGTCGGCAGATCCGTAGATGGTCACGCCGATATTTGGAGACTGGCGCTATGATAGTGCCTTCACCAAGCAGTGCCTCGACCATCAGCAACTCTGATAGATCGCCCTTATAGGCCATTCTGACCCGCTGCTGAAGATCTGGATCCCGGATATCGTAGATTCTGCCAATAAACAGGGCGGAGTGGGTCCAGGTGCTCTGTGTGATGGTCTTGATGACATTGCTAACACGACTTCGGCCCTCAACAAGCAGTACGTCTCCTGGCCGCAGCTCGTACCTGAGTCGGTTAAAATCACACAATGGGTAGGATGATGGCGGCCCCTCTTTGGTCAGCCATTCAGCGATCCATTGCATAATCCTTTGCCCGATTTTACGCATACTAAACCTAGTAAAGTAGTATGTATTAGCTTAAGTATAGACCTTTATCGAAGGGGGGGAGTTTCATTGAGTAGGGAATTAGTTTGAAATCAAAGCACAAAATTCCATACGATCAGGCACTTGGATGAGTTTTATTAGAAGAGAAATTGGGTTATTTTAAAGGGAATTTAAGCAATTTCTGAGATCTCAATCAGATGTCAATGGGTATCTATAAACGACAGCTTCGCATGTAAGATTGAACAGAGAGTGCGGGTTGGCATCACCGCAGCCGGTAGTGCCATCCACTCAGTTTTGCTTGGAAAGTTAGCCATTAACGCTTCATCCGAGCAAGTAAAAATAAGTGCAAGCGGCGCCTCATCGTTTGTGTCGAGTAACCAGTACTCGTAAATGTCATTAGCAGGGAAGGGCAGTTGAGCGGTTTGGATGAATGACACTAACTCGAATATTCTTTCATCAACTACTGCTTCATCAGTAGTATCACGATTAACGATCTGCTGTAAATCATGCTGTTCAATCACCATCACACGAACGAATCGACGGCGGGAAAAATTACCTATTTTAACCTCTTTAAAGTCTGCATTCTGTAGGAAATGGATCTCCCATTTATTGCCATCCAGGGTTAGTGCTCGTGCATTTTCTGATTCTATAATCTGCATTTGACCAGAAAAAGGAGGTGTCAAGCGTTGTGAGTATGCTTTTATCATAATCTCAGTCTGAGACGAGTCGTGAAAAAAACAACAATCATCTTAATAAGGTATTTGAGTGGGAGGTATGAATAATGCACTTATCCTTGTTGCGGATGATATTGATGCCTGAATGAGGCTCTTAAACGATCAACATCACAAGCAGGTTTTTAGTCAGGAGTTTACACTACTATGTTGTAAAGCTACTTGTCTATTTATAACTTCTGTGCATAGAAATGGTGTAAATTGTTTCACCAAGGGTAGATACACAACTATTTGCTAACTTAATTAAATCTGCTGTCAAAAACTGGAAGAGACGCCAAAAGATATCAGCATTGGCAGTTGATAAACAGGATCCCTGTCACTGTAGTTAGCATTGTATTCATAACCACTGATATTCTTTTTTCCATAGGCATTGATCAGTTCAATATAAGCGCTGGTCTTCTTGCTAAAGTGATAACTCAAACGCAGATCCAGGCGATGATAGTCAGGCATACGCTCTGAGTTGATATCGCCATAGACCGGCCTGTAACGTCCCTCTCTTTCAGAGTCTTCAGTTGAACCTATGATTGGCGTGTAGGGTGCACCTGAGTGGTACCACCACTTGGCTCCCAATTCCTTACTTAAAAAAAGCTCTAACCCAGCCGCTTTACCTTCTCCAGAGTTGTTGTAATGGGTTATTGGATCACTACTGACAAGATTATTGATATCTTTGTAGTAGAGCTCGGATTTCCACTCCCAGCCATCCATACCGATATGCTCGATACCTGCAACATAGTGGTTAGCGTCGAAGTGACTCAGTTGAGGATTACCGAATACCTTCTCAACTTGAATAAGGCTCGGCATCTGGTGATAACGCCCAAAACCGGCGCTGTATGTCCAGGCATCATGCTGAGAATATTCGATCCGCAGGCGTGGTTCAGCAAAGCTCTCATCCAGATAGTCTTCATGCTGTCCGGAGAGGCCTGTGGTGATAGTGAGTTCTTGATTAGGCGACCATCGGTCTTCGATATAGAGCTGCTCAGAGGTCACTTCAACCTGGGCATCACTGCTGAGTTGATATCGCCATAGACCGGCCTGTAACGTCCCTCTCTTTCAGAGTCTTCAGTTGAACCTATGATTGGCGTGTAGGGTGCACCTGAGTGGTACCACCACTTGGCTCCCAATTCCTGCTCATATGTCCTGTTGCAAGGATCGCTTCACGTGGACCTGGGGTCGACTCCCAGACAATTCCCTGGCTATGGTAAGCGATATCATTTTTGTGAGTACCAATCAGAACCGGTTCTTTTTGTGCTGTCTCATTGTCGGCATTCAGGGTGATCTCCATCTCGTCGCTGGCGCCGGTAGCCTGCAGTCTGAGGCGGCTTCCGTTGTCCATCTGCCAGAGGTATTTTCCCTGGTAATCGGTATATCGTGGGAACTGCACAAATTCGATGTCATCTTCATTGTCTTCCACCATATCCTCTATGATCAGATCCATATAACTCATGCGGCCGGCCAAATAGAATGAGTGTCCATCACTCACAGGACCCTCTAGTAACAGACCGGCTTGTAGCATACTGACATCAATGGTCGTGGTAAATTCATCGTTACGAGGGTCACGTAAGCGTGTATCGATCACCGCCCCTGTGCCACCATCAAATTCAGCACCATAAGCGGCTGGGTAGTAGTCGAAGCTCTCCACCAACTGAGCATTGAATACACTAACCGTGCCTCCTGCATGAAAAAGATAGCCAGATGGCAGGAAATCTACAAAGTAATTGTTGTCTTCAGGGCGGGAACCACGGATTGCAGGATCAGCGCTCGTGTCGTCATTGACGGTTACCCCAGGAAGTGCTTGCATGGCACGCAGCGGATCGCTGCCGCTGCCAGGTATTCTCTGCATGGTTTCTCTGTCGACGTGATAACCAAGTGGGGGCGCTGTCTCAAGACGAGAGGGTTGTTGTTGCGGGGTGACGGTGATCTGCTCGAGTTGCTCGCTCTCTGCAGCAATTGTACTCCTGGCAGCTGCAGTAAGTTGAATATCATTGAGATATGCCAATGAGCTCCTTTGGTCCAGGCTTGATGTGGCATCCCTTTACACTCGTTATCATCATATCTGATTTAGATCGTAACATTCTAGCAACTTTGTGTAACGGATTGTATGGCCAAAAATCAGCCATGACCTAGTAACACTCAGGTAAAATAATATTGATGATAACCCTACCTATGGGTGGTATTTCTCAGTTGCTGCAAGCAATTGTATCAGCCTTTAAATAGCACTGTTTTGCTGCCCGGCAACAGAGGGGGGGCGACGAAATGAGTGGGTAGGGTTACTTGAAACCTGTGCGAAGATTCATCTTTTTTGGTACTTGGCTCTGCTGGGAATGACATTGCGTATGCCGCCACTAGGATTCTCAACATCGCCTTTGAAGCGCGGCAACAGAATAACGTGTAAATGATCAATGCTTCGTCCTGCTTCCCTGCCATCATTATTGCCTATGGTGTAGGCATTTGGTGTATTGCCTAAAAATGGTAATTGCAAAACTGTCTCGATATGGTCCTTAGGGCGATCTTGAAGGTAGGATCGATTCAACATCTGTTGGTAGATTTTTCGCATATCTGTTGACTCAATAACACGTTTGACTCCCTTGATTGCATCAAAGTAATCTGATTGCTCTGTTTCATCTAAATGGAAGATCGAAGCGACATGTCTCTTAGGGATGACTAAGGCATGCCCAGGATTTACAGGATTAGTATCAAAAATGCCAACGAATGACCTGTTCTGGAAAATAAATGGATCAGTTTCACCATTAATCACTCTACAAAAATAACAATTATTCATTGGTGGGGAAGACATACTCTACTCTTGAATTTTTATGTTTATCTATTTTTAGGTGGTTAGGGTCGGGGAAATAAATAATCATCCAAAGATTGCGCTGGATTTTGTCCTGGATTCTAGGCGCACAAAGGGGAGCATAGCCGCTCTACGTAACCCTTTGTGCAACAACCAAGCCGGGGCAAAAGACAAGCAAGATTGGATGATTATTTATTTCCCCGGCCCTTAGTTAGTATCTGCCAATAATGGATGCGTGTTGTTTCCAGTTTGGTAGCGAAATATTTACTACCAGGTGTCACAGATGGTTGGTTAAGTAAATGAAGCTTCCAATCTATTTATTTGGCAAATCTGTTAGAATTCAATTTGTTTAATTATATAGATACTACAGTATCTGCTAAACAATAAGGTTATCAATTATTTTTAGACTTCGATAAAGAGTGCTTGTGATTGGTTGGCTTGACTTTTATGTTCTGCTATAACGAGAACATCTTTTGATCAGTAACTAACACGGTTTGTCTCATCCACTTAATTTCGAGGTATCACTTGGTTGCCGGATGAGTGTGGCGATCATCGTACGCAGGCAGCCGGTATACTATCCACAACTGGAGGTAAATCTGGTATTGATATCTACAGTCTGAGGTGCCTCCTCGGCTGTCTTGCTGAGATATACGTAGGGATTTTGTACTGTAAACCTATTGATTGCAGGAGTTTGTCCAGTAGCAACTGTTACTCATATCGATCCTCAACTACTTTTCGATTGGAATAATCCCGAGAAGTCTTTTCAATGTCGCTTGTTCAGCAGTAAAGTCGATATGATTGACCTTGCCATCAGTCAGTTTAACGACGGTTACTTTGTCTTCTTCTCTCGGTAACCAATCAACATATTCTGACTCTCTAACCAATAGAATGGGAACCTTTATATCCCTAATTTTTGGCAAAACAAAAAAACGAGTCACCAGT
>JARRQD010000392.1:0-3065 GCA_037382205.1 Candidatus Thiodiazotropha sp.
GCGATATGGAAAACACACTTCCTATGCTGTTGCTGGTTTTCCATATCGCCAACCGCCTGCGTTGGGTTGTCCCAATGCCAGTTACGACAAAAGAGAGTGACTCGATAACCGTGACCCGTTGATAGTCCTCCGGCTCAATTATGGAGGTGTCCTAATCAAGCCGGGATTATCTGTCTATGGCGTTAAAGTGAGTCCGCCAGTAGTAGTGAGAGTGGTCGCAATACCATTGACGACACTTGTGAGCATAGGCTGCAGAACGCCGGGGTAAACTGCAATACCAACGGCCAAGATCAATGCCACAATAACTGTCCACTCCGCAGTTTCCGCACCAGACTCATCTTGCCAAAGATTCATCAGAAAGTTTTTCATTCGATTCACCTTCAATTTATTACTAAGTTGGTTGAGGAACGCCAGATCACTGGTATCGCTTTCACCATCCCAGATAATCAATAACAGCAAAGAAAAAAATAGAATTTCTTCGCTCTGCTGTTTGTCCCTTCACTCGCTTTCCAATCCTAAATATTGGCGTCCGAATAAACATGCAGGAAAGTACCCAAGCTTGTGCATATTGAGTGCCAGGAGGATTTTTCTTAACGGATATAGTGAGTTGTAAGCATGTATTATTTTGTTAATTAAAAAGCAATGGATTGTTGTAAGTTATGTCGACAAATATAGTAATGAAAGGATTATTTAATGCGAAGAATAGTTGTTATGCCTTACCAGGCAGGTCAATTGTTATGTGTTAATCATCTAATTCTTTTTTATGTCCCGATTAATCTGGTTAACACTTAATAGATGTAAGTATTTTCGACACAATAGAGATTGCTGAGGGCAGGCGCCATACTCCTCTGGATTCCGATTCCAGATCGAGTCCGGCACAGGCGGAGCGCCGGAATGACGAGCTTTGTTTTCTATGGGGCATGCCCATCCTGTTTACAGGGTGAACATGGGAAGCAGGTAAACTTTAAACTGCGAAACTTGTGCATTAACATTTTCGTGATTTTCTTGTTTAAAAAAATATCGTGCTCTATTCATAACCACGAAAGGCACAAAATGAAACTATATTAACTCAAGTTTCGGAGTCATCTTGTGATAGGGAAAAAGAGAGAACCTTTTTAAACGCTCTACCGCTAACTTCATCATTCCGGAAAATGCCGGAATCCAGGGAATGTGGCACCTACCCACAACAAGCACTACTGTCATGGTTTCAGTACCTCAGAGGCATCAACGATACCAAATTCCATGATTTCAGCTTGGGTGGTATCTAGATTCCGGCGAATGCCGGGGGTAGATGAATGATGGCGTTTTCAATTTTGCTCTAATATGAACTCCGAAACTTGAGATAGAAATATTCTGATCCCTATCTTTCATCTTTTTGAGAAGGAGATAGATTGAGTAGCTCTCTTAAGTATAAGGAGAATAACCGCTATCATCCATGTATACCAAGGCAGAAAACTGGGGCCTGAATCATCCGTCTATCCGACCTCAATCTATTTAATCTAGTGGATTTTAGGTTGAATTCGCACTCTTCAACGGCCTTTCTGGCCTTCCGGCATCGTTCAGGCAACAAGACTTCCAGGCAACCTATCTTTTGGGATATAGGGAGACTCATAGGATAATTACATAATTGATAGGCGCCCAGCCCTGTGATGATGTCGTTCCATGCCGACACATGGACGCCTGGTTGCTATCACATGATAGGCCATGCGTTGGAACGCCATCGGATCTTTGACACTGATACGCGCAAACAGGACTTCCCGCCTGCCTCGGTGATAAACGCAACCTGGGCGACAGTGATTTTGTCGAGCGCGTACTGGTGCAGTAGTATTTATTGTGTAGGGCTACCCGATCTGCAGCAAACAAATAACGGGTATTTTGTATCGGCATTTCATTCCCGCATATTGCTTTGGATAGGACTATCTACTAAGGTAGACGGCTAAAAATTATCGCCGAAATTAGGCTGTTTTTCGTGACCAGGAATTGCTCTCCTGGTCTCTACGACTTTATACAGATGAGAAATAATGGTTAGACTTCCTGTTATTGTCGGTTTTGGTGGCGTGAACGCTGCTGGTCGGAGTGGTTTTCACCATGGGTATGGGCGCATCGTTGCGGAGGCTATGCCTGCCGAAGTGACGCAGCGTACTACTCAATCGCTGGCAAGACTGATGAATCTCGATTTGACCACAGATAAGGAGGAACTGACCCGCCTTATCGAAGCTGGTACATTGGTGCGTCGAATTGAATCGAATCATTTTGATCCGGATAACATGTTGTCATATCAACACGTTCAACTGTCGCCTGGTGCACCCCTTGAGTATGTTTGTCAACGCGATAGTCTTCCGCAAACCCTGCCGGCCGGATGGCAGGTAACGCCGCTGAATGGAGAGCAAGTTAAGGTCAGTATTTCCCAAGCTGCCACCGTAGCGGTCCCGTCAAGTTATGAATCCAGGGTGAAAGTGGCGGGGCAATTGCCAACCGGTTTCAATCCGGGCGAGGGGTATGCTTCACACCACCATCCCCGCGGCATACAGATGACGGTTTTTGGGGCATCAGATGCTCTGCAGTCAGTCGGGATCGAGTGGGATGTTATTCGGACCAAGGTCAAGTCGGAGGAAGTCGGTGTTTACGCCGGTTCGGCCATGGGACAACTCGATCAATATGGGACGGGCGGTATGATAAGTGCTCGTCGCATGGGACGGTCGCCGAGCTCCAAGCAATGTGCGCTGGGTTTTTCGCAAATGCCCGCTGACTTTATAAATGCCTATCTGCTAGGCAATATCGGTCTCACGCGTTCGAATATGGGGGCCTGTGCCTCCTTCCTTTATAACTTGCAACTGGCTGTCCAGGACATGCAGGCAGGTCGTGTACGTGTGGCCGTGGTTGGTAGCAGTGAAGCCCCCATCCTGCCGGAAGTGGTCGAAGGCTATGCGGCCATGTGTGCATTGGCTACCGATGAAAAACTTTGCGCCCTTGATCGCGAACGAGGTTTGACCACACCGGACTATCGACGCGCGAGTAGACCTTTCGGGGATAACTGCGGATTTGTTCTTGCGGAGTCGGCACAG
>JARRQD010000393.1:0-3045 GCA_037382205.1 Candidatus Thiodiazotropha sp.
GCCGCTCGTAGCCACTCCTCGCCTTCAGCCGCTTGCCTGATCTGTTGCAGCAGAGAGTCTACATCACGATAGAAATCATTGATCAAACTGACAATTCTATTCTCGGAGCCCATCAAATCTTGCAACTCCTGAAACACTTCCTCATCAATTAACCCCTTTGAGAGCCCATTGATACTACTCTGATCTGTCGCAGCTGATTGCCCCTGCTTGACCGAATCAGCATCTTTTGTAAGCAACTCCTGGACAACATTTTGTAGAACCTGCCCACGCAACGGTTTACTCAGGTACTTTACCCCCAGTGAACGACAGGCCGCTTTGGCCTCTTCACTGACATTGGCCGTCAAAACCACAAATGGCATAGCATGACGTTGACCTGCCATATGGCGATACAGTTTAATAATCTCCAGCCCTCCATGCCCCGGCATCATCATATCGACGATTGCCAGATCAAATTCCTGATCTTCCAGGATATCGAGCGCAGCCGTACCATCGTCTACCACGGTAACCTGATGACCATCCTGCTCCAGAAAACTCCTTGTCACCAATTGATTGGTTAGATTATCTTCAGCGACCAGGATATGGCATGTTTTGAGCGGCTTGGCTCGAACAGGAATATTCTCAACAGGGGTTACGCCTCGATCAAAAGTCGCTGTTTGAAAGCTATGGAGTACACGATAGAGCTGCTGTTTATCTAACGACAGATCGAGAACACCTCGGTAGCCTGCTGCTTTATAATCAAAATTCAGTTTCGCTTTATCGATCAGCAGCAGCAGATCCCGCCCAACCAATCCAGGATACTCTTCCATCAGGGTGGATGGATGGTGTAATGCCTGTGCATCAAGCAACATCACCATTTCCTGCACCTGTTCAGTAACGCCTAGATCAACTGCGCAGTTAACTTCCCACTCGTTGAACCAATTACGCAGTTTTCCGATCATCATTGAATCATGACTGATTACCCTGATTCCACCGGGAATATCGAGTGCTGCGTATTCTTCTTCGTGTTGTTGCAACTGACAGTACAACATAAGTGTAAAGCAGCTTCCCTGGCCTATTCTACTGGTAACAGTGAGATCCCCTCCCATCAGCTCGGTCAACTGTTTGGCAATACTCATCCCAAGCCCAGTACCACCGAAGCGACGGGTTATGCCTTCATCTTCCTGACGAAAAGGCTCGAATATATAGTTTTGAGCCGATTCAGAAATCCCGATACCACTATCGATTACCTGTACTCTGAGCCTGACTCGATCTTTCTCTATATTCTCTGCTGAAACATTCAGTTCCACATAGCCATGCTCGGTGAATTTCACCGCATTACTGACCAGGTTAACCAACACTTGGCGTAGATGCAGCTCATCGCCAATCAGTCGGTATGGACAATCGGGGTCGATTGTTCTTTGCAAAATCAACTGTTTGTTATTGGCTGCATATTCGAACAGACCCACAACCCCATTGATCAAAGCATGTAGATCAAAAGACGCCTTTGTCAATGTGATGCGCCCAGCTTCGATCTTACTGATGTCAAGTACGTTTTCAATCAAGTGTAGAAGCGTCGCGGCTGATGATTGAGCACCATGTACGAGAGAGCTCTGCTTGGCTTCTAATGGGGTTACGCTGAGCAGTTCCAGTAAACCGATAACCCCATTGATTGGGGTACGGATTTCATGACTCATGTTGGCAAGAAAGCGACTTTTGGCCTGATTGGCGGCTTCTGCTGCAGCCAATGCACGGGATAGTTTTGCAAGCAGAGAGGCAATGTACATCGGCAGTACAATCAAGCCAATCCAGAGACCCCAACCCGTTTTAGGATCGGAATGCCAATCATCATTGTATTGAAGTACCAGAAAAAAACCGAAGGCTGCCATAATGGTTGAGGCAGCCAAGTATCGATTGCCGTACCTCAATCCATACCCTGAAGAGACCCAAAGATAAACAATGTAGAGTGCTGTCATACTCTCCCCGTAGTAGTAGAGGAGATAGGTGATCATACCCATATCGCCTAGCATACAGATCACACGACGGGGTATTGAGACCCCCGGATTGACGGCAATCGCGGCAATCATGGCCAGGGAAAAAAGCAGAAACAGACTCAATATGATCAAGCCATGGAGTGCTGATTCGGAAATCTCACCGAAAACTGAAGCCACAGCCAAGTAGATCAACACGATCAGGACAATGACCACCCTCACAAGAGATTGTTCATGTTCTGTATCTGGTCGATTTTCAAAGCGAGTTTTAATTCGCTTTATAAAAGGGCTGTGCTGCCCAAGATTATTTATATCCATGGCCACTAAGCCTCTTACATAACATGATTCATTTTGGGCCTGATGGTTATATTATGTTGTCGTACCAAAAAAAGACCACTGTTCAGATCATGAAAAACTGTTAGTTACGCAGACATCATCGCTTCAAAGTTGCTATGAATAGGCTTATTGATAGCAATCCGACATCGAAATAGTCCACATTCTGTTCAAGTGAGCCTGGAATTATGTAAAGTCAGAATATTCGGGTTTAAACTTTGCGTCGCGGCTCTTGTTTAGGGAACAACACTTCTCTGTGGTTTTCGCCTTGACCATGGACAAGCTTAAAGTCTGTTAAGCAAAAACCAGATCGTCGGGCAAATATTTGGGTAATCCTCAGTTCTATGATAGCCCTTAAGTTATTCAAATTCGAATAAGAATCGTATTCCCTCAATCAACACTGAAAACCTCCACTGGATTCCCTTTCTTGTGCTGTCTCGGCCAGAGAGCGTATCGACCTGCAAGGTAGTTGTTGCCAGATATCTGATTGATCATTGCTACCCCAACCTCACTCAATCGGATAACAGGTAACCGTCTTCGGCTTCCTCGTACAACAAACTTCTCACTGTCAGTGAGTCGATCAGCGATCCATTGGGGCGTTTTTCCAGTAACCAGGCTGAACTGACAATAGTCCCAAAGCAGCCACTCCTGAAGTGCCGGACAATCATCGAGATAGGGAATAATCGAGTGAGCGAATTGGTTGAATATTCGGTCAGGTTGCAGGTTGTCAGTGGCGATACTGCGC
>JARRQD010000394.1:0-4300 GCA_037382205.1 Candidatus Thiodiazotropha sp.
CGCCGTGCAGGGATGCACCAGTGTCGCGGGCACATGGATGTGCAGGAGCGACCCTTGCCCGGCACCCCCACAAACGCACCCTTCACGCTGTCCAACTGATCTTTTTAGGTTGAAGGCTCAAGCGGTAGAGGTGAGTTAAGGTATGAACGGTCCCGAGAACAATTTTGATGTAACAAAACGGGCTTTTTTTCTCGGTTCCTGTTATCTTTTGTCGTTTGTTTTTTATCAGAAATTTTACGCCTAAATCATGAAGACCAGCGCTGACATTCGTAGAGCCTTCCTGGACTATTTTGCCCAACATCAGCATGAGGTTGTGCCCAGTAGCCCATTGGTTCCGCAAAACGACCCAACCCTGCTATTTACCAATGCCGGTATGGTGCAGTTCAAGGATGTCTTTCTCGGTCGGGAGAAGCGGGACTACAGCAGGGCGACCAGCTCCCAGCGCTGTGTGAGAGCCGGTGGAAAGCATAACGATTTGGAAAATGTGGGTTATACCGCCCGCCACCATACCTTTTTCGAAATGCTGGGTAACTTCAGTTTTGGCGACTATTTCAAACAGGACGCCATCAAATATGCCTGGCAGTTTCTTACCGAAACCATTGGTCTGCCAGCAGAAAAGCTCTGGGTCACCGTCTATCAGGACGATGAGGAGGCTGCGGAAATCTGGCTTAACGAAATTGGTGTCGACCCCGCTCGATTCACCCGCATCGGCGACAAGCCTGGCGGCAAACGATACGAGAGCGACAACTTCTGGTCGATGGGGGATACCGGTCCCTGTGGTCCCTGCTCAGAGATTTTCTACGATCATGGCGAAGCGATCTGGGGTGGCCCCCCTGGTACCCCAGAGGAAGAGGGGGACCGCTACATCGAGATCTGGAACCTGGTTTTTATGCAGTACAACCGGGATGCGGACGGTGCCTTGACGCCACTGCCAAAACCCTCGGTCGATACCGGTATGGGGCTGGAGCGCCTTGCTGCGGTACTGCAGCATGTCCATAGTAACTATGAGATCGATCTGTTTGCCCACTTGATTGAAGCGGCGGCAAAAGTTACCGGTTGTGACAATCTGCAGGAGAAATCCCTGCGGGTAATCGCCGACCACATTCGCTCCTGCGCCTTCCTGATTGTTGATGGGGTATTGCCCTCCAACGAGGGCCGAGGCTATGTATTGCGCCGGATCATTCGACGTGCAATACGCCATGGCTACATGCTGGGTGTGACACAGGCGTTCTTCTTTCAACTGGTGGAGCCGCTCTGTCAGGAGATGGGGGAGTTCTATCCCGAACTGCGCAAACAGCAGTCCCAGGTGGAAAAGGTTCTGCGTCTGGAAGAGGAGCGCTTTGCCCAGACCCTGGAGCAAGGGATGAAGATCCTAGAAGAGACGATCAGTAGCCTGCAGGGTAAAGTGATCCCTGGCGAGACCGTCTTCAAACTCTACGACACTTACGGTTTCCCCAAAGATCTCACGGCGGATATTGCCCGGGAGCATGAGCTGAGTATCGATCAGGATGGCTTCGAAGCGGCGATGGCCGAGCAGCGCAAGCGAGCCCAGGCCGCCAGTCAGTTTGCTGCCGGCGATGCCATCAATATTACCCTGGATGAGGCGACTCGGTTCACCGGTTATGACGGACTTGAAGAGGTGGCTGAGGTGGTCGCCTTGTTGAAGGATGGTGCATCGGTCGATCAGCTGTCCGCTGGGGAGTCGGGCATGGTGTTTCTTAACCACACACCATTCTATGCGGAGTCCGGTGGTCAGGTCGGCGATCTGGGTGTGCTTGAGGGCAATGGGCTGCTCTTCGAAGTCGAGGATACCCGCAAACAGGCCGGTGACCTGTTTGCTCACATCGGCAAACTCGAAGAGGGTGTGTTGAAGATTGGTGATCAGGTGACTGCCCAGGTCAATGCCTATACCCGTCAGGCCACCGCGCTCAACCACTCTGCGACTCATCTGCTACACGCCGCATTGCGCCAGGTATTGGGTGACCATGTGGCGCAGAAAGGCTCCTTAGTCGATGCGGAACGGTTACGATTCGACTTTTCCCATTTCGAGCCGATCTCCCGGGAACAGTTGCAGACCATCGAGCAGATGGTGAACGAACAGATTCGCTATAACCATCTGGTCAATACCAATATCATGTCACTGGATGAGGCGAAAGCTACCGACGCTATGGCCCTGTTTGGTGAAAAATATGATGAACAGGTGCGCGTGTTGAGTATGGGGGATTTCTCCACAGAGTTGTGTGGCGGTACCCACGTCAATGCGGTGGGGGATATCGGGCTGTGCAAGATTACTGGAGAGACCGGTATTGCAGCCGGTGTCCGGCGTATCGAAGCCGTTACCGGTCAACGGGCCATCGAATGGATGGAAGCGGATGAAGAACGGGTGCAGCGGGTTGCTGAGATGATCAAATCGGGTCGCGATGAGATCGAAGACAAGCTGACACAGATTCTGGATCGCAACCGCAAGCTGGAAAAAGAGCTGGAGCAGCTGAAGGCCAAACTGGCCAGCGCTGCCGGCAGTGATCTGGCCTCTTCTGCGGTCACCGTAGGTGAGGTTAAGGTATTGGCGGCCAACTTAGATGGCGCCGACCCCAAATCGCTGCGTGAGACCATGGATCAGTTGAAGAACAAACTGGGTTCGGCGGTGATTCTGCTGACTGCCGTGGCCGGTGGCAAGGTATCATTGGTGGCTGGCGTTACCAAGGATCTCACTGGCAGCATGAAGGCTGGAGATCTGGTCAAGCTGGCTGCAGAAAAAGTGGGCGGTAAAGGTGGCGGTCGCCCCGATATGGCGCAGGCAGGTGGCAGTAACCCCGATGCAATTCCTCAGGCTCTGGCGCTGGTCGAGCCTTGGGTCAGCGAGAAGCTTGGCTGATCCTGTCCTGACTCTGTAGGATTGATGATTATATCAAGGCTATTGGTTCGATGAGTTGCAATACACAGTGTATTTCAACTCATCGATCAATGGTGTTTAATGAACAGTTTTTATTAGCACTTATTACAGGATTTTGAGCAGACATGGCACTCATCGTGCAAAAATAGACGAGTCACCCTCTCCCCGTGAGATGGATGTGTTGGTCTCGACCGGGGAGCAGGTGACCATTGCACTGCTCTCCATGGCCCTGCAGAAGATCGGCTGTGATGCCCGTTCCTACACCGGTGGACAGGTTCACATTCTGACTGACAGCGCCCACAGTAAAGCCCGCATCAGAGACATTGATGCTGTCCGGGTGAAATCGGACCTGGATAAGGGGCGGGTGGTGGTGGTGGCCGGTTTCCAGGGTGTGGATGAGCTTGGCAGCATCACCACATTGGGGCGTGGTGGATCCGACACCACAGCGGTTGCCATGGCGGCTGCGCTGAAAGCGGATGAGTGTCAGATCTATACCGATGTGGACGGTGTCTAAGTTTCGAAGCGGGCGAAGGCACATTGATCACCTTTGAGGAAGAGAGCATGGAACAGGCAAAGATTTCAGGGATCGCGTTCAATCGTGATGAGGCAAAACTGACGATCCTGGGTGTTCCAGATCAACCTGGTGTGGCGCATAAGATCATCGGACCGATTTCGAGTCAGAACATCGAAGTCGACATGATTGTGCAGAACATCTCCCATGATACAGGGCGCACTGACTTCACCTTTACCGTCAACCGGGTTGATTTTAAGCGAGCCAAAGAGATCCTGGGGCAGACCGCCAATGAGATGGGTGCCCGGGAAGTTCTGGCCGATGATCGTATCGTCAAAATCTCCTTAGTGGGTGTGGGAATGCGTTCCCATGCGGGTATTGCCAGCAAAATGTTCGAAGCTTTGGCAAAGGAGGGCATCAACATCCGCATGATTTCGACCTCGGAAATCAAAATCTCTGTGGTGGTTGACGAGAAATATCTGGAGCTTGGGGTGCGTGCTTTACACGATGAATTTGAGCTAGAAAGCGAAGTATGATCCTAAAATTGTGTGAAACTTAGTGAAATAGATGGTTTCCAGGCCATTTCAGTACTTTTTTCCCTTTTTTACGCTCCTTTCAGTTGCTAAAATAATATTACCAGTCCCGTTCACTGCGGCGGCTTGGTTGGCAATGGTATAGTCTGTGGGAATCTCTACAGAATAATACCAAGAAATGAAGGAAACACATGGAGACTGGAAATGTTAATACTGACTCGCCGAGTTGGCGAAACCTTAATGATTGGAGATGAAGTAACCGTTACCGTACTAGGGGTAAAGGGAAATCAAGTTCGAATCGGTGTCAATGCACCACGAGATGTCACAGTACATCGGGAAGAGATTTACGAACGCATTAAAAGA
>JARRQD010000395.1:0-3012 GCA_037382205.1 Candidatus Thiodiazotropha sp.
CCAGTCGCCAGGCCAGGTAGTCGGCCTGGCGGCGGGCCTGCCCCTCATCCAGCCACTGCCTGGCCAGTCGCCATATCGGCGGCGTATCGTGATTACCCACCATGATCCAATCCTCGGGTAGGTATAAGGAGAATAAGCCACCACTTGGTGCCACTAGACCTGCATTGTGGCTGTTGTCATAAGATAATGCCGAGCTGCCAGCATCTTCAGCGATCCCTTCTGCACTCATGTTACCGGCTTCAAAACCATTAATATTATCTACACTGGCACTACCGGCTGCCCAGGCATCCGCTACAACAGAACAATCAGCCGGCATGCCTGCAGCATCGTGAAGCAGACCAACTTTAATGGAACGATCGCCACTGCTTATCACACCATCAGCAATGCCATCCGCATCAATTTCAGCTTCATCATCACCATCCTCTGCTCCCAAAACACCATCAGCAATGTCGCCCATTTCAATGATCTCAATGTAACCTTCGGTAAGATCGTCATCCGTTGTTGCGACATAGGGGTTTTGAAATGCAATGCCCGCCTGTAGCTCAGATTTTTCCGGGTAGGTGCAACTCTCATCCTCTGTGATCAAATTCGGCAGTCCGCTAAGCGGGTCTTTTCTCAGTGTCGCGTTCCAGACATCGAAGGGACTGAGATAGAGATTGATATTCAGCAGGTCGGCCGCCGTTCGGGAATCAACGATGCGCACCCGTACCGCTTTGTACATTGCGGTGGTGTTGGTTACCGTGAAGTTACTAATGAAGTTATTGTTGACGGTGTAGTAAGGCAGCAAGGCCACCTGCCCTTTTCGGTCATGGTTGATATGGGCCGCATTGGCTAGTGTGCCAACTACCATGAGAAAAAGCAGGATGCCCGATTGATATCCCTTAAGCATGAAAATAATTCCTTTAAGTTACGAATCTACTTGACCATATCTTAACTTAAAAAAGCTACAATCAAATATTTTCTTCCTACCTCTGGAATCAGATCTAGGCAGACTACTTGCGACTCAGCATAAATTAATACTCACTATTGAAGCACCAACCATGGCCCACCCTGCCTCTATCAGCTAGAATCGGTTATTTAAATGCGTCCCCGAGGAAATCCAACGTGTTCCGCAAAGAGCTTAAAGTCCTGTACTGCACCATTCGCGATGGTGGCCTGATCAACAACTACCACTTCACTGACGACTTCGTGAAAGCGGTCTACCGAGCGGCATGCGATTCTGGGGTGGATGTCATTGAGCTGGGCATTATGATGAGGAGGCCACAGTTGAGCTGTTGATAATTTATAAATGCTTTTAGCGTAATTCGTCTAATTAGTGGCCATGCAATCATGGAGTTATCGATTCATTAAGCCCTGATAAGGATTCTTATTTGATCTCATTTTTTGACCAAGCCCGAATGGAAGCAATTTCTGATTCAGTAATACCGATCGACTCAAGAAAATCCTGATGAGCCTCAGGAGAAGTTTTCTCAAACTCAATATGCCAATTTTTCATACCTGCATCATCCAAACCTGCTGCTTGCAGCATCGTTACCCATTTATCTTTTGTAATGATGCGACTTTTCTCAATCGCCCCTTGGCTCTTAATGATATCTATAATGACTTTTTGTTGACCTCTAAGAACTTGTATCTCTTGATTAATACCAGTCAAACGTCGCTCCAGAGCCATTTCTACTTCATCCGCATCTTTATCTAAAATTTCATCGATAGAGGATAACGACATCCCTGCATTTCTAAATAAAATAATGCGTTCTAATCGTTCTACATCACGATCCGAATACGCCCGATAATTTGCTTCACTTCGTCCGCTGGGTTTTAGTATACCTTTGGAGTCATAGTAAATAAGAGTGCTTCTTGATAAAGAGTAACGTTTTGCTAGTTGACCTATAGTGTGCATGTACATTACCACGCTTGATTGATGCGCATGAGGCAGTGCAGGTGCCAACTGCCTCATACAGCAATGCTAATTACTGAGAGCGGATCTCTGAGATTTCGTTGCTCGAAATACCCAACCACTCAAGGAATTCTTGATGGCCATCAGGATTGCGGCTCTCGAACATTTGATGCCATTTCTGCATGGTAGCTTCATCCAGGCCGATATCACGAAATAGTGTAATCCACTGTTCTTTGTCTACATTCTTAGATTTCATTGCTTAACTCCTTGGTTGTTACTTATTCAACGGCTAACCACCGTTGATCAGTAGTTTCAACTATGAAGCTGTAGTCAGGTCAACTTTGTTTTTTTATATAACGTCAGACGTGGCTTGTGCGCTCGTCTAGATGACTTCAGGAGCACCATTCCGTGAATCAATGATTCGTTCGATATTTGGATACCATTGCCACCAACCCTAAATAAACTTAACATGCATCCAATTAATATTTATTGGTAATAGAAAGGTACTGTGATAGGGATCCGCTAGTGCGGCTCCCTATTAGATTATACAATGCTTTCATCTTGCTTAATGGCATAATCGACTTTCTCTCCTTTCTTAACTCCATGATCCGCTGATAACTCAGGAATTACTTCTAACGGATTAAATACGTCATACCCTAATGCTTGCAGAAAAGGCAAGACAAATGCTGTCTTCGCAGCCTCTTCGGTAAGCACAGAATCCTTCTGACGCTGTATACGACCAGAAAGCTCAGTCAATTTATCAATTAGATCCATTGATTCCTCCATTCGTACTTTATTTCACGAAAAGTCTATGCTGGAACTCGGTTAATGTGCCGTATAACAACCAAACACAGGTCAAATTCCTCACCCAATACCTAAAAGCATTCTGTGAGGTTTAAAAGATTATTCGGTTGCTCGCCATCAGCACCTGTTTTCCCTCTCACATAAGTGATCTTTTGATGTAAATTTTGATGAATTTCCGACAGAAGACGCTCCCAGGTATAAGGAGAATAACCACTATCACCCATGTATATCAAGGCAGAAAACTGGGGCCTGAATCATCCGTCTATCCGACCTCAATCTATTCAATCTACCGGATTTTAGGTTGAATCCACCCT
>JARRQD010000396.1:0-2984 GCA_037382205.1 Candidatus Thiodiazotropha sp.
TTGCTGCATAAACACCGTATTGAAAAGGTTCTGGTGGTGGATGATAATTTTGAATTGCAGGGCATGATTACCGCCAAAGACATTCAGAAAGCCAAAGACAATCCCAATGCCTGTCGGGATGACCAGGAGCGTCTGCGGGTTGGTGCGGCAGTCGGAGTTGGTGAAGGCACTGAAGAGCGGGTGGATGGTCTGGTCAAGGCTGGTGTCGATGTGGTGGTTGTGGATACCGCTCACGGTCACTCTCAAGGGGTGTTGGATCGGGTCGCCTGGGTGAAGAAGAGCTATCCCCATGTGCAGGTGATCGGCGGCAATATCGCAACCGGCGCCGCCGCTCTGGATCTGGTCAAGGCTGGTGCCGATGCGGTAAAAGTAGGTATCGGGCCAGGTTCCATCTGTACCACCCGGGTGGTTGCCGGTGTTGGTGTTCCTCAGGTGACCGCGGTATCCAATGTGGCCAAAGCGCTGGAGGGCACCGGCGTGCCATTGATCGCCGATGGTGGTCTTCGCTTTTCAGGGGATATCTCAAAGGTCCTTGCGGCCGGCGGCTATTCGGTGATGATCGGCGGCATGTTTGCCGGAACCGATGAGGCGCCTGGTGAAGTGGAGATCTATCAGGGTCGCTCCTATAAATCCTATCGCGGTATGGGTTCCTTGGGCGCCATGTCTGGCAAGGATGGCTCCAGTGATCGCTACTTCCAGGAGTCGAATGAGAAAGAGAAGCTGGTTCCTGAAGGGATTGAAGGGCGTGTGCCTTATAAAGGCCCTGTGGTGGGAATCATCTACCAGATTATCGGTGGTATTCGATCCAGCATGGGTTATACCGGATGTGCCAATATTGATGAGATGCGCACCAAGCCGGAGTTTGTACGGATCACCAATGCCGGTGTTACTGAGTCCCATGTGCACGATGTGACGATCACCAAAGAAGCGCCCAACTATCGTCGCGATTGATCAACACCAAGTTCGGTTACGTCTTAGCAGGCCCGAGTAATGACAACTGATATTCACGCCCATCGAATCCTGATCCTGGACTTTGGTTCTCAATATACGCAACTGATCGCACGTCGGGTGCGGGAGGCTGGGGTCTATTGCGAGATCTATCCTTATGACAATGCGGATGAGGGGTTGTCCGGCGTCAAGCCAGCCGGAATCATTCTCTCCGGTGGTCCGGAAACGGTAACCGCCGATCAAGCCCCTGCAGCTCCACAGAGTGTATTTGAACTCGGGGTTCCGCTGTTGGGAATCTGTTACGGCATGCAGACCATGGCAGCGCAGCTTGGTGGTGAAGTCGCCTCCTCCGAGAAACATGAATATGGCTATGCCCAGGTACGGGCCAGAGGCCACTCTCGACTGCTCAAGGATATTGAAGACCACACCAGCCCTGAAGGTTATGGACTGTTGGATGTTTGGATGAGTCATGGCGATCGGGTGGAGTCCCTGCCTGAAGGCTTTCAAATAATCTGCGAAACCGAGAATGCACCGGTGGCAGGCATCGCAGACGAGTCGCGCTCCTACTATGGTCTGCAGTTTCATCCCGAAGTGACCCATACCCGTCAAGGCAAGCGGATCATCGAACGTTTTCTGTTTGAGATCTGTGGCTGTGAAGTGCTCTGGACACCGGGTCAGATCATTGAAGATAGTATTAACCAAGTGCGTGAACTGGTGGGTAATCAACAGGTGGTGCTGGGCCTGTCAGGCGGGGTTGACTCATCGGTGGTGGCTGCGCTACTGCATCGTGCGATTGGTGATCAGCTGACCTGTGTCTTTGTCGATAACGGATTGCTGCGCCTGCATGAAGGTGACCAGGTGATGGCCACCTTTGCTGAGCACATGGGTGTAAAAGTGATCCGTATCGATGCGGAAGATCGCTTCCTCAAATCGTTGCGTGGTGTAACGGATCCTGAACAGAAACGTAAAATTATCGGTAATCTGTTTATCGATATCTTCGAGGAAGAGGCGAGTAAACTTGAGGATGTCTCCTTTCTCGCTCAAGGCACCATCTATCCGGATGTGATCGAGTCGGCGGGCGCCAAATCGGGCAAGGCCCATGTCATCAAGTCTCACCACAATGTGGGTGGCCTGCCTGAATATATGAAGCTGGCGCTTGTAGAGCCTCTACGCGAGCTGTTCAAGGATGAGGTACGCAAGATCGGTGTCGAACTGGGTCTGCCCTATGAGATGATCTACCGGCACCCCTTTCCAGGTCCAGGGCTTGGTGTAAGGATTCTCGGCGAGGTCAAGAAAGAGTACGCAGACCTGCTACGTGAGGCAGACCATATCTACATCGAAGAGCTGCATAAGCACAATCTCTATAATGAGGTGAGTCAGGCGTTTACCGTGTTCCTGCCGGTCAAGTCGGTCGGTGTGGTTGGCGATGCCCGACGTTACGAGTATGTGGTGACCTTGAGAGCGGTGAAGACCGTCGATTTTATGACCGCCAAGTTTGCCCATCTGCCATTTGAATTTCTTGAAGAGGTTTCCCGCCGAATCATTAATGAGGTGCCCGGTATCTCCCGGGTGGCTTACGACATCTCCAGCAAGCCGCCAGCGACGATTGAGTGGGAGTGACCAGAATAGGTTAAAGGGTCAGTATCTGATCAATGAGTTTGCATTAGCCTCGCTCTTTAGAGGGCGGTTTCTTGCTGCCATGACTCAAGCAGGGATCATGCCCTCTAAAACACCTGCCAAGTGGGTTGTCGATTGTAAACATGTGGGTCGAGGATTACAGGCGCTGCAGTATCTCTCTCGCTATCTATATCGGGGAGTGATCAGCGAGCACAATATCCTGTCAGACGATGGAACCCATGTGACGTTCCAGTATCGGGATAGCCAGACCAAAACCCTTAAAACCAGAATCGTTCTAGGTGAAACGTTTTTATGGCTTGTTTTTCAGCACGTATTTCCAAAAGGATTTCGCCGGGTCCGCGATTTTGGCTTCCTGCATGGGAATGCTAAAAAGCTGCTTCGATTGGTGCAGATGATAC
>JARRQD010000397.1:0-2950 GCA_037382205.1 Candidatus Thiodiazotropha sp.
TTTTTATGGCTTGTTTTTCAGCACGTATTTCCAAAAGGATTTCGCCGGGTCCGCGATTTTGGCTTCCTGCATGGGAATGCTAAAAAGCTGCTTCGATTGGTGCAGATGATACTCAAAGTCATCATCACCCAACCCAAGCAAAAGCCGCGACCGTGTTATCGGTGTGTCTCATGTGGCATGACCATGAGACTGGTCAGAGATACCCATCGATCTGACGAGTGATCAATCGTGAAATAAGACCATTTGGCGCACTAAGTTAAGATAGGAGGTGATTTAAGCCTATGACGATTCGATAATTTTTTGCTAATGCTGGAGGAAAAGAAAAATAGTGATTTCATCTATATAAATGATGACTACTGGCTTGAAGAGTGAATACGACTTCATCTAATTAGAAAGGTAGATACCCCAGCTCTGCTGGGGAGGAATCGACAGCTTACCTTAATAGACAGTCATGCTTCGGTCTGCCCTTAAAATTATATTGTTAGGCGCTACAAGCAAGCCCTGAATATGGCATATTTAGATGTCGGGTTAATAGCAAAAAATACACATAAGAGATGCAAATACCATTTATACAAGAGCTCACAATATCGAACTCAATCCTTATAGCTGGTGCAGGAGGTGGTTTTGATATCGTGCACGGACTCCCCCTCTATCTCTATTTACGCAGCTTAGATAAAAAAGTCGTTCTCGCTAATTTATCATTTACCGAGCTACAACAATCAGAGTGCACTGAGGTATTTGCCGGTACCTATCAAATAACAGGTCAGTCTAAATCCCTTGCCTATTTTCCAGAAAAAAACATCCTAAATTGGCTCTATTGTAGAAACGAATCACCTTCCATGTATGCATTTTCGAACGAAATGGGAGTAGTACCGCTTTGGGAGGCATATTCGTATATTGTTGATTCTCACGCTATCGATACCCTGATTTTGATCGATGGTGGCACGGATAGTTTAATGTTTGGGGATGAGACTAAAGTCGGTACCATCGTCGAAGATTCCTGTTCGATAGTAGCAACGTCAGAATTATCAATCGATAGGAAGTACTTAGCTGCAATTGGTTTTGGTGTTGAGCATAATATTGATCATCATTCATGCCTTGAGAATATTGCAACATTAATTAAAACTGGAAACTATATGGGGGCGCTGTCACTCACTGACAGTATGCCAGAGGGTAAAGCCTATATTGATTTGGTAGAATATTTAAATGCGACAATGACTGAACATGAAAGCATTGTTTCAAATTCTGTGGCAAGCGCCATGCATGGTGAATTCGGGGATTTTCACCCAACAAAGCGAACTCAAAATAGCGTTCAATTTATTAGCCCCCTAATGAGTATATTTTGGTTTTTTCGAATTGAAGGTATCATCGCTCAACTCAGATTTGCTTCCGAAATAAAAGACACAACGACTATGTATGAGATAACAAAAAAGATTCAAAAGTTTCGGTATCTCAACAAGCATCGCTCATATAAAAACATACCACTAAAATAGATGAGCCCGTAGGTTGGGGTGAGAGAAACGAACCCCAACACATGTCGATGTGAAGCCAAAAATGTAGCAAAATAATGCTTGTCCTGATCTTTCCGCTCCAAGCCCAGAAGTAGTTGAGGTGACCGATATATTTCGTGGCGAGCTACCAAAAGGAAGTGGAGGTCAATTCTTATCGGAGGCATTGCAGAGGCATGGTGCGATACTTGCAAAACAACTAATTTTCAAAAACATCACAAATGAACCAACCGTTAATTTGTGCAAAACCAGAGGCTATCCTGCTGAATCAGTGCTTGGCAAAGTTGCAGAAAAAACACTACAAAAACTAAATTTAGAGCCTGGTAACTATGATTTTCAATTAACGCGAGGTAAATTGAATTTAGTGATTGATGTTAAGTAGAAGGTAGAATTAATGGTTTATTTTGAAGGTAGAGATTTAGAGTTGATTGAAAACTTAGAGTTTAATCCTGATCTGGAGCCATCGTATGATGCACTCAAAAATTGTTTGGTGTGGGAAGATGAGCGACCTGAGGGATTGACACCGGATGGATACGAGTTGCTATGTGATCTGTGGATAGCTAGGTCGTTCATCCATAGAGATATTCCATTTTCTTCATGGGTACTTGATCCAGAGTATTTTAGACAAATTTGGAAAGAAGCAAAAGAAGCGAAATTCAAATGGCCTGGATTTAACAGATCAGAACTAACAGTGAAAGAGAAGGACTATTATTTGCACAAAATAAAAGAACAAAAATCTAGTAATATTGGGGTGTGAAAAAACAAGAATCGGTATTGAGGACAGTCACCGTTTGAACGGTTCATTTAGCGTGAAAGGCAGAAAAGTTTTGAATTGACAGAGCGGTATCTGAATACGATTTATGTGTTATATAGAAATAAATGAAACTGATATACCAATCTAGCCAAAGGTCAGATATTGAGACTGCAAGACTTCTGTTGGAATCTAGAGGGATTCCAGTCTATGTAAGTAATGAGGATACAAATAGAAATCTTTCGTACATGTCAATTGCACTAAAGCTAGCTATATTGGTGGTTTTTGAAGATCAATATGATGATGCTATTGCTCTTCTTACTGATGATACTTACGAAGTTAAAAAAACTCGAAATGTGGAAGAATATTATTCTACTCTAAAAAAGTCAGCAAACACCGTGTTGATGTGACGCCGGCCAAACGCGGCAAGGGACGATCCCATAAGGAAAACGAAGACAAAACACCTGCACAGCGCCACCAGACCATGACTTGGGCGCAGCGCCTGAAACGGGTGTTCAACATTGATGTGTCGGTGTGCCCAAAGTGCGGCGTTGAAGCCAAAGTGATCGCCAAGCGTTGAGGATCAGGCGGTCATCGACAAGATTCCATCCTTAGGTCCGTAAACGGTGCGTCCATGCACCACTTCTCTGGCTCACCTCATGAAGAAAGGTGCATTACCGCCACCATCCGA
>JARRQD010000398.1:0-2936 GCA_037382205.1 Candidatus Thiodiazotropha sp.
GGATAACACCCATTCAGGATTGGGGCTCGCGATCATAAAAAGCCTGATGGACGAGCTCACGGGGGTGATCAATTGCACCTCCAGCAGCAGCTCTGGCACTCGTTTTCAGCTGTTTTTGCCGCGTTCGACTCGAGAGTAGACAATGCATCCAGACTATCCAACACCTTGGCAAAGTATTGCGGGCAATAGTTCAACCATCCCCAACAGTGCCAGCAATAGACACGGCAAACAGCAGTCACACGCGCGTATTCTGATTGCCGATGATGAGCCGAGAGCCAGAGCCAGCCTTAAGGAACTGCTCAGATTTACCGGCCATGAGGTCACCCTGGCGGAGAGTGGTCGGGAGGCGATCGAACTGATCAACAGCAACAACTTCGATCTCATACTGCTCGATCTCAACATGCCGGACCTGAATGGCCATAAGGTGATGGAGCACATCGATCAAAACAGCATCGAATGCGACATTGTGGTGATCAGCGGTGAAGCCACTTTCAATCATGCCTCTTTGGCTCTACGTAAAGGCGCCAAGGATTTTCTACGCAAACCCTACCAACCCGATGAGCTGCTGCGTACCATCGACAATACCCTGGAACATCGGCTGCTGAAGCTTGAGAACAAATTGATCAGCCAACGGCTCGATGAATCAGAGTCACTGCACAAGTTCATTGTCAACAACTCCCCGGACATGATCTACCTGCTCGACCAGGAGGGTCGTTTCGCCTTCATCAATGAGCGGATCGAGGGATTACTCGGTTATAAGCCAAAAGAGATCATCGGCCAACACTTCTCAACGCTGGTGTTTGAGGAGGACATCAATCAGGCAAACCACTCATTCAACGAACGACGTACCGGCGAGCGGGCCACCCGGAGTACCGAAATCAGATTGAACTGCAAAATCAACAAGGGCCCGCGATTTTTCGAATCCCGAATCGTACCCATCGAGCTCAGCTCAATCGGCGTCTACTCGGTCGACGAGGATAATCAGAAGTCATTCATCGGCACCTACGGGGTGGCCAGAGACATCACTGAACGCAAACAGGCCGAAGAGCTGATCAAGTATCAACTCCACCATGACCTGCTAACCAATCTGCCGAACCGAACCCTATTCCGTGACCGGCTCAACATGGCCATAGCTCACTCCAAGCGCAGCGGTAAAAAATTGGTCGTAATGTACCTGGATATGGATCGTTTCAAAATCATCAACGACTCACTTGGCCACTATGTGGGTGATGAACTGTTGAAACTGGTCGGTCAGCGTCTGCGCAGTGAGTTGCGGGAAGCCGATACGCTGGCCCGCGTCGGCGGTGATGAATTCAATCTACTGATCCCTGAAATCAATGACATTCAGGATGCGCGCAACCTGGCCGAGAAGATCTTGCGCCTCACTGCAGAACCTTTCTATATCAAGAACGAAGAGATTTTTATCAGTTTCAGTATTGGTATATCCGTCTACCCATCCGACGGCGACACCAAAGACGCCCTGATCAAGCAGGCCGACATCGCCATGTACAAAGTGAAAAACTCAGGCAAGAACGGCTATGCATTCTATTTAGACCAGATGAAAAGCCATTTTGCCGCCTCGTTGGACATTGAAAACGGCCTACGCAAGGCCATCTCCACCAATGAACTCTGCCTCTACTATCAACCCCAATACAACATGATAGAAGATAGAATCGTCGGCGTAGAGGCCCTGGTGAGATGGCAGCACCCGGACAAAGGCATCATTCAACCCAATGAGTTCATCAACGTTGCCGAAGAGTCAGGACTGATCATTCCGCTTGGCGAATGGGTACTGCGCAAAGCCTGTCAGGATATGCAACGTTGGCAAGCAGAAGAGAAGATCAGCCTAAATCTGTCGGTGAATATCTCCGTGCAGCAGCTGGAAATGGATCAATTTGTCAATAAAACACTGGCCATCATCAAGCGGCATAATCTGGCCAGAAATGTGCTGGAGCTTGAGATTACTGAGCATGCCATCATGCAGGACATGGACAAGGCGATCGACACCCTCGCTCGACTATCCCACAGAGGTATACGAATCGCCATTGACGACTTTGGTACCGGTTACTCATCCCTAGGATACCTGCAATCCCTGCCGATCAACACCCTAAAAATGGACCGCTCCTTTGTCGAAGGCATCAAGTCCAAGGGTGACAACTCAATTGTCACCGCGATCATCTCGATGGCGAGGGGGCTAAACCTGGATCTTATTGCGGAAGGGGTTGAAAGTCAGACACAAATCGACCAGTTGAATCATGCAGGTTGTCATCTGATTCAAGGGTTTTACTACAGCCGGCCCGTTCCGGAAGATGAGTTTCTACAGATGATTAAGTCTCAGTCGCGCTCAATTAACTAGAAACCCTGGCTTTCTATTACATCGAAGTACCGGCTATACCCGATTATTGCTTTTCTGGATTACACATAAAATCACCCTGCGCCACTCGCTATGAATTTAACCGGCAGAAAGTGTAGCTCCCCTCGCCCCTTGCGGGAGAGGGGTTGGGGCGAGGGGGAAATCAACGCCGCTTCTCTCTATCCCAGCAACCATCGAAATACAAGGGAAGATACAGACCAGATTCATGGCGATGTTTTATTATCCAATAAACCAAAGTTACTTATGTTTCTCTGAGTTTTTCATCTTTGAAATATTTCGATTTGGTAATAATGTTAGAGGACTGAGAATATTGACTTCGAAGCCAGCCCGAACTGCCCATATAGTGACAGGGTTAGATCAGTTATACGCCAGCTCAGAGTCCAACAATCTTAGCTAAATCTACCTGCAGGCATACTCTCATGGTAGGATAGCGGGCTACAAACAGGTCATCAGAAGGCACACCGCTCAGCGTAAGTGTGCGATTTGATCGCCACAACACAACAGTTCAATCTACGATACAGGTTCCATGGCCCAATACATCTATACAATGAATCGGGTGGGC
>JARRQD010000399.1:0-2917 GCA_037382205.1 Candidatus Thiodiazotropha sp.
GCAGTTTTGCCCATACGGATTACAATTTCACTACACCCAAATCCGATCTATTTACCACAGCCCCCATACCGAGAAGTCACCCCCATGCCGAATATGAGATCTTCGACTATCCGGGGGAGTATGAAGTGGCTGGAGACGGGGATAGCTACGCCCGACAACGTATTGAGGAGATTCAGAGCGGCCATGAAGTGCTTGAAGGTGAGGGCATTGCAAGAGGTGTCTCCACCGGTGGGCTGTTTAGCATGATCGAACACCCCCGGGGTGATCAAAACAGGGAATACCTGATTACCAGCTGTAGCTGTGTGCTTCACTCCGATGCCTTCGAGTCGGTTCCGGAAATCGCTGAAGAGCCGATATTTAGCTGTGAATTCAAATGTGCGGTGAGTAATGAGAATTATCGCAGCTTGCGCACGACTCCAAAGCCGATTGTTCAAGGCCCACAGACTGCGGTGGTCGTTGGTAAAGCCGGTGAAGAGATCTATACCGATGAGTATGGCCGGGTAAAGCTGCAATTTCACTGGGACCGCTATGGCGGCAGTGATGAGAACAGCTCATGCTGGGTGAGGGTCTCACAGGTTTGGGCCGGTAAAAACTGGGGTGCCATGCACATCCCACGGATTGGTCAGGAAGTGGTGGTGGAGTTTCTGGAAGGGGACCCAGATCGGCCGATCGTCACCGGACGGGTCTACAACGCCGATCAGATGCCCCCTTATGGTTTACCGGCAAACATGACTCAAAGCGGCATCAAGAGCCGTAGTACCAAGGGTGGATCGGGCGATAATTTCAACGAGATCCGCTTCGAAGACAAAAAGGGTGATGAACAGGTCTATATCCACGCGGAAAAGAACCAGGACAATGTGGTTGAGAATAATGAGACCACCAGTGTTGGGGTAAATCGGAGTGAGACGGTTGGTAATGATGAAACCATCAATATCGGCAACGACCGGACCGAGACGGTGGGTAACAATGAAGATATTACCATCGGTGTCAACCGAACCGAAACCGTGGGCAGCAATGAGACGGTCTCCATCGGCAGCAATCGCACAGTCAACATCGGCAGTAACAAGAGTGAAACCGTAGGCATTAACAAGACAGAAACCATTGGTGCTGCCAAGGCACTAACCATTGGTGCCGGGTATCAGGTGACGGTCGGCGCTGCCATGAACGAGACGGTTGGCGCTTCCAAGGCGATGCAGGTTGCGGCGAGTGTCAGTGAGACGATCGGTAGTGGCCACAGTGTCTCTGTCGGTAAGGATCAGAGTATCGCGGTCGGCAAGAATCAAGCGATCAGCATCGGTGAGGATGGTTCGATTACGGTGGGTGAGAATCTGGTCATCGATGCTGGCGATTCGATAACCATTAAGACAGGCAAAGCCTCCATCACCATGAAGAAAGATGGCACTATTGCGATCCAGGGTAAGGATATTACTGTCAAGGGCTCCAGTAAGGTTGATGTCAAAGCATCCAAGAACATCACGATGAAAGGCAAGAAGATCTTGCAGAACTAGTCAATCCAACTTTAGAGATAAAAAATTTGGAAGGTGGCGCCATGCCCAATCAGAAAAATCTACTCGAACCCCAAAATCAAGCAAAACTCGATGGGGTTGTGATTGGTATCCTTACTGGATTGAATCAACAGAGTATACCGCTGGTGGTCTATCCAGGTAATCCGAATAGTGAGAGCACACTCGCCAAATCCACGATTCAATTCAGTGAAGCAGATTTTGGTTGTGAGGTTGCTCTGTTATTTGAAAATGGGGATCCTCTGAAACCCATGGTGATTGGGCGCATCCAACACCCGGAGCGTAAGAACAGCGATGCTATGGAGCAGTCTGCAGAGATTGATGGGGAGCGGCTGGTGCTCTCAGCCGAACGGGAGATCGTACTCAGATGTGGCAAGTCGAGTATTACCTTGACCCGTTCAGGAAAGATTATTCTCAGAGGTAACTACCTTTTGAGTCGCTCTTCAGGCGTCAACCGAATCAAAGGTGGATCGGTGCAGATCAATTGATTGGCGTTGAGACCATTGTTGATTGTTATGACATGAGCAGGGCAGGCTGGTGTTGTAAAAAACAGAGGCAGCTCTAAACGGCAACCAAGAATCAAACACAGCATAGTGATATTTTAGTGATTATCGAGCATATTGTCTCGCAGCATGCTGAAGAGTCAGCTTTTTTGTGGCTGCTTCGTGACTCAGCGATCCGTGAACCACACTACGATTTAAAAGATCTGGATGAGCTGGAATCGAGGGTTTCAGCCCATCTGGACGGACTTCATGTGGCGGCTGCCGAAGCCTGGCCATTTTGCGAGGCAGGACTCAAGCAGGCAGAAGCTGGTGAGGTGTTTACGGCGGCCTACGTGGCTTTGGATCAAGCCAGCGATGCGTGGCTCGATCAGACCTTGGCTGTTGTCGAGGAAAACCCTCAGACGCTCAGAGGACTGGTCTCTGCTCTAGGATGGTTACCGCAACAAAAGCTCCAGGGATTCGTGGTCAACTGGCTGAAGTCCGATCAGCCGTTGCATCGATTGATCGGGCTGAGTGCTTGTTCCATTCAACGGGTCGATTGTGGGGGATATCTGAAGCAAGGCGTTCAGGATAGGGATCTTGCCGTCTGCGCCAGAGCATTGCGCAACGTGGGAGAGATGCGTCGCAGGGATCTGCTGCCACTGGTCACTGAACAACTCGCCAATGAGAATCCATCCTGCCGTTTTTGGGCGGCCTGGTCAGCAACTCTACTTGGTGATGAGAAAGGCCTGAATGGCTTGAGTGAGTTTTATGCTGATCAGGATGGTTTTCAGCATCGTGCACTTGCCCTCGGGCTTCGTGTGATGGAGAAAGAGCAGGCGGTCAGTTGGGTTCGAGATCACGCCAAAGCTGAGGGTTATGAGCGAGCGATCATAGAAGCGATCTCGATCA
>JARRQD010000400.1:0-2896 GCA_037382205.1 Candidatus Thiodiazotropha sp.
GTGCTTACAAGAGCAATAATCCGATCATGAAATCGAGACCGGCGAGCTGCTCTATTTTGCCCGACCCGGTGTGCAAAACCGTCTGCTGCACGACCTGCAGCGAGGTTATCTGGAGATCGGTGCTGAACTTGACCTGCACGGCTTAACAGTTCGCTATGCCAGGGCGGATTTAGAGGATTTTCTAAAACAGTGTCATCAGCGACGTATTCGCTGCGTGAGGATCATTCACGGCAAGGGATATGGTTCGGAAGACAGACAACCAATTCTCAAGCATAAACTCAATATCTGGTTGCGCCAACGAGAAGATGTGCTGGCCTTCACATCGGCTACCCGCCGGGATGGCGGAACCGGCGCTGCCTATGTTCTGCTGCGTAATCCGGATAAAAGCAGCCGCTAAGCAGAGGTTTGGTAAATCGGCACAAAATTTCGGTTTATTCTCAACAGACATTGAAATTCAGCTTAAACCGAGTAAAATGCTAGGTTATTATTCCGCAGTACAAGTAACATCGCCATTCGGTGACACCTTCACACAGAGCCTCTACTTGACTGCCAGATCCGCTTCGCAGTGGACAGTATTGAGAACAATTAGGAGTATTTGAGATTGGCTATCAGAATCAAGAGTCAATGGCACGATGAGGATGCCAACCGATCCGCAGATGAGATCGGTGGGGCAATTGCGTTTATCGCCTGGCGCATCGCCTTAGACAAAGCAATCACCCTGCATGGTCAGAACTTTGTCTATCACAACGACGAACAACGCCTCGCCGTGATTGCCGAATACCTGATTTACCAAGTGCAGATCGCCGATCGTCTGATCCACCAGATGGGGGATGATGAAAACCGAGTAGCAACCATCACAGCCCTGGTGATGAAACTGGCCGATCACTACCGGGATAATGCCATCGAGATGCTTGGTGAGGGCGATCACGCCAACCAGCTGATCGCCCGCTACAATGAGCGTTCCGCAGAGTATGCCGAGTTTAACTTTGACGAGCAGGGCCCCAGCTACCCGTTTCTGCGCCACCTGGGTTATGAGATACAACAAGTGATGGCAGGCGATGAGCACGACAATCGCTGGGTGATCGATCAGGTTATGGATGTGGATGGGCCGGAGGTCTACAAACAGCTCTCCCGCGCAATCCGAAATCTCTTTGATTAGTTCTATCTAACAGGCCTGAACAAGCATGCGTCCTATCCAACTACTCACGATTCTTGAGCAAGAGTTCATCAGTACCCGCGCTGGCCACCACACCCCGGTGATGCTGTGGGGCCCCCCAGGGGTGGGCAAATCAGATATGGTGCGTCAAGTGGCTGACAAGCATCAGGCCCCGGTCATCGATATTCGGCTCTCGCAGATGGAACCGAGTGATCTGCGCGGGATTCCATTCCGCAATGACGGCAGTGTGGAGTGGGCAATTCCTGCGCTGCTCCCCGATGACAAGCGCCATGGCAGTCAGGGCATTCTGTTTCTCGATGAGATCACTTCCGCCCCGCCGACTGTTTCGGCAGCCGCCTATCAATTGATTTTGGATCGACGCCTGGGCGAATATCAGGTACCAGAAGGCTGGGCGATCTTCGCAGCCGGTAACCGCCAGGGAGACCGGGGGGTAACCTACAGTATGCCCGCACCACTGGCGAATCGGTTTTCCCATTTCGAAGTAGAGACCAATCTGGATGACTGGGTTGCCTGGGCCTACCGCAACCAGATTGATGAGCGGATTATCGCCTTTCTACGTTTTCGCCCTGAGTTACTGTTTGATTTTGACCCGGCCCATAACCCAGTGGCATTCCCATCGCCCCGCTCCTGGGAGTTTGCTCACCGGGCACTGCAGAAATTCATCGATCACCCACAGCTACTTCAGGGTGCACTACAAGCTTGCATCGGCCCGGCCGCCGGCGTGGAACTGCATGCCTTCGTCAGCAGCCTGGATAAAATGCCTGATCTGGATGCCATACTTCGCGGTGAAGAGGTATCGATGCCAAATGAGATCGATCTGCAGTATGCGGTTGCCTCGGCTTTGGTTGGACGGGCCATTCGAGCCAATGAGTCCGAAGATGGCCAGCTGGTACATGGCCGCATTCTCGAATATGCCGGCCGTTTTCCTCAACGGGAGATGGGGGTGATGCTGGTTTCCGACATGCACCGTGCAATCGGTGAGTCGCTGTTCAGTGTTCCTCAATTCAATGACTGGGCCCAGGCTGTATCGGATGTCATGCTCTATGAGTGAGGGGCCTGATGATGGATCGAGATGAGATTGAGACCAAACTGGCCGCCGCGCGGACCAAGCTAATTCTCGACAAACCCTTTCTCGGGGCACTGGTGATGCGGCTACCGATGCAGCAAGCCAATCCGGACTGGTGTCCGACCACAGCCACTGACGCCAAATCCTTCTACTACAACCCTGAATATATTGATCAGCTCTCCCTCGATGAAACCCAATTCATGCTAGCCCATGAGGCCCTGCACTGCGCCCTCTCCCACTTTGCTCGCCGACAACACCGCAGCAAACTGCACTGGGATATGGCCTGCGACTATGCGATCAATCCGCTACTCACCGAGGATGGGCTCAAGCCGCCACCCGGCTCTTTGATGCTGCCTCTGTTCAACGGTATGACGGCGGAAGAGATCTACCCCTGCCTGGACGACAATGACGACGACCAACCACTGGATAATCACGTCTATGACGAGGACAACAGCAAACAAGCAGGGCACACAAAAACAGAGAAGGATCTGGCGGAGAATCAACCACAAAACAACACTGAACAAGACGCTGAAGAGCAACACAATCAGAACAGCGGTTCGTCTGACGGCGCCTCACAACCCCCTCCCCTGTCACCGGACGAGGCCGAAACCCTGAACATCCAATGGCAACAGCGCATGGCCGGCGCTGCCCAG
>JARRQD010000401.1:0-2884 GCA_037382205.1 Candidatus Thiodiazotropha sp.
TTCGAGCGTTTTCCAGGCGCATCACAAAACCACTCAGGGATCCAGATTTGCCCTGGGGATAGCGGCTCTCATCGATCAAATAATAGCGCATCCCAGGCTGGTAAGACCAGAGCGGGGTACTAGGGGGTAGAGCGATGAGGGTGCTGAGGTCGGTTGCCGCATTCCAGCCAGATCTTCCACTAAAGCCGGCTCGGAATAGAGGCGATGGTAGGCTCGGTCGTGTTTCTGATGCATAAGTAGAGTTCCTGAATAATCCATCATTCACAACGGAAATTGACCCGCCACCTTAATCGCTCTTGCCCCAAGCTTCAATAAGCCGCCCCCGGGAGTACCTGGTGACCCAGGCCAGCTATCAGATCCAGGCGGACGACTAGCGCGCTACGACTGGAGAGAGCAAAGGGCCGACCTACCACTGCATTCAGGGGCTTGGTGCTTGTTGCTGTTGATGGTGAGGAGATCATCCTATATTGCGTATCATGATCGGGAACAAGGAAGAGATAACTGAATCAAACGTACTATTCATCTTACAAAAAAATAAAAAAGTCCTGTATCCAAGCTAGACTTTACTCATTAATTAGATAATTCAACTTGTGATAGATGTGCAAAAAGTAACAATTCTCGTGGATGCTCAGAATGTCTACTATACGACGAAGCAGGCCTATGACTGCGGCTTTGACTATAATAAATTCTGGCAATTAGTGACATCGAACAGAGAAGTTGTCAGAGCTATTGCCTACTCCTGTGAACGAGGTGACTCGAAGCAGCAGCAGTTTCAGAACATTCTTAGAGCGATTGGTTTTGAAGTAAAGCTAAAACCCTATATTCAACGTTCTGATGGCTCCTCGAAATGTGACTGGGATGTGGGAATCACGATCGATGCAATGGAGTCAGCCGTTGATTCAAATATTCTGGTTTTGGTGAGTGGTGACGGTGATTTTGATCTGTTAGTAAGAAAATTGGAAGATGAATCTGGTATTAAAACGGAAGTATATGGTGTACCTGGTTTAACGGCTACTTCACTGATTCAATCCACTTCGAAATATATACCAATAGAGAATGGCCTTCTATTGAGAAAATAGACAGGGAAATATAGACAAGGAGTCTAAGATTGTTGTCATGATTAATGTTATTGGAATAGACCATATCTATATTACTGTCTCTGATCTGAATCGTTCAGAAAATTTCTATGACCTTGTTCTGTTAGAGGTACTCGGTTTTCGTAAAAGCAAGTTTGCCTTGGGCGGCGAAGAACATATCCAATATTTCAATCGCCATTTTGGTTATGTGCTTAGGCCAGCACACAGTAAAAAATCATACGACTCCTACTCTCCGGGCTTGCACCATTTCTGCCTGCGTGTTGCTTCTTCGGAGGAGGTGCATGCTGCGTCCGTTCAGTTTCGAAGGTTAGGTGTTAACGCATCAGCCGCTAAACTCTACCCTGAGTACGCCCCAGACTATTTGGCAACCTTCTTAACTGATCCCGATGGGATTCGACTTGAAGTTACTAACTACCGATCAGAGCGACGAGAGCGCCATGATCATTGGGAATAGCAGGCGATTCTAATGGATTCTGGTAGTTGAAAGTGATGTCCATGATCTGGTTAATATACAGATGAAATTTGCTATGCTTACACTCTAGTTTTAGTTCTCTGCCTGACTTTTTGAGTGCAATTGCTTTTTGTAATAGATTCGATTAAACCCAGGCATATATTCAACTATTTCGTTGATTATGCAATACCCGTGTTGTTCATAAAAGGGCTTGGATCTTGGGTTCATGGTCTCCAGTGTGACTTCGCAACAACCAATTGCGCCAACCGTCTGCTCTACTTTGGCAAGAATCCGGCTACCGTAACCTTTTCCCCGCATTGGAGCATCTATCCATAACTGCTGGAGATAAAAGTGCCCAAGGATCGCTTCTCCAGTAGCACCGCCAATGACCCGGTCATTACTTGACTGAAGCATTACAACGAGGGATTTTGGTGGTTCTCCACTGATAGATTCGATACCGAACTGAGTCAGGCCCTGTCTGGTTTGTTCTGTCTTTTGTTGTTTTGGTTCCCATATCACAGAGAGTTGATGGTCCTTCATCAGGTTGATCTCCATATTGCAACATATGTGTTACAAAGACTTCTAGAATGGCATAAAGTTTCGCATGCCGTTCATAACGGGGCTGACAGTCTGAGACATGTTACCCACATCGTGAGTCATCACACCTACGTTACGGTTCAGATGTCCCATGTTGTTGTTCATGCCTTTGACCTGACTGGTCATGGATGACATGTTACCGTTCATTTGAGTGATATTCTGATTCATATCATTCACACCTGTGGCCATGTTGGTGGTGTCCTGGCCGATCGCAGCGATATGGCCTTCGATCCGATGCATGTCCGCTGACATACTGGTCATGGAGCTCTCCATTACGTTAACCACATAAAACAGGTAGACCAGTGCTGCGATGGCTATGATCGTACCGGGCAGAGAGAATATCTTTATCCTCTGAATTTTGTAAGATTGCTCTTTTTCAATTGCTTCAAGGCGTTCTTGCAGCAGCTTCTCACGTTCCTCCGCTTCAGCATGGGTCTGCTGGAATGCGGTTGTTAAGCGATCGCTGAACTCTTCGATGATCTTTTCGTGGTGGTCTTCGCGAATCTGATTGTCTTTGTGGATCTTGTCGAAAACCGACTGCAGGCCCTGCATCAGGCCAGGTAGAACCCGGCTTTCGGCGCTAGTCTTACTGCTGTTGTTCGGGTTGGTGGAGACTTTTTTTGCAGTACTCTTTTGTTTGCTGTTGGTCGTGCTGCTGGTATTGGTTTTCGAAGTCGTCGCCTTTTTCTTGGTTGTGTTGGTTGCCATGGGATTTCTACTCTTAAGGGTATCAGGAGAA
>JARRQD010000402.1:0-2873 GCA_037382205.1 Candidatus Thiodiazotropha sp.
TAGAATGGAGCGGTCAACTGATTTTTTTAGGTTAACCCATGGGCGGCCGGCCTGTTAGACAGGTTTCGGCCACCCTTGCCCACATGTCTCATCACATTTCCAGGATAAAACATGCGGGCCAGGCAGTTTACTGGCGTATTCCCTCAATCGAGAACTCCAGCTGAACGGTTTTGGATGCCGGCCCTAAATCGAAAGGAATGCCGAAATCGGCCAACGCAATCTCGGTGGTACCGAAGAATCCACGACGATACCCACCCCATGGATCCTTACCGTGTCCGATGTGCTGCACATCAATCTCCACCGGTTTGGTTACACCGCGCAAGGTCAGCTCACCCTTCAAGCTAGCCTTACCGTCAGCCAACTCCTTGAAGCTGGTCGATACAAACTTTGCAGTCGGATATTTATCCACATAGAGAAACTCTTCTCCACGAAGGTGTTTATCGCGCTCCGCATGATTACTGTCGACACTCGCGGGCTTGATATCGACGACGATTTTAGCGGCCGACGGGTTGTTTTCGTCATAGCTGAACTGGCCACTAAAGTCGTTAAAACGGCCATACAGCCAACTATAGCCCAGGTGTTTGATCCTGAATTGAATAAAGGCATGGGCGCCCTTTTTGTCAATTGTGTACTCAGCCGCATGCAATGGCATGACAACAACCAATGCAAGTAGAGTTAAAAGACCATATTTCTTAATCATCTCCAATTTCTCCTAGGTAGTATGACGGGGATCGGTTCCCCCTAAAAAACTTCAACAGCAAAACCACGCCTGGCATGCCTATGTGTCGAGAGATCGATTAGGTTTCTGCGCGTCCTCGTTTCAGCTGCTGGGTAATGGTGGCAACCCGAGCACCATAGGCTTCTGCAGTCGCCAGGTCACCTGTGGATGGCGCCTCACCAGGATTGACCTGAAAACTGGCCGCCATCGGACCGATATAGGAACCAAGCCGATTCACCACTTCAGGACCAGGCCCCTGAATCCGGTTCATAGACTCTGGATCACTGGCAGCGGGATGCATACCCAGACTGACAAAGATCATGCCCTGCTGCATGGCGTTGATCATCAGCCCAACCAGCGTATTCATCTTGTCACCTGAAAAGGAACTTGAGTTGGTGAATGCGCCCGCCACCTTGTCCTTCCAGGCCTGGGTAAACCATTTCGCGGCGGCTGTCTCGAGAAACTTTTTCATCTCTGCCGACATACTGCCCATGTAAGTCGGACTGCCGAAAATTATGCCATCCACGTCATCCAGCCGATCCAGATCAGCACCAGCCTCTTCGGCGGTAAGCAGCAGGGCATCAACACCATCAATGGTGGTAACCCCCTTTTCCACGGCTTCTGCCTGTAACTTCGTGTGTCCAAATCCACTGTGATAAATAATCGCCACAGTTGTCATCGCATTTTCTCCTCATTCTGAATCAAACCTCTGGTTTGAAACGCTAAAAATCTATCTATCGACCTAGCATTCGCAGCAGGGTCCGATCATGATCGATTAGGTGATGCTTGAGTGCGGCCAGCAGGTGTAATACAGAGATCACGACAACACTCCAAGCCAGATAGAGATGAATTTTCCCAGCAATATCCTCCTGCTGATCCAGGCCACTGATGGTGGCAGGAATGACAAACCAATCGAACACCTCCAGCGGTCTGCCATCGGCTGTAGAAATCAGATAACCACTAATCATTAATAGGAAGAGCATCAGATAGAGCGCAACATGAACGGATAGAGCGGCCACTCGCTCATAGGGTTTGTGTGTCGGCAGATGAGCTGGCAGCGGATTCGCCAAACGCCAGACCAGTCGCAACAGCAGCGTAAAAAACAGCATGACGCCAATACCCTTGTGCCACCAAGGGCCCAGCTGATACCAGGCATCATAGTAGCCAAGACTGCGCATCCACAGCCCCAAACTGAACAGACCATATACGGTGACTGCCACCAACCAGTGCAATCCAACAGTCACCGCGCCGTAGTGCTCCCTATCGTTCAGCATCCTCATCAAAAACGTCCCTCCTGGTAATCCTTGAATGCCTGTTTGATCTCTGCTTCACTGTTCATGACAAAAGGACCACCGCGAGCAATCGGTTCGGCCAACGGCTCACCTGCAACAAGGATCAGGCGACTCGACTGCTGGGCTGTAATCTCAATCGTCGGAGCCTGATCCAATACCGCCAGCCTCCTGCCCTTGAGCGACTGGCCACCGATCTCAACAGCGCCATCAACCAGATAGACAAAGGCGTTAAAGTGAGATTTGATCGGCTCGATGAACTGTGAACCCGCGGCCAGCGTGATATCGAAAAACAGCGCCGGTGTCTTTAATTCCGTTACCGGTCCTCGGGTGTGTTGAGAAGTTTCACCGGCTATGACACGAACTTCAACACCGCTGTTGCTTTTTTGCAGCGGGATCTCCTGTTGATCGAACTCCTGGTAGCGAGGATCGGTCATTTTATCTCTGGCTGGTAGATTGACCCAGAGTTGAAAGCCCGCCAACAAACCATTCTGCTGTTGTGGCATCTCAGAATGAATCACACCTCGGCCTGCGGTCATCCACTGCACACCACCAGCCTGCAGTACCCCGGTATGCCCCGCATTGTCCCGATGTTCTAATTTACCAGCCAACAGATAGGTGACCGTTTCAAAGCCCCGGTGGGGATGTGGCGGAAATCCTCCGATATAGTCATCCGGATTGTCTGAACGAAAATCATCCAGCAACAGAAACGGATCGAGTTGCATCAACTGTGGCCCACCGATAAGACGGGTCAAGCGAACTCCGGCACCATCAGACGTCTCCTCTCCGGAGAGAGTCTGCACTACAGCTCGTGTTCTGTTGAGTAGTTCTGTCATGGCAACCTCCTAGCTAATAACCTAGTGTTG
>JARRQD010000403.1:0-3612 GCA_037382205.1 Candidatus Thiodiazotropha sp.
AGGGCAGGAGGCCCGGAGTAAACCGGATTCTTTCGCTACTTAGGCAAAGCGCTCGTCATCCTCCCAGGCCGGGATCGTCTGCAGCGTGAATACCTTGCGGCCTTGTTGTGCTCCGATAGCAATGCGGTAGCTGACCGAGCAGCCCAATACCTGTCGCATAGGGTCTTCGGCGCCCTCTGCCAGATTCAGGTAGCTGTTCTCCTCATCGCGTTCCAGGATTCCCTCGCGCTCCAGGACCCCGGCAACCCGATGGCTGATCCTATGCACCAGCTCCGTCAATTCTTGCCTAGCCGGTGCATGCCTATGCCTATACAAAATCTATCTTTGTAACCTCACCCTACAGTACTGAAGGCGTACCCCTACTCACCCTCCCTGACTCTGATTCACCACTGACCGATATATATCCAGTACCTTTAAATCCAAGATTCAGTCCAGATGGTTCAAAAATAGCTTTTCAATATAATAATCATACTGTTTCTACAGGTGTAACTATATGGATAGTGAATGTTGATGGGTAAAGTGATTGAGTATCAGGCAACTGAGGATCTGTTTGTTACCCCAGCGCAGAAAGAGACGGCGGATTATATTGAGGGGCGATATGGTTGATGTGTCGCTGCTGAGCTACTAACGAGTAAGGAAGAAAAAACCGCTCATTAACGTAAATAGGTTAATTAGAAGTAGTATTAGATTTACCTAGCTTAGTATTACAAGTAAGCTCTGGGTATAACTGATTGATAGTATGAGTCTAGGCAAACGAGTTTCAGTTGCCGGTCGAAACAAGCATACCCAGTCCTAGTTTTCAGCCTTGGTGTAAATAGGTGATAGCGGTTAGTCCTCTTATAAGTGTAGGTACTATAAAAGCAATCCCCCTACTAGCTTATGCGAAAACCCACTATCCAGAAGGCGCCGAGGGTGTGGTTAATAGTTTGGGCGTGAAATATAACCGGTTATGCTCTTCCGCTACATGGATGGTCTTCATAATTATCAATTCAAACTGCCATCCGGATTTAGGCGTGCAATTTTATCAACCGTTGAGCTTTGATAACTTGTAAAGGCCCCACCCACGTATAGATCGCCGCTACCATCTGTTGCGAGACTGAGCGTATTGACAGGGGCATTGAAACCGCTCCCCACTGCAAACGCCGTATCTACCGTACCATCGCTGTTCAGGCGTATGATGTGATTACTGGGTATGAATAAGTTGAGCAAATGCACTCCGGCTCCTTATGACTTCAGTGCTCCGACCAACACTGTGAAGGTATACGGAAGGCGATAGATTATCCACTACCTGAATCCGCGAGTTAAATAGTGATCAGGCTTCATGTATCATATTATTTACAGGGTATTTGTTATATTCAAAGTATGGAAAACCTTAAGGTTAACCTTTCACTGCTGGTGCGTCAGTTAAAAGTGCTCAATGATGCCTGACCGAATACGACCAGCAGGTTGAAACACTGGCGAGAACTCAACAATATGAAAAGCCAGTACAGGCCTTGACCTGCTACAAAGGTATCAAGAATCTCTTCGCCCTATCCATGATTACCAAAATCGGCGAAGCGAATCGTTTCCCCTATCCACGACAACTGGCACCCTGGATTGGCAGGGATATCCGGGAGTATTCCTCCGGTGGCAAACACAACCGCTTCGCTATTACCAAAGGTTTTGGGTATAAGAAGAATGACAATATCACCCCCGCCTATCAAGACAGAATCCTGGTGACACACAGTACATTGCACCCGCAGGAATCCGAGCTCCAGACGACCGCATTTAAGATGCGTCGGCAAATTCCTGTTCCACATGCAAGGACAAGGGCTTGTTCTGCATGGCCATCATATCCCTAAACAACGGGTAACACTGCTCGATGATTTGATAGAGCAGTGTCTGTTCTGGTCGATGCCATTTATTCCGTCTCACAACCATCCACATGTAAAATACCACCACCACCATGCTTCATTTTACTGTGGTACATGGCCTTGTCGACACACTTAACGACACTCTCGAGATCATGGCCATGGTCGGGAAATTTCCCCATGCCGATGGATATACTGAAATCGAGATGGTTCTCCCTGGCATAATCGTCAATCGCCTGCTTGACACGCTGAGCCACCAGCTCCCCCCCTTCCCTGGAGGCAGAGGGCAATAGTAGCAGGAACTCATCGCCGCCATAGCGCGCCACCAGGTCATCGCTGCGCACTATCTTGACGATACTACTTGCCGTGGCTGCCAGAACACGGTCGCCCACAAGGTGCCCATGGGTGTCATTGATGGTCTTGAAACCGTCCAGATCCGCAAATAATACAACTATGTCCTGCTGTTGGTTACCCTGGAACTGGAACAGGGACAAGGATCGCTCAATCAAAGCACGACGATTAAGCAAACCTGTCAGGGAATCGATATTCCGCTCGTGAATCAGTTTGGTGCGAACCATCTCAATCTTTGCCGTCAGGGTATAAGAGTAGACAACGATGATGGCGAAGAAGAGGAGAAAGAATATGGCACTGACAGACAAAATGTGTATGTAGTCAAACAGTCGCAGGCTAACGATCAGGATTACCGCACCAAGGCTACCCAAAACGGCTTCACCGAAGAGACGCAGGCCATAGCGCATACCATTACCGAGAATCACCATCAGAAAGACCAGAAAACCCGGAGAACTGACTGTCGTATCAGCAAGTACTGCGAAGAAGGCCATGAAGATATCCACCCACATGGTCAGACGCTGACGCCAGGGTACGTGAGGTATCCGCGAGGCATGGTGCATAAAGAAAAGGATCTCGATACCGAAGGCAACGAAAACCAGGTTGACAACCTGCAGACTGGTCCACTCCCGTATCTGCTCCTCACCGCCGAAATTAAAATAGAGCAGGGCCAGAATACAGAACAGCAAGCGTGTCCAATATTGGGTACGTTGGTCTTCCCAGGACATCCTGTGCTCCGCACTATGCCCTCCGGTATGACTATTGCGGCGTTCTATGCCAGAACGCCTATCAGGTGTATTTTGATCTGACCCCACCTTACTCACACCTTTGCCTACATCATTTTCGTCCTGCAACTCCTTGGAGTTCATATCACTTTTTTTACACGAACAAAGTCTAAATCATTACGATGGATCGCCATGAATCAAGCCTACGCCCAACAGTGTTTTTTATACTTTATTTCTCAAATGGTATCAGTTTGTTCTGAAATTCACTGTAGCTGATAATATGATCTTTGCAAACAGATCATTTCAGTATGTGGTTTCCTGAACCCGCAGCTTCGTAGCCATATCCATTCAAAAAATAAAATGCCGAGTGAATAGAATAGGACAAAATTAAGCACAATCTTTGGATGGTTATTTTTCCGCACCCTTAACTTACCTACTTGATTAGGGGGAGAGCCAAAGAACTGAACCGCAAGCTGGTGGGGCACTACAACTACTTTGGCCTGCACAGCAACGAAAAGGCCCTGGGCTGCTTCTTTTCACACGCCATAAGGTGTGCCTTCAAATGGCTTGACCGGCGTGGAGGCAAGAGAAGCAGTTTCAACTGGGCTGAATTCAATGTGGCACTGGAGAAGTTGAATATTGCCAAGCCGAGGATTGTGGAGAAACAACGACAGCATGTGGTATTTGCA
>JARRQD010000404.1:0-2836 GCA_037382205.1 Candidatus Thiodiazotropha sp.
AGTCTGCAGATCGCCACGCAAAGTACGCAGCACCTCGGGTAGCTGTTGGTCATCTGAGATATAGCCATTGAAGACCACCGGGTGGGCAATGTTGTCGAACAACTCACCGCTGCCCTGATAAGCATACAGCACCTTCTTGATCGATTGAGTGATGTCGTACTCCGGATTACGCAACCCTACATCCAGATCGGACTCGCTCTGGGATTTAACCTCGATCAGATCGCGGAAGCCGAGCACTTCGTGCTGATCACCATATTGAATCAGAATATTGAAGTACGAGTTGACCACCGAAGCCTGATATTTGCTGGCAAACTGGAAGGGGACCGGTTTAATACCAAACTTCTCGTTGGCCTCCTGCTCTAGCTGCGGATGCTCACCAGGATCGATGAACTCCACCCGTACCCGACCATCTCCGGCCACTGAATACTCTTCCAGCAGATCACGCAGGCGGGGTACCAGCGGTGATAGCAAGGGATGAGTTTGGCTACTGAAGTAGCCCCGTATCAGTAAAGGCTCCTTGAGTTGCGCCAAGTAGTTGCGGGTAGCATCGGAGATTGAATAGACATTGCCTGCGGTCATGTCGGCACGCGCCCAACCGACGGGCGCCAACCAGAGATTGGCGGCGATGAAGTTGGCAGCAAATAAGCCACTCACCAAAGCCCAACGCCTATGGTTGGCATTGCTGGCATTACCTGCCCAGCGCAACCACTCCAGGGTAAAGACATTCAAGGTCAGGAAGACACCCAGCAGACTGAGATAGAAGTAGAGATCACGCAGATCAATCACACCACGGGTGATCGAGTCGAAGCGGGAACCGGCTCCCAGCAGCTTGAGATATTCCGCAACCTGGTTGCCGAACAGGGCGGTCAATGATTCTGAACCAAGCAGGTAGAAGAAGCCACAAACGGTAACCGTCACCATCAAACTGACAATCTGGTTTGCGGATCGCGCACTGACAAAAAGACCAATCGCCGTATAGGCCGCCGCCAGGAACAACCCAGCCAGATACCCCCCCAAGACCGGCCCCCAGTCGAGAGGTCCGAGCAGACTGATGGTGATCGGCAATGGCAGAGTCAATACCAAGGCGATGGCAACCAGCCCCAGGCAGGCGAGAAACTTACCCAGCACGAGCTGCAGACTACTGACCGGCAGGGTCATCAGAAACTCCATGGTGCCGGAACGCCGCTCTTCTGCCCACATGCGCATGGTAATGGCAGCGACTAATAGAATCAGCAACACTGGCATCCACTCAAACAGGGGGCGTACGTCAGCGATATTGCGTGCGAAGAAGGTTTCGACCCTGAAGAAGACAAACTGGCTTACGGAAAGAAAAGCGCCGAAAAAAATGAAAGCCACCGGCGAGGAGAAGAAGCCGACAAACTCCTTGCGTGCGATGCGTAGCGTGACATCCATGTCCATTACCTCCCCTGCTGGGTTGAAATTTCACCAAATATGGTTTCCAGGTCCCGTAATTCCGGCCTCAGAGTGTAGAGCTTCATACCCTCCTGACTCACCCGTTCCGCCACCTCGGGGGCCGCCTTGGTAAGACCCAGATCACTCTCAAGATCCAACGCATAACTGTGCTGACAACCATCGGATGCCAGCGACTCTACAGACCTTACCCCTCCGACGCTAGCGAATACCGACAACGCTTTTTCGGGGGCTGCATCGACCCCCACAAGCAGGCGTTTACCCGCACGCAACTCATCCATCGTTGCATCCAGTGCTTTACAACCGTTACGGATAATGATCACCCGATCACAAATTGCCTGAACCTCCTGCAGGATGTGGGTGGAAAGAATGATCGTGGCATGTTCCGCCAGCGAACGGATCAGTTCCCGCATCTGTTGTACCTGAGTTGGGTCCAATCCATTGGTCGGTTCATCCAGGATTAATAGTCGTGGCCGATGAATGATCGCTTGCGCCACCCCGACCCGCTGGCGATAACCGCGCGATAGAGTCGCGATCGGTTTAACGGCTTTCTCACTAAGGGCGGTTTTATCGATCGCCTCCCAGATACGATCCACACGTTGAGTCTCTGGCACCTGGTGTAGACATGCCGCGTGATCAAGGTAGTCAATCACAGTCATCTCTGGATAGAGGGGATCATTTTCCGGCAGGTAGCCGATTAAGCGTTGAATGGCTCTGCGATGGTTGGCGATATCGAGGCCATCAATCTCAACCAAGCCTGAGGTTGGCTCTAGATAGCCAGTGAGCATTTTCATGATGGTGGTCTTACCCGCGCCGTTATGGCCGAGTAGTCCGACGATCTCACCCTGGCCGATCTCGAAAGAGACTTGGTCGACTGCTTTCAAATCGCCGTAGGTTCGAATCAGGTCATTAACTCGAATCATCGAAAGACTCCTGTTTTTTATGTTTCTCCAGATTTCTGAACGCTAGGAAAGACCATGATGGGATGAAAAAGTTCACAGATGGGCCACTGATCCGTGATTGTGATCTGTGGATTGCTCACCCGGCACATGAACAGGCCAAAGTCAGCCAGTGTGCCGGGCTCATAGAATCTACTCAGGCGGTGCGAACCTCGATTTTACGGGGTTGATATTTTTCACGCTTTGGAATACGAACCGTAAGCAATCCATTACTGAGACTCGCATCGATCTGATCCACATCGAGTTCACTGCTCATAGAAAAACTTCGTCGGTAGACGGTTGATCGGATATCCGCATACACAGCTTCCATACCTTCAGGCATGGGTATTTCTGCTTTTCCTTCAATGATCAAGGCATCACTGTCTACCTGTATATTCAACCTGTCGCGGGATACGCCAGGCATATCTGCCAACAGAGAAATACCCTCTCTATCTTCGAAAATATTT
>JARRQD010000405.1:0-2818 GCA_037382205.1 Candidatus Thiodiazotropha sp.
TCACTGTGAATGGAGAAGACCGCTCTCAACGCCTTGTTGGCGCCCTGTTTGGAAAACTTAGAGCTACCATGATAGGCGTGATACTGCCAATCAGATTGAGCAACGCCAAAATCGAGCTCTTTTGCGGCAATGGTGTTGAGGTTGAAGATGGAACCACCAGTGGACTCCACAGAACAACGAATCCCATGATCCTTTCGAGCTTTGTTCAACAGACGACAGATAGCGCCCCCTGTCGGATAGTAGACTCCGGTGAGCCCCCCGGTTCCGATACTGATAAATCGCTGTTCTGCAGTGACACCGATCAACGGCATCATCAATAGACAGAGTCCAATCAAGTGTTTCATATTTCACTTCCTCCATTAAGGTTCCATTGTTTGAATTTTAAGTCTATTGGCTGGCATTTCAGAACGGCACTCCCTGTGGGAATCAGCGCTTGCACTGCTGATTATGCCAAAAAGCGGCTCACTGCCTGAGCGAAAGCGACGGGCTGTTCTGCATAGAGCCAGTGCCCCGCCCCGTGGATCATCCTTCTGCGATTGTGTGGAAACATGCTGTCGATGATCCCTATGGCCTGTTCATTCACATAGTTTGAATGTTCTCCATGGATAAACAGGGCATCGCCAGGGAAGGCGCTCCGACCATGCACTGGAAACCCAACCAGCGCCGGCATGGCGGCACGCAAGCTCTGCAGATTGAAGCGCCACCCCCATTGCTGATCCTGTTTCAGCAGATTTTGTAACAGGTATTGCCGAACCCCAGGTTGGGATACATATCGTGACAGGTGTTGATCGGCTTCATCACGACTCTGTAACTGCTGTAAAGGCATAGTCTGCAAGCCCTTGAATATGGATGCAAAACGATTTTCATAGGTGAGCGGCGCAATGTCTGCAACAAGCAATTTTTCCACCCGTTCAGGGTGCATCAAGGCGGTCAGCATGGCCACTTTACCGCCCATGCTGTGACCCAGCAGCGAGACAGTTTGCAGATCGAGAAACTCCAACAATGCAAGCAGATCATCGACCATCAGTGGATAGTCCATCTCACGGTAGTGTGGGGATTTTCCGTGGTTGCGCAGATCCAGATTAATGATTCTGAAATCTGTCTGCAGCCGCCGCACTATGCCCATCCAGTTTGCGGATGAGCCGAACAAACCGTGCATCAGACAGAGCACGGGCTTTTGCGTATCTCCCAGTTCCCTGAAATAGAGCGGCGGACCAATACTCATAGCAACAACCGTCCATGGTAAGCATCGCAATTGGGCCGATTCCCCGGCGGATAGGGGTTAGCCTCATAACAGGCCTGAACCGCTGCCGTTACCCGATCCAATTTGCTCAGCGCTTTCTCGGTGGCATCAGGTCGGTAATACTGCCTTCCGCCATCTCTGCGGCAAAGCAGATGGTCTCATTAAGGGTCGGATGGGGATGGATGGTCAAGCCAATATCCTCCGCATCGGCCCCCATCTCCAGCGCCAGCACAGTTTCACCGATCAACTCACCGGCATTGGGCCCAGTGATGCCGGCACCCAGAATTCGCTTGGATTTCGCATCAAAAAGCAGCTTCGTCACCCCCTCATCCCGGCCAATGCCCAGCGCCCTGCCACTGGCTGCCCAAGGAAAAGCGCCCTTTTCATAGTCAATCCCCTGCGCTTTCGCTTCACTCTCTGTCAGTCCCATCCAAGCCACCTCGGGGTCTGTATAAGCCACTGAAGGAATGGTCATCGGATCGAAGCTGGAGGCTAGCCCGGCGATCACTTCGGCCGCCACCTTTGCCTCATGAGTGGCTTTATGGGCCAGCATTGGCTGCCCCACCACATCACCGATCGCATAGATATTCGGTACATTGGTTCTCATGTGCTGATCGACCGGAATAAAGCCCCGCTCATCCACATGAATACCAGCCGCCTCTGCATTAATCTTTTTACCATTCGGTACCCGACCTACAGCGACCAGCACACGATCGTAGGTTTGCGGCTTGTCCGGCGCCTGCTTACCCTCAAAACTGACCTTCAGGCCACTCTTCTGCGCCTGAATGTCGGTAACTTTGGTGCCCAGCATGATAGCGTTATAGCGCTTTTTGATCCGTTTCTGTAACGGGCGAACCAGATCCGGATCGCAGCCGGGAATCAGATTGTCCTGCAGCTCCACCACGTCGATATTACTGCCCAGGGTGCTGTAGACCGTCGCCATTTCGAGCCCAATGATGCCACCGCCAACCACCAGCATGCGCTTTGGTACATCGGTCAGTTGCAGCGCGCCTGTGGAGTCGATCAGTCTGGGGTCGTCATTGGGGAATCCAGGTATCTCAACCGGTGTGGAGCCGCAAGCGATGATGACATCGGTAAAATCGATCGAGATACTCCCCTCGGCACCTTTTACCGAAATCCGTTTTGGTGATTCGAAGCGCGCCACCCCATGAACCACCTCGACCTTGCGCTGCTTGGCCAGCGCCTTGAGACCTCCAGTGAGTTTCTGCACCACTTTATCCTTACCCGCACGAAGTTTGTCCAGATCAATCTTCGGCTTGCCGAAGCTGATCCCCATCTCCTCCATTTCAGCGGCTTCATTAATCACATCTGCTGCATGCAACAGGGCTTTTGAGGGGATGCAGCCAACATTCAGGCAGACCCCGCCGAGTGCGTCATAGCGCTCGATCAGGATGACTCTCTTACCCAGGTCTGCCGCCCGGAAGGCGGCTGTATAACCACCAGGCCCAGCGCCCAAAACAACCACGTCGGCCTGCTTATCCGCAGCACCTCTTACCGCTTCTGAAACCGGAGCTTTACTGGTTGAAGGTGGCGCTTCGGCCTGCTCTCCGGCCG
>JARRQD010000406.1:0-4338 GCA_037382205.1 Candidatus Thiodiazotropha sp.
TCATCCGCGTTGTTGCGCGCCTTGGAAAGGGAGAAGCCATTCCCGGCGGCACGCGCCTAGCGGCTAACCGCTTAGCGTCACGCTATAATCGTCAATTTGTATGAAGCACCACACTAGAACCTAAAAAATCAGTTGACCGCTCCATTCTAATGGCAGGTTGCTGGTTATGAAGGTAATAACTTCGATCTAGCAGGTTACCAATTGGGTGAATCAGGCTACAGCGGGAATTGCACGCGTCACACCGTCCAACTGATCTTTTTAGGTTGAATGCTCCAGCCCGATTCGACCCGATTAAAGTGCTTTCTTCAGTGTAAAGGCGCCACGCAGATCACCTGGCTTATAACCACGCGCTTCATCTTCTGGATAGAGTTCCTTGAGTTTGGCGCTAACCGGTTCGGCCAACTCCGCACCATGGCACTTTGTGCAGACTTCAGCAGTCGGAATCGCCTTCATCATGCGGAAGACTTTGCGTCCGTTTTCTTCAACGACCTCGGCCTTCATGATCTTCATTGGATCTTCACCAGCCGCCTTACGGCTTTCGAAATCTTTCAATACCGCCGTTTCCCAGGCATCGGCACGATTATCTGGATTGCGCACCTTCAGACTGGTACGTCCCACACTCCAGCCACTCATCTGAGAATGGGCTTCAGAGAGACTTGGGGCAACCGTATTACAGGTAGAAATGGTTGACACCGGCCCCTTCTCTTTCATGCCTTTCTGCAACTCACCTTTCAGGTCACCGAAATAGGCTTTGAGAATCCCTTTGCCCTCTTTGATATTGGCCTGCATGGCCTCGTCGGCCTGCACGCCCCCGCTTATAACAATGGATGCCAGAAACAAAACTACGCTCTTCTTCATCATGGAACTCCGTGTGAATAATATCTGATTTAAACCGATTGGAGCCGAAATCCATCGCGACCCCAGCCAGCCGGTTGGTCGAGAGGCGGTAGATTAAAGCAATTAATGACAAAGACCAACCCATTCATTCTTATAGATTTATTGAGTATTAGGAAAAACTATCAATGTCTCATTAAGCCACAATAAGCGCCAATGATTCTATCCACCTATAATTTTTGTTCATCGCTACAGTGATCCGGATCTGGCTATCACCTGTTCCGATATGGCGTTAAGATGGCATAGTGACCAGATCAAGATAAAATGAGGTTGATCTGCTTCAGGAACTATTCTGCATTCACAGGAATCAGTAATTGGCATGGCAATAACAGCACGATATATCCGCAGCTTACTCCTTCCAGTAGCGCTATTATTTTCTGCAGCCAATGCGTTCAGCGAAGAAGAGAACATCAAACTGCCAGAGCTGGGGTCTCCATCGGACCAATACCTGACACCTGCTGATGAGATAAGGCTCGGCCGTGAGTTTATGCTGAATGTCAGAAAATCGAGCCCGGTGCTGGACGATCCGCTGATTGCAGAATATATCCAATCCCTCGGTGAGAGGTTGCTCAAACGGAGTGAAGCAATTGGTCAGGAGTTCGATTTTTTTGTTATTGATCAACCCGAAATAAACGCCTTTGCCGGTCCAGGTGGGCATATCGGAATCTACAGCGGCCTGATACTCGCCACCCAGAGTGAGAGTGAACTGGCCTCGGTGATTGCCCATGAAATTGCCCATGTGACACAAAAGCACCTGTTAAGGGCCTTTGATGCGGCCAACCAGATGAGTGGTAAGACAGCGGCATTGCTACTTGCCGCCATCCTGGTCGGAGCCACCACTTCTCCCGATGCGGGAATTGCTCTGGCTACCGGTGTACAGGCCAGTGCTGTTCAAGAGCAGATCAACTTCACCCGAAGTAATGAAGAAGAGGCGGATACGGTAGGCATTAAAATCCTCGCGAAATCCAATTTCGACCCCCGTGCTATGCCAGTATTCTTCGAACGCCTGACCCATGCCAGCCGTCTCTATGAATCCGGTATACCGGAAATCCTTCGCACCCATCCGGTGACCACCAATCGTATTGCCGACGCCCTGGGAAGAGCAGAGACCTACCCCTACAAGCAGTATCCGGGAGATCTGAGTTATTTCCTTACCCGTGAAGCATTGCGGGTCAAATCCTTCAAGGATCCAAAGGCGGCGGTTAAGCACTTCGCCAGTGGTCTGAAGGAGGGTCGTCATCTGAACAAGGAGGCTCATCAGTACGGCTATGCATTGGCACTGGAGGCCACTCACCAACTTGATGAAGCCGAAAAAATCGTTGAGAAGCTATTGAAGAAGGCTTCCCAACAGCCTGAGTATGTCCTGCTCTCTGCAGAAATCGCCAAACAGCATGGTAAAGCGGAAAAAGCCCTGAAAACACTTCAGACATACTATGAATTGATGCCAGAAAACTACCCGATTTCAATTGCTTATATCGAAGAACTGACTACCAACAAAGCGCTTATCAAGGCCAAGCAGGTCAGCCAACAGACGATCACGCTGCACGATGGCAATCCCAGGCTCTATCGATTACTCAGTAAAATCGAGCAACTGGCCGGACGAAAAGCTGAATCCCATCGTATGCTGGCCGAGGCCTATGTCGCCACTGGAGAGCTCCACCCGGCCATCCAGCAACTGGAGATTGCTTTGAAAGAGGCAGAGGCGGAACAGGGTGATTTCTATCAGACATCGAAGATTGAATCCCGATTGAAAATGCTTCGCAAGCAGGTCACAAAAGAGCACGAAGAGGGCCAAGGAAAGCCATGAACCACGCAACCCGTAATGAGCGAAGGATCCAAGCCGACTTCTGGAAAACCCCAATTCATTGCGGAACAAACCCAAGCCTGGCCTATGGGTGCCAAGCTGACAAACTCACAAGCAGAGGTAATGAGTACCGACAAATACATTTAAATAATAATAAAGTCGGTAGAAAAATATATTCAACAATAATTTAATCACTGGAGGAGATGGTGCACAGCTGTCGCAACTTTTTAGTGTAAAAGTTGTTCTAAGCCACTGACAAACATGAGTGACCGGTAGTACCCCCCTATATCCAGTCGGTATCAGAGGTTGATCCATTTGGTTATGAGTCATGGTCACATCATGTCGATCAATGTCAATAATACGAAAGATGACAGCATTTTTAATGCCGATAACCCAGCAAATGTGAATGACAACAGCCTGCTACATGCCGGTTGCTATCGGTCACAAAGAACTGGGTAATGAAATTGACCAACCCATTCAGTTTCATAAAACATAATGTTAAACACTAACCTTTCTCAGTCTGGAGAGAATGAATGAGCAATGAAATGAAACGCAGGATCTTCCTCAAAAGATCACTCGCAGCTGGCTCGGTAGGGGTCGCTGCCGCTACCGGACTTTTAGCGCCTCAGCAGGTTCTAGCGGCCTGGAACAAGGCGGCCTTCGAATCCAAAGAGATTAACGGTGCATTGAGTGCACTGTTGGGCAGTTCTGATATGTCAGAGTCTGCTGATATCAAGGTCAAAGCCCCGGATATTGCAGAAAATGGCGCCGTGGTACCCATCACAGTCGATGCTGGCATGGAGGGCGTTGAATCCATCGCAATCATTGCTTCCAATAACCCTGTGCCTCTGGTTGCCAATTTTGTCATGGGGCCAGGTGCAACCGGATTTGTCTCTACCCGTATCAAGATGGGTAAAACTGGCGATGTGATTGGTGTTGTTAAAGCGGGCGGCAAGCTCTACAGCGCTAAGAAAGAAGTCAAAGTCACCATTGGCGGTTGCGGCGGCTGATCTCAGCTGAATCCGTCAAGCAGATAACGAATACGAGGAATAGAGCATGGCAAAATCGATTAAGATCCGCGCCAAAGAGAAAGGTGGCGTAACCACTGTTAAGGCCCTGATGACCCATCCAATGGAAACCGGTGGCCGTAAAGACAAAAAGACTGGTAAAAACATTCCAGCTCACTTCATCCAGGAAGTGGTTTGCAAGCATAAAGGCAATACGGTAATGACGGCTGAATGGAGTGGCGGTGTTTCCAAAAATCCCTACATCTCCTTCAAGTTTACCGGTGGGGCCAAAGGCGATGAGCTCGAACTCGCCTGGACCGATAATATGGGTAAGAATGACAGCATGACCAGCAAGATCAAATAAGCTGTTTCTGCAGTACACGATCGATATTGAGCTTTCAACCTAAAAAGATCAGTTGGACAACGTGAAGGGTGCGCTTGTGGTGGTGCAGGACAAGGGTCGCTCCTGCACATCCATGTGCCCGCGACACTTGTGCATCCCTGCACGGCGCGCAACGCCGCCATGTGCCGCCACAAGCGTGCCATTCATGCTGTAGCGTGATTCACCCAGTAGGTGACCATAACCATCGAAGCTATTTTCTTCAAAATCAGAAACCTGTTATTAGAGTGGAG
>JARRQD010000407.1:0-1199 GCA_037382205.1 Candidatus Thiodiazotropha sp.
AGGGTCCTCGATTCGGCTGACGGCCTCATCCAGGCTCATGTCGACATTGAGACCAGCAGCTTGCAGAACGTGGCGATGAGTGATGCCAAATTTGGGGCCTACAGCGTCAAGGCCATGGCTGACACAGGGCAGTCCACAGGCTGCCAGTACCGCGGGAATCATCGGCGCGATCGGTAAGTTTCTGTTCATCCCGTCATAGGGGTCGGCCAGTGATATCAACTCATCCACATTCGCTTGACGGCTATCAGAAATATTCAAAATTGCTTCTAAGGCGCCTTTATTCTCATCATCTGTCTCCCGTTTCATGCGCAGCGCAATCAGAAAAATGGCCGTTTGCACATCATCGATTTCACCGCGCAGAATGGCAGACATTCCCTCTCTGGCTTCTTCCAAAGAGATGTTTTTACTCAATTCAGGGCCAGTGGCGATACGCTGGATAATGGAATGCATCAAAGCCGCTGATGTTTGGTTTGTCATCTGTACTACCTGGCAGACCGGAAAACTGCTGTTGCGTTTACAAAATTAGAATTGACGTTGAGCATACAAAACTTAGTAAAATTGTCAAGAATAGCTTCCAGGGCAACTGTGGGGGGATTCTGACTGTCAGAACATGTGACAGGCAGGAACGGGATTACGGATTTGCCCTTGGGGGCAATCGATATCAGTCAGGGGCATGTTTGGGCGCGAAAAGGCGCTTCAGAGATTGTCTGAAGCGCCTTTCAGGCTCAGTAGGCTTTGCTCGCTAAGCCGTGATTCAGCGGTGAAGCACTGAGGTCAACACATGATTATATTCAAAAAACACTGAATAGCTTGGATAGTCCCAGCGAGTGATGGGGGGATCCCCAACCGCAGCATGTGTGGTAGTCGGTTGTCCAAAGCGCTGACTAACCTGATCCATGGTCATACTCCGGGTTGGGCGTGGAATACCTTCCTCACTGTTGATGGGGGCAGAATCAATTGAGTCTATCAACAGAACTTCAGCGACAGCTGATTGAGATAGCAGGCAGGTACACAAAGCGATGGATAGGGTGGTGATGCGAAAACTCATCTGAGCAACTCCGAATTTGTCTCTTCAAGAAAGAATATAGCACTCTTACCTAACTATAGGAATGCATGAGTTTTTATTCTGAATTAAAAGTGTGAAGACTGGAAAAACCTGATCCAGCTAAGAGGATTCCGAGTGTCTTCTTGGACGGCTA
>JARRQD010000407.1:1216-4013 GCA_037382205.1 Candidatus Thiodiazotropha sp.
TGCTAGTCTATGCGGTTTCCACTGAGTTTATGTTCTAATGCCGAGCTATGTTTAAACCGATCGAATTTTATATCGGCTTGCGCTATACACGCGCTAAGCGGCGAAATCATTTCATCTCCTTCATATCGGTGATCTCAATGGTTGGGATCATGCTGGGTGTTGTGGCGCTGATCGTGGTGCTTTCGGTGATGAATGGATTTCATAAAGAGATCCGCGAGCGAATACTTGGTATGGCTTCCCATGCGACCATCTCCGGAGTAAATAGTGAATTGACCGATTGGCGCGCCGTCGAGTCAGAAGCGGCTAAGTCTCCCCATGTTATTGGTGAGGCCCCCTATGTAGAGGGCCAAGGCATGCTGATCAGTGGGCAGAAAGTCAGTGGTGTTCTCCTGAGAGGTATCCTGCCGGAACAGGAGGGCGAGGTCTCGGATGTCATCGATTCCATCATTCATGGTTCAATTGAGACACTCCAGCCAGGGGCTTATGGTATCGTGCTTGGTCGAGAACTTGCTACAGTGCTGGGGGTCGGGATTGGTGATCGGGTGACTCTGGTGACACCGCAGGTGAATGTCACTCCCGCAGGTATCATGCCACGCCTGAAGCGACTTACCGTCAGTGCAATTTTTCAGGTGGGGATGGGCGAGTACGACCGGGGTGTGGCGATTCTACATCTCAAGGATGCGGCAAAACTGATGCGCCTGCAGGACGCTGTGACCGGTGTGCGACTGAAGCTGGATGATCTCTATCTGGCACCCCAGGTATCGAGAGAGCTGGCAATGCAGATGGGGGGGTACTACCGGATCAGCGACTGGACCATGCAGCATCGCAATTTTTTCTCCGCACTACGCACTGAAAAGCGTATGATGACGATTATTCTCTCACTGATCGTTGCGGTTGCGGCATTCAATATCGTATCAACCATGGTCATGGTGGTGACCGACAAACAGGCCGATATTGCGATTTTGCGCACTTTGGGCGCTTCCCCTGGGTCAATCATGGGTATCTTCATGGTTCAAGGTGCCACAATCGGCATTGTTGGCAATATCTTCGGCATGCTTGGGGGGATGTTGCTGGCGCATAATGTGGAGGCGATCGTGAGTTGGATCGAGCAGACTTTAAGTGTCGATTTCCTCGATCCGAGTATCTACTACATCACCAACCTCCCCTCAGATCCCCATGCCAGTGATATCTTGTTCATTGGTGGCATGGCTTTTCTGATCACCCTGCTGGCTACCCTCTATCCGGCATGGAAGGCCTCCCGCACCCAGCCTGCCGAGGCGCTACGCTCTGAATAGTGAGGTATTGGTACTTGAAGCAAACAATCTGATCCGGACTTTCTCTCAGGGCGCGCTGCATGTTGAGGTTCTTCAGGGGGTCAATCTGAAACTCTCAGCTGGCGAAAGGGTTGCTATTGTCGGTTCATCCGGCTCTGGCAAAAGTACGCTGTTGCACTGCTTGGGGGGGTTGGACAATGCGGATTCCGGTAGTGTCAGGCTCTGCGGCCAGGATCTGTTTAGCCTCAATGAGCGGGAAAAGGGGGTATTGCGCAACCGCAACATGGGGTTTGTCTACCAATTTCACCATCTGTTGCCTGAGTTTACTGCACTGGAAAACGTCGCGATGCCACTGCTGATCGGCGGGCATGGGGTCAATCAGGCGCAGACTCAGGCGATTGCGATGTTGCAGCAGGTCGGTCTGGAGAAGCGGATCCATCACAAACCCAATGAGCTATCAGGGGGAGAGCGACAACGGGCTGCTCTGGCACGGGCCATGGTTCATCACCCGGCCTGTGTGCTGGCGGACGAGCCAACTGGCAATCTGGATAGAAAAACGGCGGATCAAGTCTATGAATTGATGTTGCAGCTCAATCAACAACTCAATATCAGTTTCATCGTGGTGACCCATGATGGGGAACTGGCGCAGTGTATGAACCGAACCCTACACTTGATCGATGGTAAGCTGACAGAGGGATAGCCGCAGCGGATTCGCGGTTACTCAGAGATTTTAGCCGAAGGGCTGTTGTGGCGGCGACTCTTCCACTTCTCCACGGCGCGCCAACGCCAGATCCACAGAATTAGGCTGTATCCCACAATGGATGAGATCGTGGCGCAAACCAGCGAGCCTAGGATCAGCGGTATGAGGATCTCTGAGCCGACACTCTGTAACCACTCCAGGCTAAAGTGAAAAGGCTCAAGTGCGGCGGTTTCGCCGGTCATCAGAACGCCTATCCGGTAAGCGAAGTAGAACATCGGTGGGATGGTGATTGGATTGGTAATCCATACCAGGGCGACAGAGAGGGGCAGATTGACTCGAAAAAAGATCGCGGCGGCCGCAGCGAGTACCATTTGAAAGGGGAAGGGTACAAACGCCATGAATAGGCCTACTGCAAAGGCACCAGAGACCGAGTGTCTGTTGAGGTGCCAAAGGTTACCATCTTGTAGCAGATCACCGAATACCCGCAAATGCTTGTGATTACGTACGTGGTTATGGTGCGGCAACAGGCGCTGGATGAGTCGTTTTGGCATGATTTGGGCGAATAAAAAAACGGTCTAAAGGTTTATCGGCAAGTGTGGTCGGAACTTGCGCGTTGGCCGCACCCCGTGCAATCCGGGGATCAGAAGACCTGAAGCAGTTTCTTCCTTGAATGTCACTTGAGTTGTCATCGAATCCGCTAATGATAAATCAATAGCAGATGCCAGGACTATTGTTTTTTTACCGCCTGGTGGATTTCTCATCCGGCAGATCATTTTTTTGTAGCCAAGTGCAGGGTGTGGTCGCCACAGCCAGTGTTATTAAG
>JARRQD010000408.1:0-5165 GCA_037382205.1 Candidatus Thiodiazotropha sp.
TGCTTTGATCTGCACGTTCAGGCGGCTCTTATGGCGAGCAGCCTTGTTCTTATGGATCAGGCCTTTGCTGACGGAGTTGTCGATCACCGGCACGGCCAGCTTATAGGCTTCCGTAGCTGCTTCCTTGGATCCGGTTGCAATGGCTTTGGCGACCTTTTTAATGTGGGTACGCATTTCACTACGCTGAGCCTGATTACGGCTGTGGCGCTTGTCGGCTTGACGTGCGCGTTTACGAGCTTGGGCTGAATTGGCCAAGGTTCTCTCCTAGACGAAACTAGCTTTTCAAAGGGGGCGCATTCTCTCCAAAAAAGAGCGTGCTGTCAACATCTTTGATCTATGGGGTTTCTGCTGGTATTGTCGCCGGGTCGTGAGTCTGCTGTCTCACCTCATAGTCTTAAAATATGGGGTTGATTGGCGTGGTGCCTTGGGGGGTAAGTTGACACTATCTCGCATGGCTAGACTAACTTGGCAATTTTCAACCAGATTGATGTAAGGAACTGATCCTGGCCTCTTTTTTTCGCTCATTCGCTGCTGTCGGCAGTTATACCATGCTCTCGCGTATCCTGGGGTTTGCGCGGGACCTGGTGCTTGCCCGGATGTTTGGTGCTGATGCGGCCACCGATGCCTTTTTCGTTGCCTTCAAGATCCCCAATTTTCTGCGCCGCTTATTTGCTGAAGGGGCATTCTCTGTGGCTTTTGTGCCGGTACTCAGTGAATACCGTACTAAACGATCAGCGGATGAGTTGCGTGGTTTTGTAGACAATATGGCTGGCACTCTGGGGCTGGTGGTGTTGTTGGTCTCGCTGGTCGGGGTGATCGCGGCACCGATTCTGGTAATGATTTTTGCGCCGGGTTTCTGGAACCAGAGTGAGGGTAAGTATGAGCTGACTGTTGAGATGCTCTATCTGACCTTCCCCTACCTGTTTTTCATTACCTTGACCGCTTTTGCCGGCAGCATTCTGAATGCCCACAACCGTTTTTCAGTACCGGCCTTTACCCCTGTGCTGCTCAACCTCTCACTGATTGGTTGTGCGGTCTGGTTGTCGCCGATGCTGGATCAGCCGGTGGTGGGTTTGGCCTGGGGGGTGTTGATTGCAGGTATCGTTCAGTTGTTGTTTCAGGTGCCGTTTCTTGCTCGGATCCGGTTGCTGCCTAGGCCCAGGGTGGCGTTTAAGGACTCGGGCGTGGTGCGGGTGATGCGGCTGATGATCCCTGCTCTGTTTGGTGTTTCGGTGAGTCAACTCAATCTGCTACTGGATACTCTGATCGCCTCTTTTCTTGTGAGTGGCAGCATCTCCTGGCTCTACTACTCTGACCGGTTGATGGAGTTTCCTGTTGGGGTGTTGGGAGTGGCGCTGGGTACGGTGATTCTTCCCAACCTTTCCCTTAAGCATGCTGAGGCGTCAGTTACAGAGTTCTCCCATACGCTGGATTGGGCGCTGCGTCTCAATCTGATACTTGGGGTGCCGGCAGCCGTTGGTCTGTTTCTGTTGGCCGGTCCGATGTTGGCCACCCTGTTTTTCTCCGACGCCTTCAACCGTCATGATGTGGATATGGCGACCCTGAGTCTGATGGCCTATACCCCAGGTCTTATGGCAATCATGCTGATCAAAATTCTGGCGCCTGGATTCTATGCCCGCCAGGACACGAAGACGCCGGTTAGAATCGGCATTATTGCGATGGTTGCCAATATGGTCTTCAATCTTTTGCTGGTCTTCCCTCTGGCCCATGCCGGGTTGGCGTTGGCCACCACCCTCTCTTCCTGGCTGAATGCCTACCTTCTCTATCGCGCCTTGATTAAACAGGGTATCTATCGCCCCGAATCCGGATGGCCTCTGTTGATGTTACGCATCACTCTCTCTGCTCTGGCAATGGGGGTGATGCTTTGGTGGGGGGCTGGGGCTGTTGTCGAATGGCTGGAGGCGACAGCCTGGGATAAGACCTGGCGACTTACGGGTTTGATCTCAGTTGCTATGCTGCTCTATTTTTCACTCTTTTTCGTACTGGGTGGCCGGCCGCGTCATTTCCGCTCCATAAAGCGTTGAATCCAACATCAGCGATGATCCTTATTCAAGTAGGGGAGCCGGGAATCGCTGCGTGTTGCCTGTCTAGCCAGATTTTTTTACTGGCCTGGACAGAGCTTTTTCCGGAGATTATCGGGAAACCCGTCAATCTGTGTAGATAGGGATGTCCAATTGTGCTGCAGGGCCTATAATTGACCGCTTCATTCAAGGTGGTTTTCCTATGCAACTGGTTCGCGGTCTACACAATCTAAAAGCTGATCATCATGGCTGTGTTGCCACCATTGGCAATTTTGACGGAGTCCACCTGGGGCATCAGTCGGTATTCAACCATCTGATGGAGAAGAGTGAGTTGCTCGGCCTGCCGACCACTGTGGTGACCTTCGAGCCACAACCGCGCGAGTTCTTTCAGGGTAAAGCTGCGCCAGCTCGGTTGACCCGCCTGCGAGAGAAGTTGCAGGCGATTGAGGAGACAGGGATTGAGCGGGTTGTGGTTCTGGAGTTCAACCGGCGGCTGGCCTGCCTATCGTCTCGATGCGGATCGAGTCAGCAGCACCAGAATCCGTGAGTTGTTGACTCAGGGGGATCTGCAGGGCGCGGCTCAGTGTCTGGGTAGGCCCTACCGGATCTGTGGCCGGGTGGGGCATGGCGCCAAGCGGGGAAGAACCATTGGTTTTCCGACCATGAATATTGATCTTCATCGACGGGTCAGTCCGCTCGATGGGGTGTTTGCTGTGAAAGTCTCGGGGCTTGAGGCACAACCCCTATCCGGCGTGGCGAATATCGGTGTGCGACCCATGGTGACTGGCGACACCCGCTATCTGCTTGAGGTCTTTATTTTTGATTTTGATCGCTCAGTCTATGGCGAGCATGTCTCAGTTGAGTTCGTGGAAAAGCTCAGGGACCAGGCGAACTTTGAGTCATTCGAGGCGTTACGTAAACAGATTCTGTTGGATACGGATCGGGCCAGGGCCCTGTTGGCTGACCTGGATTGATCCCGATCCTCAGTAAATGTGGCTTTGCCGTGCTGATTGAGGCGGACCTTTGATCATCTGCTTTCCTGGTTGTGATCGCGTATGTTTAACTGAAACTTTGCGCCAGAGGCGTTTTTAAGTTTCAATATCCTATTTTTTGCACCCCTGACAGGTAGCACTTTGTGAGCGACTACAAGCATACTCTTAATCTCCCCAAAACTGATTTTCCAATGCGGGGGAATCTGGCTCAGCGCGAGCCTGACATGTTGAAAAAATGGCAGCAGAGCGAGCTTTACCAAAAGATTCGTGAGGCCTCTGCGGGTAGGCCGACTTTTTACCTGCATGATGGGCCTCCCTATGCGAACGGTGATATTCACATCGGCCATGCGGTCAACAAGATTCTCAAGGATATCATCGTCAAGAGTCGTACCCTGGATGGCTTCGATGCCCCCTATGTGCCGGGTTGGGACTGTCATGGGCTGCCCATCGAGCTGCAGGTTGAAAAGAAGATCGGCAAGCCCGGTAAGAAGACCACCACCACTCAGTTCCGCAAGGCTTGCCGGGAGTATGCCACCAAGCAGGTGAACGGTCAGCGGGAGGATTTTATTCGGCTTGGCGTGTTGGGTGACTGGAAGCAACCCTACCTGACCATGGATCACCAGTTCGAGGCAGACATCATCCGCTCACTGGGCAAGATCGTTGCCAATGATCACATTCAAAAGGGTTACAAGCCGGTTCACTGGTGTACCGACTGTGGCTCCGCCTTGGCCGAGGCAGAGGTTGAATATCAGGATAAGGACTCCTTTGCGATCGATGTTGCTTTCTCCGTGCTGGATGAGTCAGCACTGCTGAAGCGCTGCCACCATGTGCCGCAAGGTGGGGGGGAAGGGCCGATCTCATTTGTCATCTGGACCACCACACCCTGGACCCTGCCTGCCAACCAGGCGGTTGCCTTGAACCCCTCTTTCGAATACGCACTCGTCGAATGTGAAGACGAGCAGGGCAAGCGGCGTCTGGTGATTGCCGACGATATGCTCAAGGATGTGATGCATCGATTTGGCATTGAGCGCTACCATGTGGTGGCCTATGCCAAAGGCGAGGCGTTTGAAGGATTGCGGCTACAGCATCCGTTTTACGATCGCCAAGTGCCGGTTATTCTAGGCGAACATGTCACCCTGGAGGCGGGTACCGGTGCGGTTCATACGGCACCAGGTCATGGCCTGGATGACTATTTGGTGGGCATGCGCTACAAGCTGCCGGTGGACAATCCGGTAGGTGGAAATGGCTGTTTTGTCGAGGGTACAGAGCTGTTTGCCGGACTGCATGTACTGTCTGCCAACGAACAGGTGATCGACGTGCTGCAGTCACGGGGAGCGTTGATGCACGAAGAGCGGCTGCGCCATAGCTATCCCCACTGCTGGCGACATAAAACCCCGATCATCTTCCGTGCTACCCCCCAATGGTTTGTCAGCATGGATCGGAACGGCTTGCGGGAACGGGCGCTGAAGGAGATCGAAAAAGTCCGCTGGATGCCCGATTGGGGCAAGGCCCGCATCAAGGGAATGGTGGAGAATCGTCCCGATTGGTGTATCTCCCGTCAGCGTACCTGGGGCGTGCCAATCACCCTGTTCATCCACAAGCAGAACGGTCAGCTGCATCCCGATACGCCGGCATTGATTGAAAAGGTCGCGCAACTGGTTGAAGGGCAGGGTTTTGAAGCTTGGTTCAATCTGCAACTGGATGAGTTTCTTGGGGAAGCGGCTGCCGACTATGAGCAGGTGACCGACACGCTGGATGTGTGGTTCGATTCCGGTGTCTCTCACCACTGTGTTTTGGACGCCAGAGAGACGCTGGGCTTTCCGGCCGATCTCTATCTGGAAGGTTCTGACCAGCATCGTGGCTGGTTTCAGTCCTCGTTGATGACCTCAGTGGCCATGAATGGTTGTGCTCCCTATATGGCGGTGTTGACGCATGGCATTACCGTAGATGCTCAGGGGCGCAAGATGTCCAAGTCTCTGGGTAACGTGGTCGCACCGCAGAAGGTATTGAAAACTCTGGGTGCGGACATCATCCGCCTGTGGGTCGCGGCGACAGACTATCGTAATGAGATGACCGTCTCCGATGAGATTCTCAAGCGTACCGCGGATGCCTATCGAAGGATCCGCAATAC
>JARRQD010000409.1:0-2734 GCA_037382205.1 Candidatus Thiodiazotropha sp.
GTGTCAGATCAATAGGTAGCCAGATTCTCGACCTTATGGGATTGAGATATGGATGCCCAAATTCTCGAGCGCTTGGCTCCTCATGTTGGATCTGATCATCAGTAGCAAGGCTTTTCTTGCTTCTTTTTCACTAATGCCCTTTACGACCATTTGCTTTAACAGGTCCTTAAATAGCTGACGTCGTCGCACCCCTTGCTCCGAGGTGTCTCGACGGTTTGAGAAGAACTCCATCATAGTCGAGCCACAGACACAGTTTCGGTAGAGCTCAACAATCGGCTCGTCTCCCTCATCCGGGCAACCTAGATTTTCAGTCAAACCCGATCGGCCTTCCAGCTTGACAGTCTCTTTGAGAAAAGCCTCCAGGGTTGGGTATTCTCTACCGCAGTTGGGACATTTTCGGGGAAAAGATGAATCGTACAGCTCCCTCAGTCCTTGCAGAAATTGATCAGATTTCATATCAATTATTCCGTTTAGAAAATTAACAATCATCAATCCGATTTGTTATGCTGATAATCTGTTGGGATGAATTTCATCAGCAGATAGAAAGTTATAGTAACGATGTCAGCAGGCCTCGGTTTCTATCAATCCGACGACTAATTCGTTGACTTAAAGGGTGAACGGTTTAGTCGCCGGGTGATGTTTTAGCTTAATCATTCAATATGGTTAATCGGACTCCTCATCAAATATGATGCGCCAAAAGTCGATATAGCCACTCCCTTTGGTGCCCAAATCCTTGACCTGCAAACGCCATTCGCCGGTAGAGGGTAACTCGGCCAAGCCCAGCTGATAGCTCTCATAAAGATCTACACCAGATCCGCCAAAGCCTTTTAAACTGTGTTTATACCCATATGGATCGATCAAAGTGACAGAGATTTCCCGAGTCCATTGGTGGATGATTCCGACCTCGATTCGAAGCTGGCCTGAAGCGCCGCTTCGATCCACCATGATCGGACTCGTAACGCCATTCAGATTAAATTGGGGGATTTCGTAATCCTCGCTGTTTTCAAAGAGTTCACCACCACTTGGCTGAGCTTCATCCATCAGGTAATCAGCGACCAGGTTGAGACCTTCAAAGGGGCTGTAGCCATGCAGCATGATGTAGTAGCGGCCTGCCGGAACCGGTCTTATAGTGCATTTCTCATGATTGCCATAGAGATACGGACGGCATTCAAACTGCTCCAAGGTGGGCTTTTTATCACGCATTACATAGAGATCTGCATCGCCACGACCTGCATAGCTGTTGATGGTCAGGCTTCTGGCTCCATCTGGTACATCGATGGCGAAATATTGCCGACTATCCAATTCGCCGCTCAGGTCGGTTTCAGGTACGCCATCGTTCAATAGTGTCGCGGCCGGTTTGTTTGGCTGCAACATCTGCAAAGCGGCATGGGCATCCAGAATGCCACTCCCGCATCCTGGGCAGTCATTGGGAAATGGTTGAGCGCTCTGCTGCAGGATGTCCGCCACTTCATCCGGCGTAATTCCAGGCTTTATACTGTAGAGCATGGCGGCAACGCCGCTGACATGTGGACAGGACATACTGGTACCGCTCATAAAGCGATAACTTTCGCTACCAGGGCCGATGACGCCATCATTATGTGTCGAGAGGATTTCGGTGCCAGGTGCGGAGAGATCGACCTGTGCCCCGAAATTGGAAAAGCTCGCGAGTTCACCGTCCCGGTCGGTTGCTGCAACGGTAATTACACCTGGACAGTTGGCCGGCGAGAAGCCTGAGCTGTCTTCACCGTTATTGCCGGCTGATACGATGACTGTGGATCCAAGCTGCCGTGCTGTATCGATTGCCATAAGCATGGTTTCCGGGCAACTGTCAGAGCGTGCGCCCAGACTCAGATTGATGACTTGTGCAGGGTTGGCATTGATCGGCTCTCCGCTGACTTCTGCGCCTGCAGCCCAGGCAATCCCGTCCGTGATATCCGATAGATAGCCGCCACAGCGACCCAGAACTCTTACTGGGACAACCTTTGCCTGGTAGGCAACGCCAGCAACGCCAAGGGCATTGTTGGTGAGCGCAGACACCGTACCGGCAACATGAGTACCGTGCCAGTTGCTGATATACACTCCACAGCTCGGGGCATAGTTGCCTGGATCGGTTGCGTCTGCATCGCGGCCATCCCCGTCATTGGCAGCAAACTCATCACTGACCATGTCGTAGCCTGGTAATAGGTTGGCATTTAGATCGGAGTGAGATTGGTAACCACTGTCTAACACGGCGACAACAGAAGTCTCTCCATTCGCCAAATCCCAGGCCAGTGGTAGATTGATGCCGCCTGTTTCTTGGTAGTAGTGCCACTGTCCACTGTATCTGGGGTCGTTCGGGGTGAGTTGAGAGGTCATGATCAAGTCAGGTTCAGCGTAGTCAATATTAGGTTGCAGGCTGATGTCTTCAGTCAAGGTCAGCAGGTCCTTGATTGGGATCTGACGATTCAGTTGGATGACATGCGCCCCACTGAACATCTCCCGAATCGTGGTAGATGATGTCCCGGTAAAGGCCTCCACAAACTCATTCAGATCCTCTGCTTGCCTACCCTGGTCATCAGACTGTTTAAATTTGATGATCAATTGGTTGGTTGTGTTTGCAAAGCTTGAATTGTGAGTTGACGCGCTGATAGTCGGGTCAAACAGCTGCCCAGCTTGAGAATGGGGCAGGGCAAAGAGTGAGATTGCGAGTAGGCTGACTTGAGGGATCAAAATAGACAATCTTGTTTTTTTCATA
>JARRQD010000410.1:0-4870 GCA_037382205.1 Candidatus Thiodiazotropha sp.
TTGTATCGGATCAACAAAAGCCCTCACAGGCCCAAATAGAATTACGCTTATGCACAGACAAACCATCACTCTTCTACTTTTGGTCTTGCTGTTTCAGGGGTGCTCGAACCTGGAACAGGCCGAGCAGCTGATGACCGGGATTAAGCCCACGGGCGAGGTCAAAGGGGTCAAGTTGTCAGGCCTCGACCTCAAAGGGATCGATCTGCTGTTTGATGTGGAGGTCGATAACCCCAACCCGGTCGCCATCTCTCTGGATGGACTCGATTATAACCTGAAGCTGCTCGACCGAAGCTTCCTGAAGGGCCGGCAGGCGATGGGTATGAGTCTGGCTGCGGATGGCAAGAGTCAGGTCAAACTGCCGGTCAGGATGGAGTTCGAGCAACTGCTTAAGCAGTACACTGACCTAAGCAAACGGCATGATGTGCCCTATCAGCTCGATCTGGGAATGGGCGTCGATGTGCCTCTGCTGGGGCGATTGCGGTTGCCGGTGAGTTATACGGGGCGGCTGCCGGTTCCCAAGTTGCCCGATATCCGGGTCAAACGGATCGATGTGCAGCGGATGAGCCTGCAGGCCGTCGATTTGATGCTCGAACTGGAGGTAGCCAATCCCAACCGTTTTGCGCTGATGTTGCAGCGGCTCGATTATCAGTTCAAGCTGAATGGCATTGATGTGGGGGGTGGTAAAGCGGCTCAATCGATGAGTGTCGACAAGCATGGCAAGGGCAGCATCCGACTACCCCTCTCCCTGGATCTGCAGATGGCGGGCAGTGGTCTCTACAGTGCCCTGGTGGGGGGGAGAGGGCTCTCTTACCAGTTGGACGGCATGCTCGATGCTACTGGCGATACTCCAATGATTGGCGATATCAAAATCCCCCTCGAAAAGCAGGGCCGCTTCAACCTGGACCACTGAACCTGTTGAGGCGGGTTCAGCTTTCTATTTGCGGTGAAACACTACTGGTTTTCCGCAGGTGTGTAGGCCAGGTTCGGCGCCAGCCAGCGTTCTATCTCGGCCAGTGGCATCTTTTTACGTGCCGCATAGTCCTCCACCTGATCACGATTCACCTTGCCGACTGCGAAATAGCGGGATTGTGGGTGGCTGATATAGAGTCCGCTTACCGAGGCTGTCGGTACCATTGCCATACTCTCGGTCAGCCAGATGCCGGTATGCTGCTTGGTCGACAGCAGGGACCAGAGTAGATCCTTTTCTGTATGATCCGGGCTGCTAGGATAGCCGATGGCGGGGCGGATCCCCGCATACTCCTCAGCGATCAATTGATCATTATTCAAGGTTTCATCCGGGGCATATCCCCAGAAATCCTGGCGTACCCGTTGATGTAACCACTCGGCCAGTGCCTCTGCCAGACGGTCGGCCAGTGCTTTCAGCATGATGCTCCGATAGTCGTCATGCTCCTTTTCAAATGCCTCCAGCTTGGCATCGATGCCAATCCCTGCGGTACAGGCGAACGCCCCCAGGTAATCTTTTACCGCGGAGTCCCGTGGGGCGATAAAATCGGCCAGACATTCGTTATATTTTCCGCTTGGCTGGCGGCCCTGTTTTCTCAGATTGTGCAGTCTGGCCAGGGGCTCTGACCTTTCTTCGTCCCGATAGAGCAGGAAATCGTCCCCCTCTGAGTTGGCTGGAAACAGACCGACCAGCGCCGAGGCCTGCAGCCACTTTTCAGCGACGATCTGTTGCAGCATCTCCTGAGCATCGGCGAACAGCTTGCTCGCCTCTTCCCCTTTGACCTCATCCTTAAGGATCTGGGGATAGCGACCCTTCAGCTGCCAGGCATGAAAGAAGAAGGTCCAGTCGATATAGTCGATCAGCTCGGTGATCGGGATCTCTTCAAGCAGTACCATGCTAGCCGGGTGCTCTTCAGGCGCGCTCGAATCTTCAAGATGAATGACTTGGCAACCTTCGGCCGGTCGATAGTCCGGCTTGCAGATATTCGGGGTGGTGGGGCGGAAGGTATGCCACTCGATCGGGGTTGGATTCTCTCTTGCCTCGGCCAGAGGAATCAGCTTGCGCGATTCGTTGGCGGCCGCCCGGCGCTCCCTTACCTGCTGGTACTCCTCTCGAAGTTGCTTCATATAAGGTGCACGAAGCTCCTCGGAGAGGAGATTGGAGGCGACTGATACTGCGCGAGAGGCATCTGTTACGTAGACCACCGGGTTGTCATACTGCGGCTCGATTTTAACCGCTGTGTGGGCGATTGAGGTGGTGGCGCCTCCAATCATCAGTGGCTGATTCATGCCAAGGCGCTGCATCTCCTTGGCTACATGATAGTTATTGCACTGCAGCACCACGCCAACGATATTCTTGCCGATATCGTGCACATCCCCTTTGACGGTGGCGAGTAATATTTTGCCTTGGGCCTGGGTGTCGCACTCTGCCTTTTCGGCCTCCAGGAAGGGTTCCAGGTAGGCCACCGATTTTTTCATCACCCGCGCGGACTTGACGACCTGAGGCAGGAACATCTTACCAGCGCCAAACAGGTCACCCACTTGATTCATGCCATCCATCAGCGGCCCCTCGATCACCTCCAGGGTCTTTTCTACCTGTTGCCGCGCCTCTTCGGTATCCACTTCGATGAATTCGGTGATCCCCTTGACCAGGGCATGCTCAAGACGCTTTTTGACCGGCCAGGAACGCCACTCCGCATCCTCCTTGGTATTCGATTGGCTGTTGTCCCCCTGGTATTCCGGGGCCATGTCGACCAGTCGATCACCGGCCTCCCCATCCTGATTCAGCACAACTGCCTCAACCGTAGTGCGCAGCTGCTCCGGCAGATCATCGTAGACCGCAAGCTGCCCCGCGTTGACGATGCCCATGTCCATGCCGGCACGGATCGCATGGTAGAGAAACACCGCATGGATGGCTTCCCGCACCGGGTTGTTGCCGCGAAACGAGAAGGAGACATTGGAAACACCGCCTGAGACCATTGCATGGGGCAGTCTCGCTTTGATCGCCCGGGTCGCCTCGATAAAGTCGACGCCGTAGTTGTTGTGCTCCTCGATACCGGTGGCGATGGCAAAGATGTTGGGGTCAAAAATGATATCTTCAGGGGGAAAGTCAACCTGCTCGGTCAGCAGTCGATAGGCGCGGCTGCAGATCTCGACCTTACGCTCGTAGGTGTCTGCCTGGCCCTGTTCATCAAAAGCCATCACAATGATTGCTGCACCATAGCGGCGGCACGCCTTGGCCTGCTGGAAAAATTTCTCCTCCCCCTCTTTCAGGGAGATGGAGTTGACAATGGGTTTGCCCTGCACGCACTTCAACCCGGCTTCGATGATCTCCCACTTGGAAGAGTCGATCATCACCGGGACTTTGGCGATCTCCGGTTCGCCGGCGCAGAGATTGAGAAAGCGCTGCATGGCGGCCACCCCATCGAGCATCGCCTCATCCATATTGATGTCTACCACCTGGGCGCCGTTTTCCACCTGATCGCGACAGACATCCAGGGCTTCGTCATACGCCTCATTGAGAATCAGGCGCTTGAACTTGGCGGATCCGGTCACATTGGCCCGCTCGCCGATGTTGACGAAGAGACTGTCCGGGCCGATGTTGAGGGGTTCCAGGCCGGCCAGACGGCACTGCTTCTCGATCGCGGGACGCTGGCGTGGCGGCTTGCTCTGTAGCGCTTCGGCAATCGCCTGAATATGCTGTGGGGTGGTGCCGCAACAGCCGCCGACAATGTTGACGAAGCCGCTGTCGGCCCACTCGCTGAGATATTCCGCCATCTGAGTGGCGTCAAGGTCGTATTCGCCAAACTCATTGGGCAGTCCCGCATTGGGGTGGGCCGAGACAAAGCACTCGGCAATCTGTGACATCTCCTCTACATACTGGCGCAGCATATCCGGGCCCAGGGCGCAGTTCAGGCCGATCGACAGAGGGCGGATATGGCGTAGGCTGTTGTAGAAGGCCTCGGTGGTCTGACCTGAGAGGGTGCGACCGGACTGATCGGTGATGGTGCCGGAGATCATCACCGGTAGCTTGATCTGGTCCTCATCGAAGACCAATTCGCAGGCATAGGCGGCCGCTTTGGCGTTCAGCGTGTCAAAAATAGTCTCGATCAGCAGCAGGTCCGAGCCACCCGCAATCAGTCCCCGGGCCGCTTCGGCGTAGCAGCTGACCAACTCGTCGAAATGGATGTTTCTCGCCCCTGGGTCGTTAACGTCCGGAGAGATGGAGGCGGTGCGATTCGTCGGACCGAGAACTCCGGCGACAAAGCGTGGCTTCTCTGGGGTGCTGAATTTGTCTGCGGCCTCTCTGGCCAGACGGGCGCCCGCCTCGCTCATCTCATAGGCGAGGGAGGACATATCATAGTCCGCCATCGAGACACTGTTGGCACCGAAGGTGTTCGTCTCCAGGATGTCCGCGCCGGCTTGTAGATACTGTTGGTGGATGTCGCGGATGATATCTGGCTGACTCAGACAGAGCAGGTCATTGTTACCCTTGAGATCCGAAGGCCAATCCGCAAACCGTTTGCCACGATAATCCTGCTCACTCAGCTTGTGACGCTGGATCATCGTACCCATCGCGCCATCGAGGATCAGGATGCGCTGCAGCAGCAGGGGTTCTATGGAGTGATCTGGGTTTTTCAGGGTTTCTGGGTCCATCAGCTACTCAGGTTTTAAGATAAACGGTCGCCAATTATAGGGCCCTTGCCGGATATAGGCGAGTTGCGTTTATGAAGGTAAGAGGGTGTTGGTGATTTTGTGATAAATAAACGATGATCCAGTTGCGGTTGAAACTGGTGGGTTATAGGATTCGTAATACGCAAGCGCATTACCCATGATTTCTCTACATGATAACCCAATTAAAATCGAAAAATAGTTATTAACGGCAACCAACTGAAAAACGGTTAAT
>JARRQD010000411.1:0-2675 GCA_037382205.1 Candidatus Thiodiazotropha sp.
CCACTCAAGCCACGATTGCGGCGTTGCCGCCCTTGGAAAGGGAACCGCCATTCCCGGCGGGCTGCGCCTTGCACTCGCGGCTTGAGTGGCTTTCTAAATGCACGCTTTATATAGGACACCACACGAGCATAAGAGAGGCGGTTATATATTTCTCCACTATTTCAGTGGTTCATTACCCCGCTGATCGGCATGATCGCTATGAATGCACTGGTGGCTGGCCTGGCAGCCTATTCAATCGCCAACGAGGCCGAGTGGCAAAATGAGATCGAGGAGATCGTTCGGAATGTCGAGAAAACCCGGCTGCCGGATGCAGATGAGGAAGACTTCGAACGCTTTCTCGATGCAGGCAGATCAGCGGTTGCCGCGGACAACAGGTATTGACAAAAAAGTTTCCTGATTATCCATTTTGCTCAGCCATTGAATCAGCGACGCCAAAATGGCAACGATACTGTGAAGGTGTAATCCCCAGTTGTTTGATGAACAGGCGGCGCAAGCGCTCTTCCTGCTGAAAACCGCACAAATAGGCTATCGATTTTATGGAACCTGTGGTCGTGCCGAGGAGTTCTCGTGCCTTTTCCAGGCGGATGCTTTCCAGGTACTTCCCCGGTGTCATGCCAGTTTGCCGATGAAAACAGCGAGAAAAGTGGCGTGGACTCATGGCCACGAAATCCGCGAGCATCTCAACCTGCAGTTCGGGACGGGAGATATTCTCCAACAACCATTCGTGAAGTTTGCGGAAACGGCTACCCGCTTTTTTACGCAGCTCAAGGGGTGTGCTGAATTGTGACTGGTTGCCCGGGCGGCGGAAATAGAGCACCAGGGCTCTCGCGGTTTCGATGGCAATCTCCGCACCGTAGTCCCGCTCTACCAACGCCAGGGCCAGATCGATACCAGCGGTCACTCCTGCACTGCTAAAGACATTGCCGTCTTCGATATAAATAGCGTTTTCACATACATCTATGGATGGATATTTTTCCGCCAGTGTTGATGCGTAACGCCAGTGGGTGGTGCAACGCTTTCCATTCAACAGGCCGAGTTTCGCCAGGATGAACGCACCAGTACATATCGAGATGATACGATGCGCCCTTTTTGCCCGCTCACCGAGGTAGCTCAAGCGCAGTTGATCACTACTGAAACCGGCGGGATCGCTGCCGCCGGGAATCACCAGGTAATCCGCTGTATCTGTTTCACCACATCGCTTTTCAACGTTAACGCTCAATCCGGATTCCAGTGTTACCGGACCGGGTTTTTCACCGGTGAAAAGAACCTCGTAACCTTCACCGGGTTTTCTGGTACGTAGGAATTTGCTGGCCACTGAAAAGACTTCCAGCGGTCCGCTAATGTCCAGGCTGTTGGCTTGTGGAAAAAGTACCAGTTCGACTAATTTCACGATGTCGGGGTTGTTGATGTTCAGGTTTCGGCAGTGTAAGGGGGAGCCGGATCATAATGCAAAATTCTGCGTACCTGGCGCGCATGGTCGGGATTGTGAATTTCACCGATCAACCACAACGCCATGTCGATACCGGCGGAAACTCCCTGAGCGGTGACGATATTGTCATCGCGAACGTAGCGCATATCCTGCAGAACGCTGATCGTATCGTCCTTGCGTAACTCCCCAATGAGATTCCAGTGGGTAGTCGCCTTTTTACCGCGCAGCAAACCGGCCCGCTGCAGGATGATGGCGCCGGTGCAGACCGCCGTCGTGTAGTCGGCCTGTTCTGACTGGCGTTGAATCCACTCGATGGCTCTCTCGCTCCCCAGCGCCGCACCCAGTTCGTTGGCGCCCGGAACCAGCACCACATTCAGGTCAGGCGCACTATCGAAGGTGTATTGCGGTTTGACCTCCAAGCCGTTGGCGCAGACGATGGAATCGCCGCTTTCGGCGATAGTCACCACACGGCCTCCATTCATCTGCAGATTTGATAGTGCGAATACCTCGTAGGGACCAGCGAAATCCAACGCGGCCACCTGCGGGTAGAGATAGATGCCATAAGTAATGTTCATGTTTCCGGCCTTTGCTCACTGTGTTGACGAATACCAGGTCTATGGGGAGATACACTAAGGCATCTGACTTTACGACAGCAATGACAGACAACACGCATTTTCGGCCATCGGGTATCCGGCTGGTAACTGCACGCAAACGGCCCTAACGAGTGTAGTGTCCTATATAAAGCGTGCATTTAGAAAGCCACTCAAGCCGCGAGTGCAAGGCGCAGCGCGCCGGTGACGCTATGCCGATTGATCAGTGTAAAGCAGGTCGTTCACTGGCCTTCTATCCAGAAGCAACCTTGCGCGCCGAACCGGGCCTGCTGCCGTTTCACATGGGTGCCTTTGTGGCGGCAATAGCCACATAAGGGATCTCTCAGTAGCGCCTAAGCCCAAACACTAGCCACTGCGAGTCAGAGGCACGAATGCCACACCCAGAACGCTCCTTTCACTGACCTCGCCACACCCACTCTTCTCAACAACAATCAATTCCTGGTAACCGTAAGGAGACCCAACCGGGATCACCAGCCTGCCACCCGGTTTTAACTGCTCGATCAGTGGCGGCGGTATCTCCGCAGCTGCGGCAGTCACCATGATGGCGTCGTAGGGTGCGTGTTCAGGCCAGCCGTAATAGCCATCGACCCAACGACAGGAGACATTGTCGTAACCCAGTCTTTCGAGGGTCTCTG
>JARRQD010000412.1:0-2640 GCA_037382205.1 Candidatus Thiodiazotropha sp.
GCTCGTTTCGGCTGTAACCGACGATCTCGCACAGCTTGTCATTGACCTCAAGCCAGCGCCCATCCATGCCGACCCGGGCGATTCCGATGGCCGCATGATTGAATATCTGATCGTAATGGTCGGAATCATTCGTTGACATTGTCTGAGAACAATTGTTAAAACAGTTATCTACCTGATCGGTGCACCGACATGTGTATGAAAGGTGCGCCGCTCTCAGAAGTATAGATAGAACATCGGCCACTCTCCGACGTAGTTGAGCACCGATGGGCCATCTGTCTCAAGAATAGCCCTAAACAGCGAGGAGGGAGTGGTTGGGCGTCATTGTCTGAGTGACCACTCGAATGACACGGAGTAATCGCAATGATTGCGATTAGCCGCGCAACACATCCTCTATAAACGCGCATTAGTATGAGACACTACACTCGTTGTTATTAATCCTTTTGTGTTGTCTGAGTATTTTGGTATTTCTCTCTTTGTGGGTTGCACCTTTGATCACATTGGGTTGATGCACGAGAGAATTTGTCAAAATAATCTGCAAAGGTTGTTCGGTTTCGTGCAAACCAGCTGTAGGTAATTTCTGTTGCCAAATTCAAGATAGGCCACCGGGTGGGTGCGGCCAGCCAGCCCAGACCGATAGCAGTTAATGACAGCCTGATGACTTCTGCTCCTTCAACGATCACCCCATCCGCCCGGCGGGCATGAATTCTGGCTAACAGGCTTTCCAGGCTGCGTTCATATTCCTGAGGTTTAAAATCTGGCTCTGTGATGTCTATGAAAATTAGCTTGCTGTTTTTGTCGGCTTTACGAAGTTTTGCTACATCGGCTCTGCATATCGGGCAACCTCCATCGTACAAGAACTCAAGTGGGTAGATCTGATTATTCATAGCACTCTCCGAATATTCTGTAATTTCAGTAATAAGTGAAAGTAAGGCGTAAAAAAATGCTACCCTTTGGTGTCGCGTCTTATCAGGTTGCTGATCTTTGCGCCAAGTTTAAGGACTTTCATTAAAGTTTCCGGTTCCAGGCGCAGCATTTCGTCTGACCACTGCGTAAGTATGCGTATAAACTGCTGCGTTTCCTCAATCCTTTGGCGGGTATGGGGTGACTCTTTATTGAAATCCGGGCTGCTCAATAACTCGTCGAATATCTGTAGGGTAGGATCGATCTCTCTCTGTTTTCGGCCTGCTACGATGAGTTTGAATAGCTCCCAGACATCCTTGGATGTTTCAAAGTGATCGCGACGATCCCCCATCACATGGACAACTTTCACCAACCGCCATGAGAGTAGCTCCTTGATGCTGTTGCTGACGTTAGAGCGGGCTACGCCAAGGGTCTCGGTGATCTCATCAGCAGTGAGTGCATTTTCGGACATGTAGAGTAGGGCGTGGATCTGTGCGACCGTGCGGTTAACTCCCCAACGGGCGCCCATTTCGCCCCAGTGAAGTACAAATTGTTGTGTGATCGGTGAGAGTTTCATGAGATCGAGTATAGGATATTCAGAAATTTCTGTCTAGAGAGAAATAGGTTGAATAGAATTTATTCGGTTTAGTGTGTCAGTATCGCGATGACTGATTCATCTTTCTGGTGTATGAAGTAATATGAGGTCATAGACTTTAAATCCTAGAGATGATTATAGAGTGCCAAAACTGGGGGATGTTGATTGAAGCGTGTGAGATGTACCTCATTGGCATACTTTCCAAAAACCTGATCGCAGATAGATCGCTATTTCGTTTAAAAACCAGCCGTTACTTCTCGAATCAATTGCTCATCATCAAAAGCATGACTGTCTACACTGAAGGTTCTTCAATGATTGTTGTACAGAAAGTCGTTGAGACATTGATTCGACGTGTTTTTTTGTAATGCAACCATTGCTGCAAGGTGTACCCTTTGTGCGGTTCCTGGCAGAGAGGTGAGCTGGGTTGCAGCAACAGGCCAGGAGTTTAATTGATAGCAATAGTGTTTGTGTTGTGTATGCTAAATGGTCAGCTTTTATGCAAACTGTGGCAAACGTATTTTTAAGGAATGCCAGCAAGAATTCGGTAGCATAAAGGAAGACAAGTCGGATATCCTTACGGAGCATCCTATTGCAACTTATGCTTGAAAGCCACTTTCTGTGGTCGAGAAGAGACGCACTGAAAGGATCGAAGAAAAGCCACCTTGAAAAGGGATAGCGCCTATTAGGGGACAGTTATTAGGTCACAGATGTGGCTGAAATCCGGGGAAAAAAGCATACAGGCTGCGAATACGCGGCTTGACAGGTCACCCTATTGGGGTGATGAAATGAGACACTACTGATCGAGCTAAGATGCATGGTCTCGGCTGTACACTGAACAACGATTAATTTAGGGCTATTTACATGATGGAAACCGCTGCATTAACTGAAATCTTAACCTGGAATACCCAGATGTTGGTTTCAGCTATTATTCTGATCGTCACCTTCTTTGGTATATTCACCGAGGGTGTTCACGGCTTTCACCGCACCAAGTTCGCCATGGGTGGAGCCGGGCTGATGATACTGTGTGGACAGTTCTTTGGTTTTTACAGCCCGGAGCAAGCGGTCGAATCCATCGACTGGAACGTTGTCTTTCTGCTGGGTGGTATGATGACCATTGTCTCCATCATGATCCCTACCGGGGGATT
>JARRQD010000413.1:0-2626 GCA_037382205.1 Candidatus Thiodiazotropha sp.
TGCGCGCCGTGCAGGGATGCACAAGTGTCGCGGGCACATGGATGTGCAGGAGCGACCCTTGCCCTGCACCCCCACAAACGCACCCTTCACGCTGTCCAACTGATCTTTTTAGGTTGAATTATCCTGAATTGTATGGCTGATCAACCTCTGATGGGGGATTGAATCAAGCTTTGATTTAGGTGTCTTTTTCTTAGAATATCACTATAAAACCGTATGTTATGCATTGAAGCTCATCTGGTTTCTATTTTATTCACATGCCTTACATAGGCACAGATAGTGGCAGTAGGAATAGCAGCACTTCATAAATGACCTGTATCCACCTATTGATAGCCTCAACTGGCCCCCACTTGTCGGGCATGGCAAACTCAATGCCAACATCCGATAAGCGTGGATAAATAACTCGGTTTTTTAAGTCCCCGGATAATTTAAATAGATCGTAACGCTTCAGGTGGTCCCGTATGTTAGGGGTTACAAAGGGAAATCGCATTTTTAGGGCTGATTTGGATCGTTTCGATAGATCAATTACAACAAGAGGAGAATCATAATGCGCGTCATACTTTTGGGCGGTCCAGGTGCAGGAAAGGGCACTCAAGCAAACTACATAAAAGAAAAATACCAGATACCACAGATTTCCACCGGTGACATGTTGAGAGCACATGTCAAAGCGGGTACTGAGCTGGGAGTTGCAGCAAAAAAGATCATGGATGAAGGTGGTCTGGTCTCCGATGAGATCATCATGGGCATGGTTAAGGAGCGGATCAGTGAAGACGATTGCAAGAACGGTTATCTGTTCGATGGCTTCCCTCGCACCATCCCACAGGCCGAGTCTCTGAAAGAGGCTGGCGTTCCTATTGATGCCGTGGTTGAAATCGATGTTCCGGATGAGGAGATCATTAAGCGTATGTCAGGGCGTCGTGTTCACCTTGCTTCCGGTCGTACATATCACGTCATCTATAATCCACCGAAAGTGGAAGGTAAGGATGATCAGACCGAGCCGCTGATCAGCTTCTACAGTCAAGAAGCTGATAGTGGGAATTGTAAGTACATAAAAATCAATGGGGTAGGTGGGGTTGATGAGATCAGGGAGCAGATTTATCAAGGTTTGGGTTAAGCTCGATTAGATGCAGAAATAGAGCCAAGGGCCGTACAATTGTTGCGGCCCTTGGTTTTTTTGAAATGCAATTCAGTGGATGGCTAATCCAGCAGGCATTCCACCCTCTATTCTGATACTATTTGCCTTAACTTAACTTCCAGTAAGGGGCTGCCAAGTGGCTGTTGTAGAATTAACGAAAGATAATTTTGAGTCGACTGTAACCGATAATGAATTTGTGATCATTGACTTTTGGGCGCCCTGGTGTGGTCCATGCCGCTCATTTGCACCAACCTACGAAAGCGTTTCAGAAGACCATCCGAATATCGTCTTTGGTAAAGTAAATACAGAAGATGAGCAGGAACTTGCCATGCACTTTCAGGTGCGCTCTATTCCGACACTGATGATCTTCAGAGAAAATATCATTATTTTTTCTCAGCCTGGTGCGCTGCCTGAATCGGCCTTCCGTGAACTGCTGAGCAAAGCCAGTGAGTTGGATATGAATGAAGTGAGGGCTCAAATTGAGGCGGAGCAACAAAAAGGTCAAAACGCCTAATTAAGCGTTGGCTTCAGGCCTGCAAAAGCGTTCAGCGAAGCAGTTCAGGTCTACGTTGGCTGACCTGAATAAGCGAAGAGACGGTCATGAGATCCTCAGAATACCCATGGAGCGTGAAAAAGCTGCTGTCCCAGCGGCCAACCATGGGGCGTGTACTTGATCTTAGTGAAGAGAGCTATGGGTTGCTGATGCGGATGGCGCCCGATCTCCAATCTCTCACCGGGGAGTATCGCTCCAGGTTGGGCGGTGCGATGGATCTCTACCTTGATGTGATCGAACAGACTCCCTATACATCCTTGATCCACCTGACCTACTATTTTACCCATGTGGTCGGGGATTACCCGGATCCTGATGCCATGCTGAGGGTCTATCACGATTCCAGGCAAGTGGATGTGATTGATCTGCGTCAGTCGAGTCTACCACTTGAGCGCTGGGGGGCGAATCCAACCCTTGAACAGCGCTGGAAAATTAATCTATTTCTCTCAAAATGGCTCAGATATTGTGTTGAACAAGGTCACACTTTTCTGGTCAATAGCCGCAATGTAACTGACGAATTTCCAATGTCCAAGGTCGGTTGAATATTTCTGCTATCTGGCTTGGTAGGATTTAATGGACTGACTTTTACAACCTATAGTACTCGCTGTTACCACTTATTTGGGGTAAATTAATCCCGATGTATATACAAGAGTTTGGGTTTAGGGATAAATTTTCAATAGATATCTGTACCTTTGAGCAAGGTAATAAGGGATCTGCAGAGATGCAAAAATGATTAAAGTGTTACTGGTTGATGATCATGAACTGATCAGAACCGGCGTTAAGGGGATTCTCGATAAGGCTGACGAAATTGAGGTAGCCGGAGAAGCCTCGACGGGTGAAGAGGCCATTGAGCTGGTGAGGAAGACCTCACCGGATGTCGTGTTGATGGATGTCAACATGCCAGGCATGGGGGGCATCGAAGCAACCCGAAGAGTACTTCGCGT
>JARRQD010000414.1:0-2618 GCA_037382205.1 Candidatus Thiodiazotropha sp.
GCTTATTTATGATCAAGTGAGAGTGACAGGCATTGGCAGACATCAAGCATCCGCCTATACAGATAGAGAACATCATGAAAACATAAGACTTCCCATGGAAAGGTGAGTGATATATCTCTGGTCGCGATCAAGGACCGGTCGTCACACAGCCCACATTTTCAGCGCCATCCGCCGGAACAGGATGAGGAGATAAAACCTAGCGTTAACTTTTCAAATCCAAGCACGATTCTCAGCACCCTGACCTTATCTATTCGGCTCTTCCCCAAATCGAGTGGGTACCCTTCAATTCCCAGCTTTTTCAGGATAAAGATCCAATCCACCAAGATGGAAGTAAATAGCGTTGGCAAACCGTTCCTTATTACGAAAGCCTCGACTGCGTACCTTGATCATTTTTATCCGGCTGTTAAGCCCTTCTGCGGGACCATTGCTGACTTTCAGTACAACAGCATTGAGAATGCCCCATAAATGTGCTTTGATCGTTTTCGCAACTTCTTTGAAGTCGATAGATTAGTTTTCGAAGTAACATCATAGACAACATAGGAGTACGAGGACACCCACCATTTAATCGCTGTTGTAAAAGCACTGTCATTCGAAATAACCATCTTATTTATTAGTGGCTTTAGACTATCCCAAACGATGACTGTCCTCGTATTACGTTCGAGCTTGGGAACAGGCTGACTTTGTAACGTAACGAAATGGTATATCGCTATCAATAAACTCAACAAAGAGGCGATCCAACTCAGTCAGAGTCACGTTTTTAAGGTGGTTTAACAGGAAGGTAACGAGGGTCTTGATATCGTGTTTGCGGGAGCAGGTATATGCCGTATCGCTTAGGCAGTGTTTTCGTATGAATGCCTCATCTGATATAAGTGATTTTACGCAGGCATAAGCATTTTCAAATTTGCTTTCAAAATATCATTATGTATCTCCTGTGTTATGTTTCGCACGTGTAGATTATCATTTTTCCAATAACTCATAGCTTAACTTACCGGCATTGTGGCTGTCCTCGTATCGCGCTCGTATCGTTATATATAAAATAGTGTATGTTTATTATTCAAACAATTTTATTTTTTAAAAAATAACCTGGGTAGGTTGTTGAAGAGATAAAAAATATGGAAGAAGTAAAAGAGGATATTAAATGAATTCTGTCTCAAATTGGTGGAACCCTGTCATCCACCTTAGGGTTGATTGGTACTTGCTTAGTAAGAAATTATTGCCTAATAAGAAAATCCGAGAGAGGTACTCTCCCATTCTAGTGGAGCATGGCCCAACGCTACCGTCCATTTCGAAACCTAGGGTGGGGCTCTGTCCTGCTAGGACTCGCTCAAAAGCAATTCACATTCCCCTTTCAGTGTTATGTAAGCTTTATTCGCCCCAGAATACAACTATTTTTCTGCTAGTTACGTTATTGCTGGCAGGGTGCAACGGTGGCAGTGGCGATGGCGGTAATTCCAATACAGAAAACAGTAGTGACAACTTGGGGAACTATCTCTTCTATTCCGGCGGTCAGGTTTCTACCGGTAAGCTGTTTGCAGGAGACCCTGATATGCCCTCTTCGCCAATTGTGATTGAGGCGAGTAATGATATTGTTGGGGCGGGCGACAATTTGATGTTGGAGATATATAGTTTTAATAGGGGTAACTACGATAGCCGTACAAAACTCGTTTCAGACTATATCCCTGACTTGCTGGTCTACGCTAAGGCCGATGGCAGGTTTTATAAGGTCAGCGCAAGTAGCAGTGGAGATTTGATGCCAGTGCAGATTTCCAATGAGGCTGATGCTGACCAAATCTGTTTCAGAGTATTTGATGACGTTTTCTCTGCGGAAGACCTCTCTGACATAAATCAATCACAATTGGTTTACAGTCTTCCCGGAGCGGATGGAGAATGTTGGACGAGCAGCGGCAACATCTGGAAGATGATTCGCTTGGGAATGAGCCCGTCCGACACTCCCATTGATGCACTTCATCCCCTGCTAAGTATTAAGAATTTGGATATTGACGCTTCACTCAGTGGCTGGTTGGTTAATGACGCAGGCAGCCTGAGAAGATGTGATGAAAACTTCCTAAATTGCAGTGGCCGTCTGGCAGGCGAAGTTATACTACCTAGGGTGGAGTATAGCCTTGGACGAAACGATTATCTGCTTGAGATCAACGAGCAGATATTTGTATACAGCGGTGATACCAACACCCTCTCGAATGCCGTTTTCAACCTTCCTCAAGATGAATATATTTACTATTATGCTGTTGATGAGAATAACTTCTATTTCGTGTGTTTAAATACAATCTATCGGGCGCCCATTGATGGTAGCTCAGTGGCTTCTGTGATCGGAGAAGAGGTGCTGGGTGATGCGCAAACTATTCACGATTTATCAGTGATTAAAAACTGACTGGTTTACATCAAATCTGCAGGCACTGGGAATATTGCCGAGATAAAGGCACTGGATAAGGCTGGGGGTACTCCAGTAACCCTTGCAAGCATGGATGGTGCTGCCGATTCCACTATTATTGCGCAAAATGACCGAAAATATTTCTTTTTCCAAGCGTTAGATGAATCAAAAGAGTATGATTATCTTCCCCTGCATGCTGGGATAATGGATGAGGATGGTAATATCCAAT
>JARRQD010000415.1:0-2574 GCA_037382205.1 Candidatus Thiodiazotropha sp.
CACTGACAGGAATCCAGAAAATGATTGCGATCATAATGATCATCACAACCTCGGTATCGGTCAGCCCCCGAAACACCACCGGCTCTTCGATGAGCCGGTCGGGGATGAACTCGATTTCACGCCCGTTCATTCCAGGTTCGTTCATGGAAAGCTAATCGTGGCTGATTTAGTTAGCAGGTATACAACAAGCAAGCAGTAAAGCGCTCATCCCACCGTGCATACCCATGTCTTCCCAGATCTTCTTATCTGAACCGGTATCGTTGCATACAGTTATCATAGTTCTTTTATGTAAAGATGATTGTTGCTGATTCAGTCAGCAAGTAGACAACAAATACAAGTAGTAAAACCCCCATCCCACCGTGCATACCCATATCTCCCCAGGTCTTCTTACCTGCACCTATGTCGTTGTATACGGCGATCATATTCTTGCCCACCGACAAAAACGCAATAGTGGCTAGAATCAGGCCAAGGACGATAGCAATGTCGTAGGCATAACCTTTCAACAGAGCAATGTAATCACCAGCACCCGCAGCATGTGATGGAGCTGCGGTGGTAGGAAGAGAAGCGTGAGCGCTGGAGGCAGCGAATAACATGAGACTAACTAATGCCATTTTCATGGTGATAAGTTTATCTTTGTAAGTTACGATCATTTGTTTCATAGAATTAATTCCGTTAAGTACTTTAGGGATTGGTTAGTTAATAAGTAGGTAAAGGAGTACCATCATCACAAAGACGCCACGGAACCATACGATTACCATGTCATTTGCAGTAATGACCTCCTCTCCATAGTCGTCGTATGCGCGGTAGCACAGCCAAGCAACATAAAGAAACACCGCAGTAGCGCCAATTGCCTGGATAGTCCAGAGAAGTTCTTCAGCGGTAAGGAAGTTACCAGCACCCTCTTTAAATGCTGCATATTGGTCTGCGGTCATTTTTGATGCTCCGTGTAGTCATTACTTAGAGCATCTATGGACGAAGGAACCACTGGTTCCATCGGCAATGTCAGATGATGAGAAATACCCGATTGAATTTTTCTTAGATCATCTAACAGAACTTGGTAATCAAAAGTTGTTCGATCCTCCGAGTTGCTTTGCACCTTCGCGGTCATAACCAATGCTTCAAGTGTAATCAACTCAGACCGAATATGTGCGAGCGCCTCACGCTCACCCCAGATATCCGCTATGGATTCCTGTGAAATATTCATGAGACTCAGCAGGAGAAAAGGCAATAACTTGTTCATCAGATTCTACGCGAGAACCCCCGTTCTTTAGATCTGGGAGGGATAGCATCCGCCATCAGGCGGCCTGTCTCGCTGCCTCCTTTTTATTCCATGCTGTCGTTGGTTGTGGGAAATAAGCATGGCCGTCACTGCGTTGTAGCAGCATGCCGTACCGATGGCTAACACCCTGGACAACGCTTTCTGCTGTTTGGATATTGTACGAGCTAGTGGCGCGCACGGCGACACGGCCAGTGTACGTACCAGCTTTCTGACCACTCGGAACGACGGCCGCTCGGCCATGTTCAAGCAACAGCCGTGCATGTCTCTCCGAACACGGCATCAGTGGATTCTTCTGTTTGTTCAACACAAAAACAGCCATAGATACTCCTTGTTAAAAGTCTCCTTACGGGCCTTGTTATGGGGGCATTCGCCCCGCTTCCCTCGCGGATCTCTGCAACCGGCTCCTGCTTGCGCAGCGGATAAGACCTTCGGTGCTTTACCTTTCACCAGCATGACCCAATCCTTCCAGAGGTCGAGGCTGAGGAAGCACCCCGACGTGGGTCTTAACGACCTATTGCAAACGTAGCCGGTTGGTTACGTTTCCCGCTGATCAACCCAGCTTATTTAACAAGCTCCGTCCTTTAGGGATGGGTAGTTGACTTGAATTACAGATTGATTATCGATGGTAGGGATTAGAACAAATAGAAAGGGAATAAATCTGGTTTATTGGATCAAATCGCAGTGACCCTTTTTTGATAAAAAAAGGCCGCTGTGCGGCCATTTATATAAGGGAGAATATCTATAGAATTAGAGGTATTTTTTGAACTTACTGCTCATCACCATTAACACGAGTCCAAATAGGACAGCAAATGGTGTAATGATAAAGTTGGGATGTATACTGCTGGGTATCGCCAGATATATCACCCAGGACATTATTAATACCGGCATCGCAAACCGTTTGGCCCAGTGGTAGATATAACCAGACTCATTACCACCACACCAGCGCCTGAGATCCCTTTGCATTAGCCCATCCGTGACACCAACAAATCCAAATAGTATAAATGCAGGTATCGATAAAACCAGGATGGATAATCGGATAAAAAACATGATTATAATATAGATCGCTGCCATCAAGTAGTTGTAGTACTCTGTGATGACAACCTTTGCCAAACGAATGAATGTTCCGTCATTTGTCGACGGTATTTTAGCAGCGCTCAGATTGTCCACCAAACCTGAATCAATGAATAGAAAGTTTACTACATCATTGACACTGTCACTGGCAACGTGAACAGCTTTATCATTGATACTATCTCCGTCAAGAGAGCCACCAAGGTAGCCTATCTCTCTTCGCATCA
>JARRQD010000416.1:0-2560 GCA_037382205.1 Candidatus Thiodiazotropha sp.
TCAAGGGAGGGCCCTATGACCGTAAAGCCGCCTACATTGGCGGCCTGTCACGACAACTCTTCAGCGGAGATCGCAGCGACATCACCATAGCCACGGAGATGTTTTTTCGCGAAGTCACCAAAGTAATCAATCGCGAACCCCGGATTGTGGTCCTTGACAACATTTCAGAGATACTCGACGCCATGCGCAGTGACAAGCTGGATACGATCTTCGCCAATCCCATCGATTATTTGGCGCTCGACCATCAGATCAACCCTGACTATCGCTACACCATCACGTTTGGGCCTTCACCCCAGCAGCGGGTCTACCTGGTGACCCAATCCGGAACACAAATCAAATCCCTGGCCCAGCTACGCGGCAAACGACTGACGCTCCCCGATGGATACATACTCGGCATGACTTATCTGGAAGTCGATCTGGCAAAGGCCGGATTGCCCGGACCTGAATCTTTCTTTTCGAGCATTGATTACACAGACAGCAGCAATGCCGCCGTGCTGAACGTCTTTTTCAATAAAGCTGATCTCGCCGTTACTTCGGACATCGCCTACTCCCTAGCCGGTGAACTGAACCCCCAGGTATCGCAGAAGATCGATATCCTCTCAGTTTCCGAGCCCTTTCTGCCTTTCATCGTTGGGGTCAACAAGCGTGTGCCCATGTTTTTTCTCCACCCGGTGGATGAGATACTCGCCGACCTCAAATCACAGCCCAAACTGCAGCGTATCTTGTCTCTCTTTCATGCCACCGACGTGGTCAAGATCACATCGGATCAGCTCGAGACACTGCGACAGCTGAAACGGGACTACGAGCGATACGTCAGCAAACGCAGACATTCCGCCCTGCCGGCTGAGTGACACTGTGCACGAACTCAGCTTTATTCGCAAATAGATTTTGTACACATAAGAGCGCAAATTCTCACACGTTTTAGCCCTTAATGGTAAGGCAAGGTCGCACCCTGCGACTTTTGCGACACCCACCCTCTGGAGAAGAATAGGATGACGGAATAGAAAACCAATCAGACATACTGAATTTCTTTCCCAACCGCGTAGGTTGCGGGTGAGCGGTGCGAACCCCAACATGTCCAGCCATCAACCACCCACCCCAAGCTGAATATAAAGACAATACCGCCATTACTACCGCAGAAGGTCACGCACACATATTGGCACATGATCAAAAATCATGATGCGGTTCGTAGAGTTAACGAATCAGAGGATCGAATCAGGACAGGCATAATTTGGAAGTAAATCAATCACACCTGTTATTTGTCTTCCAGTAAAATGAAATCATGGTAATGATTCTCTAAATTTGCTGACAAAACAGATTACACGAACTCAGGATCTTCTAATTCGCATCGATCACCCTTCGGACCGACGATGAGCCGTTCAACGCAAGCAGACACTCCGATATTCATTTATAAGGTTATCATTTTCAAAATCAACGAAAGTGAAACAACTGATCCAATCCAAAGAATAGAGGAGAAACCAGGCGTGTTGAGTCAGGGCATGGCTAAGCCGATGTGGAGAACCCTTGTGCGGGCTATACCGGCATCGGCCAACGGGATAATCCCTTATGGGCATTCCCGGTCGATGAACCCTGATAATAGAGAAAGGCCAGGCAGTGAAGTCCAGTCGGTAACCAATCCACGTATATTTGCATGATCCACCATCGTAAACTGCTTGGCCGTGTCCTAACCCAACACGTTTTAGAAAGACTGTATGAAAGTACCTGACACGTAGCAGGAACGGGTTTATCCACCCTTTGCCCACCGACTCCGAGTTAAATGAAAGGACACTACGTCCGTGGACAGAGCATGGATAAACCCTAAGTACTGAATTTAAACCTTGACAGGTCAAAACATATCAGCCCCAATTTGCCTGCATTAGCAGTGATTGGCGTCATTTTACGGCCTCATATTCTAAACCCTAGCGTTGCATAAATTCGCGAATAAACTCTGTAAGTTGCAAACTGACTTTTCGACTCAATATTTGTTTCAGCTCCGAGTGAGATAATCAGGGGAGAGAAGTTGACTAGAATAATGCAGGGGGGATAAGCGTAGCGCATCCAGCCTACGCATCGATTCGAAATCGATACCGGGGCTGGTTTGCTATTGGCTCAATCGTGATCACCTTGACGTAACAGCAGATACCATGTTCATCGATCAAGTATGATCGATTTTCCATGTCGTGATGCTACGCCAAAAACAATCCGCCTTCGCGTTGCAGATTGCCTGAATTCTGGTTGTTTTCAGATTGCTTGAATTCACCTAGGGTGAATTCCAGAAATGTCATAAAAATTCCCATTCCAACCTGTTAAATAGGTGTTAAAGCCAATGGCACTTACTTAAGGTAACGAGTCTCACACCGGATCAACTAAGTGACTGATATTTAATATAAAGGCCAATCTGGATAGTCAGGGCATGGCGTTTGTGTCTCAGTCCTGCCGCCGCATATTGAAACGCTCGCGTATCGCTTCTTGCTCTTCAGGGGTGAGTGACTGCCAGCGTTCGAGCCGTTCCTTTAGACGTGCTCTGAACCGTTCACGCTGCTCGGGTGACATCGAGAAC
>JARRQD010000417.1:0-4137 GCA_037382205.1 Candidatus Thiodiazotropha sp.
ATTTTCGAAGATAACGACAATCCAGGTGTATACAAAGACGAGGGTTGGGCCATTATCGATCGACATATCCAATGGGCCAAGACGAGTGGGCTGAGGCTCATTCTGGATATGCATGTTCCGCCCGGAGGCTACCAAAGCGCTGACGGATTCCATAATTTCAATAATCGTCCTGACCTACAGCAACGCTTAGAGAATCTCTGGGTAGCCATCGCCCAGCGCTATCGCAACGAAACCACTATCCTGGCCTACGATCTCATCAACGAACCCTGGGTCGACGATTGGTTCTCCTATGTCCAAAACCTGATCGATAAAATCCGCGTCGTCGATCCGAACCACCTGATCGATGTGGAAGTCTCTTTCCATCCGCAAGATATCGGCATGTACCCATTGGCGGACAGTAATATTCTCTACGATGTCCACTGGTACGAACCCTGGTCTTGGGCTGGTTCGCACACCAACAACATGCCTTACACGGGTGATTTAGAGTCTTTCAAGCAGGACTTGCGCGAAGGCGAGGGGCTGAGCAACTTCTATGATCCGGCCACTGATCATTTCACAGTGCCTTTCAATATTGGTGAATACGGTATTGTATTCGAAAAATACGAACTGGCAGGGGTTAACGGGCTGCAATGGTTGCAGGATGCCAATGATGCTTTCGACCACTTCGGCATCAGCCGTCAACTCTTTGCCTACAACGAAATCAACTTTGGTATCTACCGAGGTTGGAATAGCTACCCCGGAGAACACACCACCACCACAGAGCCTTTGCTCTTGGCGCTGCCTGCGATCAATGGTAGTGCGACTCCACCGCCTGGAGAGGAGACCGATCTAGCCGTGACACTCAGCCATACGCCGGCCAGTGTGAGTGTTGGTGAAACGGTGAGCTTTAATCTGCAAATAAGCAATCTTGGTACAGTCACCACGGATGCACAGGCAGAACTCAACCTGCTCAGCGGCATGCAACTCCAATCCATCGAGAACGGATGTGCGGTGCAAGCAGGCAACCTCAGTTGCAGTCAGACGGGCCTGGCACCCGGTGCGAGCCAAAGCTGGAGCATCCACGTCAGCTTCGATGGTGCTGGCGACTGGCAGACCCTGGCCAGGGTCTATTCGAGCAGCTTGGTGGACAACAATGCCAGCAATGACCAAGCCTTCGATGTAGTCACTGTGAGTGACCCGCTCATAATCACGGATCTCGTTCTCGAAAACTGGGCAGCTGACGACAGCGAGCTGACTGTCAACGAGTTATTGGGCGTCAATCTAACTATTGATAATGCTGGAGCTGAAGCGGCTACAGATGTTCGATTTGTCCTACCTCTGCCCACCGGCATTGAGTGGGTCTCAAGCACCGCAGAGTGCGCGCAATCCACTACCGAATTGGTTTGTGACTTCGGTGACCTTGAAGCTTGGAGCCACATCAACCACCACCTCTACCTGCGACCCACTAGTGTCGGCACATTCACCCTGAGCGGCAACGTGCAGACGAGTACGGGTGATGCAAATCCGAGCAACAATGCAGCCTCATTGACAATACAAGTTAATGAACCTCCACCCGCAGGTGTCAGCACAGACATGCGCTTGAGCGTCTACAAGATCACCTCGCGCAAGCCCCGTGTAGGACGTGCTTTGGGCTTCAAATACAAGTTGATCAACAGAGGTGATGAGATGGCCGAAAACGTCCGGTTTACGATGCCAATGCCAGCCGGCTTCAGTTGGGTTTCGGGGCCGTCTGAATGCAATTCTAACGGTTTAGAGCTGGTTTGCAGCTATGGCGACCTGAATCCGGGTACCTCTCGTACCCGTTACCTGTACTTGCGGCCCAGCACCGCGGGTGGGGTTACAGTGACTGGCTCGGTTGTCTCGGATACCGAGGACAACAATCCCGCCAATGACGCTATTACGCTGAACTTCACGGTGCAGTAGAAACGAGACAATACTGAGAGTTGAGGTAGCTTTGGCCATAGAGGTCCCCCAGCCATTATCTAACTGGGATCATATTATGCTGACACGGGGGGATCCTGTTTACTGTGCATGAACTTTGAACTCCGAAACTTGAGTTTAGATTTAGCTTGGGGTGGGTAGTTGATGGCTGGACATGTTGGGGTTCGCACCGCTCACCCGCAACCTACGGAGGGTGTCGCAAAAGTCAAAGGGTGTGGCTTACTTCACCAATAAGGTTAGATAAAGTGTAAAAAATCGTGTTATTTGTCACAAAAGCCTATTTGTAAATAGCTGTATCTAGCTTTTACAACACCCTCCTGAGCGGCAAGGCCAGGAAAGGCATGTAAGAGGGCCGGTTGTGGCTGTCTGTTGTGCCCGGTTTACCAAACTGTCAGACACTTGCTGATTCAGATATCGATCTTCAAGCCGTGTTCGAGTACCACGAAGATGGCTTTCACGAACCGGGTTGCTTGCTTTTCGAGATCGAAGGCCTCTGGCTCCTGCAGCCAGTTCGAAACGACACCTTCCAGCATGGTGTGGATCATGTGCGAACCCGCGACGGTGTCGAGATCCGCTGGGAGCTGTCCTTTGCGTTTGGCGATTTCCAGGGTGTTTTTTTGAAGATGTTTCTGAAATCCTCTTTTCTCGCGACGTTCTGAAAGATGAAGTGAAGCAATTCACTCAGGCGGCCCAGGGGATCGGATTCCGCTTCATGCTGGCCAGCGCCGGCCAACTCGTCGATACGGGCCGAGTAGCGCAACAGGATGGCGTCGAAGATCTCCCACTTATTCTTGAAGTGCCAGTAAACGGCTCCCCGGCTGACCTTGGCACGGGCCGCGATCTCCGCCAGGCTCGTCTGGCTAACACCTTGTTCTGAAAAGAGAATCAGGCCGGTTTCAATAATGGTTTGGCGTGTCTGTTCGGCCGCTTCTTTTGTACGTTTCAATGGATCGACCTCAGGTGGCGTCAAGTCATAGTTTACAAGCTAGGTGCTTGCTCTATATTATACAAACACTAGTGTATGTAAAATCTTACGCCGTTTATCTGCTGCTAAGTTATCCGGGTGTCCTATGAAAAGTTCCTGCACGGTTACGCGTGTCGCTCTACTGCTTCTGTTTGCCACGGCCACCATGCTGGCGCTGCCTGGCTGTGACGAGAAATCTCAGCAACAGGCGCAGGCCTTACCGCAGAAACCACCTCAGGCGGTGGATGTCTATGTGGTCAAGTCACAACCCTTCGAACTCAAGGAGACCTATGCCGGCCGGGTATCGGCCTACCGGATCGCGGAGATTCGTCCCCAGGTCACGGGCATCATCCTGCAGCGCTTCTTCGAAGAGGGTGTTCAAGTCGGGGCGGGAGATCAGCTCTATCAGATCGACCCGGCTCCCTACCGGGCGGAGTTGAACAAGGCGCGCAGTGAACTGGCGGTGGCCGAAGCGAACGCGGAGAGCGTGCGCCTGAAGGCCAAGCGCTATCGGGAACTGCTCACCACCAAGGCGATCAGTCAACAGGACGCGGATGATACGGAGGCTTTCTGGAAACAGGCTCAGGCGCAGATTCAGGCGGCCCGCGCCGCGGTCGAGAGTGCCAAGATCGACCTGGACTACACCAATATCGTGGCCCCGATATCCGGCATCATCAGTCGCTCCAATGTGACCGAAGGGGCGCTGGTCTCTGCTCAACAGGCGACCGCCCTGACCACCATCCGTCAGCTCTCGCCGGTCTATGTTGATATCCAGCAGCCCGCGGCTTCGGTGCTGCGCATGCGCCGACAGGGTGATGTGCTCGATCATAAGGTGCACCTGAAACTGGAGGATGGCTCGGTGCATGGGGAGACCGGAAAGCTGCAGTTTTCGGAGGCCAATGTGGATCCGGGAACGGGTACGGTGAACGTGCGTGCGGTGTTCGAAAACAGGGATCGCCTACTGCTCCCCGGCATGTTCGTGCGTGCCGATGTGGTGATCCAGCGTTTCGACGAAGCGATTCTGGTACCACAGCAAGGGGTTAGCCTTAAACCCAACGGGGTGACTGCGGTGATGCTTGTGGATGCGGAGAACAAGGTGATCACCCGCAACATCGACGTGGTCAAAGCCGTCGATGACAAATGGCTGGTACGCGACGGCCTGCAGGTGGGAGACCGGGTAGTGGTGAAAGGGTTGCAGAAGATCAAGCCTGGAGCCGTGGTCGATCCCACGG
>JARRQD010000418.1:0-2551 GCA_037382205.1 Candidatus Thiodiazotropha sp.
ATGGATTGGATCACTGGATCCCGCTGAAACAGGGTCTCGTCACCAAAGATCATTTCACCCTGATCACCGAGACCCTGTTTCAGCGGGATCCAGTGATCCAATCCATCGTACTCCCCAATGGCAGCTGGCAGATCGCCGCAATCCCATTGGCAGGATGGGGATCAGAACAAACCGTGATTTGGCTGTTACGGATCAACGGATGGCTGTTGGCACTGTTGATCGGGTTTCTGATTACCGCTTTGGTGGAGACTCGGGCGACCAATCTTGAGTTGGCACTTCAAGACCCACTGACCGGTCTACCAAACAGGCGCCTTTTGGAAGACCGACTTCAGCAGCTGCTTGAGCACCATAAAAGAAATAAAACCGGTTTTGGTGTGGTCAGTATCGATCTGGACGACTTTAAAGCAGTCAATGATGGTTATGGCCATCACGCCGGTGACCAGCTGTTGAAAATTGCTGCAACCCGAATGCAGTCGAGTGTACGCGCCACCGATACAGTTTGCAGGAGTGGTGGTGATGAGTTCATTATATTGATTGACGATGTACACTGCCGCAGCGATCTGGTAAAGGCACAACAACAAATCCTCAATCAGCTAACCGGTCATGCACTGATTGAGAAGGTATCCATTCAACTTAAAGCCAGTTCGGGCATCGCCTACTATCCGGAAGATGGGCAGTCTATGGATGCGCTGCTAACCACGGGGGATCAAAATATGTATAAAAATAAGCAGCAAAGTCGAATCATTTCATTACGTTCCGTTTAGTACATTGAATCACCTATTCGGTCGCAATAATTGCTGGGGCTATGACCCACTTTAACCCTCAGCAACACAGAATCCCCCCAAGAGCGTAGCGCTATGTATTTCTGAATTTAGCACCAAGCCAGCCAAGTCCATCTACTGCTCCCAATTTCTGGTGGCCAGCTCATCTTTCAATTGCTTCATTGCCGCTTTTTCGGTGCTGTCATATCGATTCAAGCCTAATGTCCAGAGATAGTGTTTGAAAGCTGTAGCGTACTGGCTATCACTCATCCCATAATCTTCCACCCACTGGTCAGCTGTAGCTTCAGACAGGTCGTATTGCCATGAAAAATCGATAAGTTTGATTCGATCCATATACTTATCCCAGGCTAGAAAAACCGATGATATAAAATTCGCCTGCAATAATTCACTACTCTTGTTAACAGAACTCGATGGGTAGCCGCACTCCTGGATAATGATATCGCTATCGGGAATGGTAGAGACTAAAAGATCAAAGTCAGTTGTGACGGTTGCCGGAGGGTTCATGGTAAAGTCTGATTTAAGTGGGTAATAGGTTATTACCGATAGATCAAGACCTGCCAGGAAATCAAGATAGAGATCACGGGTCGTCTCATCGTTTAGCGATGAAAACTGAATGACACTACTGACTTCGACAGCGTCTCCCCAGAGTGTCTCTATTTTTGTCTTTGCAGCATTGAAAAAAGTCTGCCATTGTGACCATCTGATTGGATCACTTCCTAAATACGCATCAATTTCATTTCCCACATGTATCCACTTTAACTTACCGCTCGCATTCAGTGCCGAAAGATTGGCATGCAGATTGACCAGAAAGTCATCAAAAGCTGAAATCACAGCGGGGTCGTCATAACTTAAGTCAGCCAGATCTGCAGGCATTCGCGGCCCTGAAGTGTCGAGAGGTCGCAAGATCAGAGTAAGATCGGCTTTCTGCTGTGGGTAGAAACTATCGATGATTCCTGGCAGGCTGTTGTCATAGTGAGCTACGGTTGGCTCAAGGCGGGCCCAGTCCAATGATATACTGACTTCACGCACTCCGATCGAAGTGGCCTCGTTATAAGCCGCTGAATAGGGAACAGATGGAACTTCCTTAATATCCATTCCCAGAATACGCTCACCTTGTTGTTGAGGTTCACAGCCAATCAAAATAAGCAATAGGAGAACCACCACAGGTACAAATTTGATCTTCATTATATTTTTCTTCCCTGTTTATAAAAAATGACTTCGTTATCGAGGCAGCATAGAACTCAAACAACCCACCAGATAGAGTCAGCCCCGTGATGGCTGACTGAATCGAAGCAGTCAGTACGTTGGAATTGAGTCAAGCTGAAATCCTAACATCAACCCACGCCAGCCACCGTTGAATCAATATCAAAATGAGACACAGCAACGGCGAAATCGTCAACCAATCGACGAATTTCAATTCGAGAAGCGCAGCAAAAACCGATAAGCACGCCTGGTTGTTTGAGCGCAGCGAGTTTCAGGCGTGCCGGTTTTTGAGAGCATCGCAGCGTACCCGCAGGGACGTGACTGTCGGGCGCCCTCTCTTTTGGTGACTTTCTTTTGGTGAGAAAAGAAAAGTGCCTCGCCCAGGCGGGCGAAACAGGGTATTTCGGATAGCAGGCCAATCACCAGTGGCAGGCGTGCTGAATACGGCACCAATAAAACCCAATAGCCTAGCCACACGGAACAGGTGTGTGCCATCAGTTGTGGGGGGATTCTTCCCATCCAGATGTAGGCATTACCACGCAGAATGCAGCAACGAGGTAACTCAT
>JARRQD010000419.1:0-2523 GCA_037382205.1 Candidatus Thiodiazotropha sp.
CTGAGCCAACGCCTGAGCCAACGCCTGAGCCAACGCCTGAGCCAACGCCTGAGCCAACGCCTGAGCCAACGCCTGAGCCAACGCCTGAGCCAACGCCTGAGCCAACACCTGAGCCAACACCTGAGCCAACACCTGAGCCAACACCTGAGCCAACACCTGAGCCCGAGCCTACCTGTACTGATTTAGATGAAGATGGCTATTTTGTTGAAGGCGAAAGCTGTGGCACTGAAGCCGATTTCAATGATGATGATGCTACAGCCTATCCTGGTGCAGTAGAAATCTGTACCGATGGTGTAGATAACGATGGAAACGGCCTAAAAGACATGGCAGATCCTAATGCAATCGACTGTCCGGCAGCGTGTACGGATATGGATTTTGATGGATACGCCATAGAAGGTGGTAGTTGTGGTGCTGTTGATTGCAACGACAACGATGCTTCTATCAATCCAGGCGCTGCTGAGATCTGTTCCGATAATATCGATAACAACTGTAATGGCCTGACCGATACGGCTGATGCAAACGCTGTAGATTGCCCAGTAGATTGTATTGACAGCGATGGCGATGGCTATAGTGTCGACGGCGGTAGCTGTGGCCCAGTGGATTGCGACGACGCAAATGCTGATATCAATCCAGCTGCCATGGAGATCTGTGGTGATGGTATCGACAATAACTGTAACTCACTCATGGACGAAACCGACAACGTTTGCTGTGATGAACGTACAGATAACGAGATGCCCTGGTGGAGAAAGAATAAGACTCACTGTCCCAACCACTGTGATCATCATGGAGGAGACCAATCAGATTCAGATGAAGAGTATGAAGATGAATATGATGACTCTGACGATAAAAAAGATGATGATGAGTATGAAAATGGTGAGCATGAAGATCACCAACACTCAGATCGTCGGTCTCGACGTTGGCATTGGTGGTCTCGATGAACTCAAGGTGTAATATAAGGGATTGAGTCTAAACGAAACCCTATCATTACCGATTGAGTTAAAAGGGGGGCTTGCCCCCCTTTTTTATCACAATCTGATCGGCTTGGTTGAACCTAAAAAGAGCCGTTGGAGTGGGTGAGTCTGCCGATCGGTCACTTTTTCGATAAATCAACAAATGCATGGCGGAATAGAGTCGTCAACTGATTTTTTTAGGTTCAAATCTTGTCGATTTGTCGGGTTAATTCTGCTCAAGACTCTGTGTCGCCTGATAGACCTCCCCTGTCATCTCATTCGACCAGCCGATTTGATGTCTCTTCAGTTGCGCTCTGTGCTGTTTATCCAGAAAGCCTTTCAACGGCTGGATACCCTCATCCATACTGCGCCACATTACCAACAACTTCTGCATTACATCCAGATGAGTAATGCCCTCCATCTCTGCGTTACAGGCATAGATATGTCCATGGGGGAGAATATACTGACTCTCCGCATAGAGATACTCGTGGACATTCTGCAGGGTAATCGCCCCGCCCTGTTTGAGTAACTCACTCAGAGTCGGCAGCGTGGTGGGCAGTTGGGGGCAGCTCGACTCGACACTCTGTAAAACCGGGAAAAAGGCGCTCTTACCACGAACATCGCAGGCGTAATCGAAATTTAGCGCCTGTTGCAGGTGCAGCAGATGAGGATTGGTCTGCCAACCGGCAGATGCCATGCAGCTCGGCTGCTCACCAAACACAGCGGTGTAACTGTCGACAGCCATGTGCAACTGATTGCGAGTCCATGCTTGATCCCCATGGGCCATCTCCTTCAGCCAACAACCACGATCGTGACAGAGGATACCTGTCTCATGGCCGGCAGCGGCTACTGAGCGCATTACCGCCCCGGCTTCTAGCGCAATCTGAGGCGGCTTCAACAGAACGCCATAGAGTCGCGATTTCAAGGGCAGCTGAGGATACCAGGGTTGTTGGGTCCGATTGGTCAAACGGCCGCTTTGATCGGCCCCTGTGGCAAAGAAAAAACTGGCTTTGACCTGATACTCATCGAAAAGTTTGAGCAGTGCGGGAACACCCTGAAGTGCACCAACCAGTGTATTGACAGCAACTCTCAGGCCAATTTTCATTTGGCTTCAAGATATCGACAAAGCAGACCGTTGATTACCGCTTCGGCAGGTAATTTAACCCGCACCTGATAGCCGCCACCAGGCGCTTCATGCATTGAATTCCCATGCCTGTCTTCCATTCTGTCAAGCACAAAATCCCGGTTCCCGGCGGGTGTCATCAGCTCCAGCCGGTCACCGACACGGATTTTGTTTTTCACATCCATCTCCACCAGACCACTCTCCGCGTCGATCCCAGTTATCTCTCCGACAAACTGCTGGCGCTCTGTCTGGGAACTGCCGAACCGGTAGTTCTGCAACTCATCAGACTCGTGTCTCTGGTAGAAGCCATCGGTGTATCCCCGATTGGCCAGACTTTCCAGATCGGCCATCAAAGCGGGCTGAAATGGGCGACCGGCAACGGCGTCATCGATCGCCTTACGATAGACCTGGGTGGTTCTGGCTGTGTAGTAGTGAGATTTGGTTCGACCC
>JARRQD010000420.1:0-2505 GCA_037382205.1 Candidatus Thiodiazotropha sp.
GAAGAGACTAAATCAGATATCGGATGGGGTAGCCAGATTCGCAGCTATGTGTTGGACGCCTCCCGTATCAAGGATCTACGCACCAGTGTTGAGACCGGTAATACCCAGGCTGTGCTTGATGGCGGGCTTGATATGTTTATTGAGGCAAGTTTGAAAAGCGGTCTGTGACAGACTCACGGCAACAGCTGTAAGCCAAATATTAAAGAAGTTAGACCAAACTGAGTTGACAAGATTATGAATGATCAGACACAGGACGAAAACAAGCTCATCGCCCAGCGTCGTGAAAAACTGCAACAGATGCGGGAAAACGGCAACGCCTTTCCCAATGACTTCCGGCGCAATAGTATGGCCAGTGAGTTGCACGCGGAATATGATGAAAAAAGCGATGAGGCGCTGGAGTCCCTCGCGCTACGAGTCAGTCTGGCTGGCCGGATGATGAGTCGCCGGGTGATGGGCAAGGCGAGCTTTGCCCATCTACAGGATATGTCTGGACGTATGCAGTTGTTCGTTCAGCGGGATGCCCTGGAAGAGGGATTTTACAATCAGCAGTTCAAAAAGTGGGATATCGGCGACATCATTGGCGCCGAAGGTGTGCTGTTTAAGACCAAAACCGGTGAGCTGTCGGTTAAGGTCGAACGCTTAAAGTTACTGACCAAGGCGTTGCGGCCGCTGCCGGAAAAATTTCACGGGCTCTCGGATCAGGAGCTGCGCTATCGTCAACGCTATGTGGATCTGATCATGAATGATGCCTCCCGGGAGACCTTTCGTCAGCGCACCCGGATCGTACAGTTTATTCGTAGTTATCTGGATGGACGTGGGTTCATGGAGGTGGAGACACCGATGATGCAGGTGATCCCCGGTGGCGCTACAGCCCGACCATTTGCCACCCGTCATAATGCGTTGGATATGGATATGTTTCTACGTATTGCACCGGAACTCTATCTGAAACGTCTGGTGGTGGGTGGATTTGAGCGGGTTTATGAGATCAATCGAAACTTTCGGAATGAAGGGCTCTCCACCCGACACAACCCTGAATTCACCATGCTGGAATTCTATGAGGCCTATGCGGACTATCATGATCTAATGGATCTGACTGAAGCGATGCTCAGGGATCTCTGTCAGCATGTACTGGGTAGCCAACAGGTCAGCTATCAGGGTGACAGCTACGATTTCGCCGCACCATTTCAACGTATGTCGGTAAAAGAGTCGATACTCCACTTTAACCCGGATATTACCGAACAGCAGATCGATTCACTGGAGCAGGCCACAGCGATTGCGGAAAAGCTGCAGATTCCCCTAAAGCCCAGTTATGGATTGGGAAAAGTACAGATCGAGATTTTTGAAAAGACCGTAGAGCACCGATTGATGAATCCAACCTTCATCACCGCTTATCCCACCGAAGTTTCACCGCTGGCAAGACGTAATGACAATGACCCCTTTGTCACTGACCGCTTCGAATTTTTTGTCGGTGGCCGTGAAATCGCCAACGGTTTCTCCGAGTTGAACGATGCGGAGGATCAGGCCGAACGGTTTCGCAAACAGGTGGCTGAGAAAGAAGCCGGGGATGATGAAGCCATGCACTATGACGATGACTATGTGCGTGCGCTGGAGCACGGCATGCCGCCCACCGCAGGCGAGGGCATTGGTATCGATCGGTTGGTGATGCTGTTGACCGACTCAGCCTCGATCAGGGATGTGTTGCTGTTTCCCCACATGCGACCTGAATAGCAAGCCAATCTGAAGGCCGCTAATGACCAAACAGCAGCAGGCCTTCGGCGTGTTCCAGGTGGCGTGGCGTACCGGCCAGTACCAGCACATCTCCCTCCCTTAAGCGGGTTTCCGGCTGCGGGGCTTCGCCCCGAATGCCGCCCCGGCGTACCGCTGTAACACTGACATCCCAGTCCCACAAATGGAGATCTTCAATGGTGTGGCCTACGGCAAATGCCCGTTTTGGCAGGGTTACCGTATGCAGGCGCTCCTGGAAACCCTCCTCATGCTCCAGATCGATCGCCTCCTGGCCATGATAGAAGTCTCGCAGTAACTTATAGTGATTCTGACGGATCTCACGCATGACCTTCAAAATTCTGGAGCCGGGGACCTTGAGCAACAGCAGTAGCTGTCCTCCCATCATCAGACTCGCTTCTACGGCCTCTGGCATGACCTCTGTCGCGCCGGCCTGCTCCAGGGCTTCCATGTGGGTATCATCTCGGGTACGCACCAAGACCTGAATTTTCGGGTAGTTGGATTTTACCTGATGGAGGATCTTCATGGCGGTAGTGTGCTCATCAAAGCTGATCACCACCACTGAGGCTCTGTCGATACCGGCTGCCTGGATGATCTCCTGTCGACTGGCGTCACCGAAATGTACCGGTTCTCCCGCTTCGTGCGCCTCCTGCACCACATTCGGATCCAGGTCCAGCGCCACATTAGGAAAGCCCTCCTTGTTCAGCAGCCGTCCCAGGTTTTGTCCAATACGCCCATAACCGCAGATGATCACATGTTGCT
>JARRQD010000421.1:0-2390 GCA_037382205.1 Candidatus Thiodiazotropha sp.
CTCATGGATAAAAGTGCTATTCGATGACCGCCACATCCGCGATACCTTGAACGAGACCCACCCGCCTTTCTATGACGGTACTGATGAGTATGATCTATTGATTGTTCGCGCACTCTGCCCAGATTGTTACGCGCATGCTCCGAGCACCAGGCCCGTTGCATTCATCATCACACCCCATGCCCTGATCAGTATCCGACCACCGAACGACTCGACTTTCTTCAAGCTGCACAAACGGTTTCTTAGCAGTTCACGTAAAATTCCGGATTCCATACCGATGCTGCTCTACATGTTGATTGACGGCATTCTTGATGGCCTGTTGTCCCAGCGGGAGAGGGTATCGGATGTATTGAACGATTGGCAGGAACGTTTGCTGGATCGCAATGACGCTTTCAGTGATTGGCAGTCTATGATGCATCTCCGGGGACAGTTGCGTCGCCTGGAAGTCGTGACGGAGAGCCAAATGGAAGCACTGCTTGAATGGCGGGAACAGACTTTGATCACCATGGACTCTGCCATGTTGGTACGTTTCAACGATTTACAAGAGCACCTGAAACGGATCTACAATCATGCCACTGTCATTCAACATGACATCGACTCCCTGGTACAGGTCTATTTCTCGGCAAATACCCAGCGCACCAACGAGATTCTCCAGTTTCTGGCGGTTATCTCCGCTATTTTCCTTCCACTCAATCTGGCGGCAGGTTTTTTCGGTATGAACTTTATCCATCTACCGATGCTGCAGTCGTGGTATGGACCATGGATTGTCGGCACTATTATGCTGACTCAGATTGCCGGTTTATACTGGTGGTTCAGGCGTCGGGGATGGGTATGACCAGGCTGACCGACCGTCAGTCTGGTTTTACTAATGCTCTCTAGAATCCGGGACAAAATCCAGCGCAATCTTTGGACAATTATTTATTTCCCCGACCCTAATGTGAAATCATGCACCCTGAATTACCCCCCATTGGCTTGTTCTTAAGTGGTACTTCCGATGTTATGACGCTTTTGGCTGCTACAGGGATATCAACCCCAGCGGCTTCCGGTAGCATTTCCACTGCCGCCTGAGAGGTTCGCGTCATTGGCACGAAATGAAGTTGCTCCGACGGCTGCGCAGAAGGTATGGTGAGAATCTGTTGAAATGCCACACCGGCAAGTACTATAAGAGCGGCTGCCGAGATTACCGGTAGCGCTGAAGGACCGAAGTACTCCATAAATGGCCCGGAAAAGGCGGGGCCGGCCATAGCGCCAAACCCATAGAGCAGTAACAATGTGCGTGCAGCCTCCAGAATCTGTCCAGGTTCTACCCGGTCATTCACATGGGCAACACTTACGCTATAAAGTGTCAGCATGAGCCCCCCGTATAAGAAGGCGCAGACAGCCAGAGCCAATCTGGATATTGTCGCAGTGGTGGAGATCAGTAACGCAGCCATCGCAGCAGCCAAGCACACCGCGATAATGATTTTTCTCCGGTCGTGACCGTCCGACAGGTGTCCAATGGGCCATTGCAGCAGGGCACCGCCGCCTATCACCAGTGCCATAAATGTCGCAGACTCAGCTTCCGACAGGCCGAGTCGGAGCCAGAAGATTGGCCCTAGCCCCCAAAGTATGCCATTGAGTACACCGGAAAATACCGCGCCGATGAAACCGGTTGGTGAGGCCGAGTAGAGGTGCTTGAATCCGGGTGAAGGTGTTGGTATTGATTGCGGTTGTGGCATAGGCGTAAAGGCCACCGGGACCAGGCCGAGCGTAAACAATACGGATGCGATCACATAAGGCGTGAAAGTATCGAGATTCCCAAACAAGGGTCCGCTCCCCATACCCAAACCCAAAGCAATCATGTTGACCATCATATATATGGCAAAAATTCTACCACGGAATTTACTTGGAACCTGTTCGTTTAACCAACTCTCAACAACGATGTAGATTCCCACCAAACAAATACCGGAGATTACCCGAAGCAGCCACCAGATGACAGGATCCTGAAATGCGCCGTATGCCACAGTGGCCACCGAGGCCAGGGCAGCCATCCCTGCAAAGGTTCGGATATAGCCCACCGATCGGATCAACGGAGGTATGATGAATGACCCACCGACAAAACCCACGAAATAGCCACTCATTACAATACCCGTCACGGTTTCGCTGAATGCTTGCCCAGCCACCAGTCCAATCAGAACGGCCAACATGCCATTACCGACCAAAAGGATACCGATCCCTAGCAATAGGGTAATAATTGGAAATATTCCAAACGACATAGCGATTACATGTTCATTGCGGCTAAGTCCAAAGATAGCACCAGAGATATGGTGGTCTATAAGTTGACGGCCCAATAACCGAGCCGACCGTCATACCCAGACATCTTATAGACGCCAAACAAGTAGATTTCCAATGAA
>JARRQD010000421.1:2435-4905 GCA_037382205.1 Candidatus Thiodiazotropha sp.
TCGTTTTGATTAAAAATATTCACCTTTAGCTACAGTCTTGATCGGGACTTCTTGGAACGGCCAGCGCCATGCTCGAAGCTGATTGCCTGTTTCCTTGTGGCTACGTACATGAATGTTGCGGTGATTTTTGCGGCGCTAGGCGAGACGATGAACCAGTCAGGGATAACTGTGGAAGTTGAAATGGATTGGCTTGTCGATGGTGAACAGGCTGTCGAAGTCCCGGTCGGACAAACATAGCTATATACTGCAGGTGCGACTGCTTGTCAGCCACAATGACTTTTTTCTCAGTCGTCAACTGAAGTCGCGTGGCGAGATAGCCGGGTAGGGTGGGGGCAGGCCATCACAGCGGCCACCCATCACCAGACCTTCCACTGGAAATACAAATCTCGAAAAGGGCTATCATGAATTGTATCAACTAATTTATGGCATCACTATTATAAAACCAGCCTGTCATGCTCATTCTGTGACGTTTTGATGGTGCTATCTCATAAAGGTATCTTGCGCTGAGAAATGTTACCAGGCGGCCTTCGAAAGGTAATATTTCTTCGAAGTGTTTCTCATTACCTGCATCGGTAAAGATGCGCAGCTGGCCTCCATCACTTTCTGACCAACTATTATTCAGGTAGAGAATGCTCGTAATGCAATGCCGTCCAATCCTGTGACTTTGATCCAAATGTTTCCGATTGAAAGATCCTGGTTGATAAACCGCCATGTGACTATCAAAACTGGATAATCCAAGATTAAGCTTACGATTTAGCGACTGGCGAAGTTCCTCCATCGCATTCATGTAAAGGCGCTGAGCACCGAGACAATGGGAAGAATCCAGCCACATGGCTTGATCGCCGCGCATCTCAGGGTTATACCTAAATGGATTCCCATAACCTGTGCTTATCCGCCGAAAGCGACCTTTCTGCCAGAGCCGAGTGATCTCAGTAGCCAGTTCACTTATCACGATAGGTGAAATCAGGCCATCTACAACGCTCCATCCTTGGATGGAGAGGTCCTCAGCAACTTGGTCGAATCGGTATTCTGGTGGTGGGCCATCAGATACCGCGATATTGTAAGACATGGTCAGTTTGGTACTCTTTTAATAATGTAGGAAAGCATAGAAGAATCTGCAATAGCTTCGAATTGAATTCGTAATTAAGACGATATGAAAATTTTATTGAACTACGGTTATGCAATTGCATTGCAAAGCACCACTAAAGTGCTGAGAGTAATTCGCCAGCTACCTAGTCCAGATTTTCATCAAGGTCCGGATCATCTAAAATTTCACGCAGGCGTTTGAGTTCTAAATGACGTTCAATCAAGCGCCTGGACACCAAAGGAATATATTGGGGCTCATCAGTAGTTTCACTATCCGCTTCCAGTTCATCAATGCTTTCGAATGATTTTTTACCGAAATCGATATCCATAAGTCTATCTGTTTTATGGGCTGTCTTGGAATCACATAATATGCCAGGCTTTCTAAACCAGATTGATTTGTTTTGAAAGTGATAATATTTTATCGTCACGATAACGAAATTAAATCGCAAGGTAGATATGACAGCTGTAGATCTTTGCTTTCAACAATTCAGTAAAGGTTACGATCTAATATTTAGCTTTGTTATCAAACAGTTATGTCAATAAGTGATAACACAGTATCAGGTCGATTTTGATGGACACATCTCTATTGAAGACTTTTCTCGAAGTAGCCAGAACCCGCCATTTTGGTAGGGCTGCGGAGCATTTATTCGTTACCCAGTCTGCTGTCAGTGCCAGAATCAAGATACTTGAGTCTAGCCTGGGGGTAGAGCTGTTTTACCGACGACGTAACGATATTCAACTTACAGCTGCAGGCACGCGACTGGTCAAACACGCAGAAACAATTGTCAAAGGGTGGGAACGCGCCAGGCAGGAAATTGCACTTGAGGCAGAGGGATCCGAATCCATTGCCGTTGGTTGTCCGTTCGATCTTTGGGGCGTTCTGTTGTGTGATTGGGCTACAACATTGCGTCAGCAGTCACCACAGCTAGCGCTTCATATCGAAATACAAACTTCAGAGACCTTAATTAGTCGCCTTGTCAGTGGTTTGCTGGATTTTATTTTATTGTTTGAGCCCCCGCAAATTCCAGATTTGATTATCAAACAAGTAGCTGAGATTCCATTGCAATTGATTTCAAGTCGGGATAACTGCAGTCTCAACGACGCGATTACGAATGACTATTATATGGTGGATTGGGGTAGTGTATTTGCTTTGACTCATGCTGAGTCTTTTCCCGACATCCCGCCACCCGTAGCCAGGGTAACTTCGGGTACTTTAGCCAGGGATCTACTCTTAACGACGGGTGGATCAGCCTATTTAGCAGAACAAATGGTTCAGCAAGAGCTTGAGCAGGGTATTTTGTTTCGAATTTCTGAAGCACCAGTCATTGAGCGAACCGCATTTGTAGTATATCGACCTGGTGATATGAAGCGCTCTGAGATTAAT
>JARRQD010000422.1:0-2730 GCA_037382205.1 Candidatus Thiodiazotropha sp.
ATGAATCAGTCTATTTGGCTGCCCTCCAGCACCGCGGCTCTCCGCTATTGAAGAATCTGGTGTATTCAACATGACAGAAATCAATTTGGCACTTGTAGACCGACTCAGGGTATGTGGAACCGGGTCAGGTTTACTCTCGGTTTCGGCACCAGGGCGGCAAAGCTCTTGTTCTTAAGATGCTCATGGTGCTGCTTCAGGCTGAAGCGGGCGCTGCCTGTGTGGTGGCCAAACTCTTGGGTAACTCCCTTGCGGTCGAGTGGGTCGCCTCGCTAGAGGAAAGTGTCACCTCCGCACTTGAGAAGGCGAAACAGAAGCTGATCGATCAGGGCTACCAAACTAAGGGCCAGTAGGTTCATGCCCAGGCCACAACCGGTCTTCCGCACGCCTACATGGCGATCGTAAAACCCAATACACCACGTTCACCGATTCTCAATTCTTATGATGTCTGAAGTATTGTCGGGATGTCTGATAGGAACCTGAGTTCTTCAGGGGTGACCCAGGGAGTTTCACCCTCTGGACGATCAATGTTTTCCGTACCTTGCTCGTTCAGTCGCCATTTCTGCCCACAGTATCGATAGTTCGATGTCCTGTCTTTTGTCTGAAATCTAAATCAGAAGCTTTTGCTCTTTCTTCTGTGTCCGCTTATTTATCGCTTTCTTAAGTTGAAAGTATTGGTTGTCAAAATTGGCAGGTGTACTATTGCAGAGTTGCAATAAAAGCGGATGAGCCTGAGGCTGGAACGCCATCCGTTGTGTCTGAATAACAAAAATATAAATTGTCTTGTTTTTTGAACGGTGATTTGGTTCGAAGTTCGGGCTGTATCCATGTGTGAAAAGGCGCTCTAGATCAAAACGACTTCATCGCATTATGTAAATCAGTATGTTTGGGGAAATAGAAGAAACGGGAGGCGGATATCCTGGCGCGATAATATGAGGAGGACTGAAAATGCTACTGCATCTGGTACATACCATTAACGATGATCAATTTAAGAAATACTATCAGGCAATCGAAAGATCTCTCTGGCCGATGGATGATTACTTCAGGCATGCGAAAAGCGAAATAGAGCCCAATCTGCCATCCTGGAACTCTCCGCCAGTAGCGCGAGAGAGAACAAAACTCATAGAGGAGTCGATGTTGAAGATTGTCGGTTTCGTGGCGAAAGAGAAGAATTTTTATGAGACATTCAAAGGTTCGGGAGAAGAGGTGTCGAGGCATAAACTGCCGTTTGTCGAACGATATCATAGATATTTTATCGAATGTCAGTGGATGACCCCACTACGGGATCCTCAAACCTATTATGAGGGATTGTTCAGGCTGGCACACCTGGAAAAGGATCAAGAAGAGAGAGAAATGTCGATCGAAAAGACGAATTACTCCAAGAGGGAGGGCGACTATAACCATTTTCTGAATGTAGTAGCGGTGCTTGCCAGATTGATCGACTATTTTTCGGATCCTGATCATATATGTGATTTACTGGTAAAGCCTGGTTCTGGCAATAGTGCGGACGAAATCGGGGCATACCGTGAGATGGCGGATATGCTCGTATATGAGAAAGAAGCAGACATGCGGGTATTGCGGCTCATGTTTTCGGCCTACTATCACGATATCGGAAAGACAGTGGTCTATCATCGGCATGCCATGGAGGGCGCGAGCATTCTTGCCGGCCACACCAGCATAGCCTACCTGCAGTTGAATGAAATAGTTAAGTCATACAACAGAGGATGGGATTTCGATCGTGACGACCTGATGTTCATAGCCAACATGGTCTACTATCATGATCAATTCGGCACGCTTTCCACGGGAGAAGCTGGCTATCTTCGGCTTGTCGATATCGTTGATCGCATCAAGCGGGCGAGCACCCATGTCGGTAGAGACAATAAAGCGTTGCAGGTAAAGCTGAGTCGTCAGCACCTCTTTGATTTGTGGTTGCTGAATCTGGGCGACATTATAGTTTCTGTAAAAGACAAATGGATAAAACAAAATGTTTGGCTGAGCGATGCTGAGTCAATAAAAACGATTGAGGGTCATCTCAATTCGCCGCTTGCACGACTGATGGGGCACGATTTGTGGATCGCGATGAATCTGCTGAGGGAACACAATAGATCATGGCACTCCGACAATCTTGCCGATCTAGAGAGGCAGGCGTTAATGTATGCGAACCGACATGTGGTCGAACGGATTGCCAGACTTGTTGAATCGAGCTTGCTTTCGACGGCACTCAAGAAGATACCCGAGACCGAAAAGAAATATGGTGAATGCGAGGTATCTCAGATATTGAGATGTGCCTGCGGGCTGTCTCCCAATTTTAGTGTGGAAAAGATTCTCCGTTGTGAGCTGCCCCGTGATACTGGAGAGAGAGTTATCCTCCGCTGCATTCAATCCGTAAGCAACTTCACTGAATTTTCCGCGCGTTTTGCCTGGATAGGACAGATGGACTACGCGCTTGGTTATCAGGATATCAGCCGGCTTCGCAATATCGAGTTCGAGGATGCAGGGAAGCGCCTGACCCCGGAGAAAATCGATAAGATAATAGGGCTGGAAGGCCCGTATCGAGCGCGGCGATCCATCGAGTCCATTCTTCAGACAATCTTTGTCTACTAGGGCCTGTTAACACCATTTCGATGAGGGTTACCGGTTTAGATGGAGATGCAAATCAAAAACCAACGAAAACATAAGAGGTAACCCTCATGCTTCATACTAATGATCAAATCATCAAACATAAGGTCGGGC
>JARRQD010000423.1:0-2444 GCA_037382205.1 Candidatus Thiodiazotropha sp.
AAGTGACGGAAATTGAGCGCGATATCCTGGTAGGCGTTACCCGACTGCTCCATCGGTAGCTGGATATTCAGCCCGATACTGGTGGACTTACCCTCAAAGGCGCCCTTATTGGCTGCCTCCATAATGCCTGGCCCGCCCCCACTGACCACCGAGAAACCGCTATCAGAGAGCAGCCGGGCGATCTCTTCCGCCAGGGCGTAGTGAGGATGGTCTCTCGGGGTCCGGGCCGAACCAAAAAAACTCACCGAAGGGCTGATCTGAGCCAACTGCTCGAAGCCCTCGACAAATTCGGCCATGATCTGGAAGACACGCCAGGACTCTCGGGTCAGCTGACCCTCTGCGCCGCCCCGGGGATTGCGACGTCTGTCTTGTGTTATTGCCATGAATTCTCTTCTATTATTTTCTGCACCCAGTCGGGATGCTGACAGCGACTTGCTGAAAGCCACCCAGCACCGCTCATCATATCAGGCTACCCTCAGTGTTGAAATCGATAGCGCCTCTGCGTACCCTTGCGCCTCTGTCCAAGCCGTCATGAAGATCTTTTAATGTCCGACCTAAATCCAAGACAACAGCAAGCGGTCAAGTACATCGACACACCGCTCCTGGTGCTGGCGGGGGCCGGGAGCGGCAAAACCCGGGTCATCACGGCAAAAATCAGTTACCTGATCAAAACCTGCGGGCTCAACCCACAGCAGATCACGGCAGTCACTTTCACCAACAAGGCCGCACGGGAGATGAAGGAGCGGGTCGCCAAAACCCTCGGTGAGCAACAGCAGCAGCTTCCCAGAATCTCCACTTTCCACAATCTGGGTCTCAACATCGTCCGTCAGGAGCTGGAAACACTGGGCTATCGATCGGGCTTCTCGATCTTCGATCAGCAGGACAGCGCCGGCCTGCTGAAAGATCTACTGCGAAAAGAGAATCTCGGAGATGACTCCGTGGTGAACAGCGCCCAGTGGACCATATCGGCCTGGAAAAACGACCTGATCACCCCGGAACAGGCCCTGCAGCAGGCGGAAAATGATCTACAGCAGAGTCAGGCGCTGCTTTACGCCGCCTATCAACGCAGTCTGAAAGCCTTCAATGCGGTCGATTTCGACGACCTGATCCTGCTGCCGGTTGAGCTGTTTCGCAACCATCCTCAGGCCCTGGATCAGTGGCAGGACAGGATTCGCTATCTACTGGTGGATGAGTATCAGGATACCAATCAGGCCCAGTATGAGATGGTCAAACAGTTGGTCGGGGTACGCGCCGCTTTTACCGTGGTGGGCGATGACGATCAGTCGATCTATGCCTGGCGAGGCGCCAGACCGGAGAATCTGGCTCGACTGCAAACCGATTTTCCAACCCTTAAATTGATCAAGCTGGAGCAGAACTACCGCTCCAGCGGCCGGATTCTGAGATCCGCCAACCATCTGATCAGCAAGAATCCCCATGTCTTCGAAAAGAAGCTCTGGAGTGAGCTGGGCCTTGGCCCGGAGCTGCGTGTACTGGTCTGCCCCAACGAGGCCCAGGAGGCGGAGCGGGTGGTTTCAGAGATTATTCATCTTAAATTCACCGCCAAGGCCAACAATCGGGATTGCGCCATTCTCTACCGGGGCAACCACCAGGCGAAGCTATTTGAAAAGGCTCTGCGCAGCCACAAGATCCCCTACTTTCTCAGTGGCGGCACCTCCTTCTTCTCCCGCACTGAAGTCAAAGATGGCATGGCCTATCTGCGATTACTGGCCAACCCGACTGACGATAGCGCCTTTTTGCGCATCGTCAATACACCACGACGAGAGATTGGCCCAACCACCCTGGAGAAACTCGCCGAGTATGCCCAACAACGGGAGAGTGCCCTGCTACCGGCCTGTGAAGAGATCGGCTTGCAGAGTCTGCTCAGCAGTCGCGCCTATCTACGTCTGCAACGCTTCACCCAGTTGATCCACCACTATGCCGAAAAGGCCTCCGCAGATCCGTCCGCCGCCTTCAGAGGCCTGCTGGAGGAGATCGACTACCTGGGCTGGCTGAAAGAGAATGCCAGCAGCGATGGCATTGCCGAGGCACGGATGGAGAATGTCACCGACCTGATAGACTGGCTGAAAGCCCTCCAGCATGGGGAGCTGCAGGAGAAGACGCTGGCTGAGATGGTCAACCATCTGACATTGATGGATATGCTGCAGCGCCAAGAGGATGACTCAGAGCAGGATCAGGTCCATCTGATGACCCTGCACGCGGCCAAAGGGTTGGAGTTTCCCCACGTCTTCCTGGTCGGCATGGAGGAGGAGTTGCTCCCCCATCGTAGCAGCATCGAGGAGGACAATATCGAAGAGGAGCGCCGGCTGGCCTATGTAGGCATCACCCGGGCTCAGCGTACTCTGACCAGGAGCTATGCCAGTAAACGCAAGCGCTTCGGTGAAATGATTCCTGGCGAACCGAGCCGATTTCTGCAGGAGCTCCCG
>JARRQD010000424.1:0-5777 GCA_037382205.1 Candidatus Thiodiazotropha sp.
CCATCTTTAACATGGATGCCATCAATCGACCGATTTCGTCATTTGTGGTGTGTTGAACATCATGGGAAAGATCCCCTTCAGCAATGAACTCCAAGGTGGTTACCGCTTCCTCAAGGGGCTTAAAGGCTTTGCGGATATACCAGGTCATTCCGGCGGCGATAAGGATGAAACCTGTAAACACAACCAGATAGCTTATGAATTTGCTTTGTTGCTGGTACGAATAGCTTTCGGTGTAATCATGTGAGCTGATTAAATTTGCGGTGGAATTATTTGTTGAATCCAGGATTTCAGTGATAGCCAGTGCGTACGTTTTGCCCTCTGCATCGTTGACCTGGAAATGCTCATCTTCGGTCTGAATTTTCTGTATCCCTAAGTTGTCAAACAGTTGTTGGTTGGTTGAATAGTCCTGTGCACCGTTTTTGTCGATGATCAGAACATCGGCATGGGTGCTCTTCTGCAATGACATGGCAGCGCTTTCCACGTTTCTGATGTAGACAGCGATACCAACCGGTTTGCCGCGTGTAACAAGTGGAAAGGCCAATACCACATCCAGTTCGCCACTCTCTCCGCGTTCAATTCCGCGCATAATTTTACCTTCGGAGAGTGTTTGTTGGACCAGTGTTGACTGGCTTTTTCCATGGTAGGCCTGTGGTGCTGAAAAGAGTACATTATTATCGAGATCGAGCAGCTGCATCTTGGTAATGATGTTCGATGTACTCAGTCGTCTGTAGGCCGGCGCCGCGGCCTTTTCCAACAGTTCAATATTCTTATTGGCTACTGCCTTGCGGATCTCCCGGTCTCGAGTAATGCCGGTCATGCCTGTCTCCATGGCGTCGTGTTGGCTTTCAATGATTTTCGTCCACAGTAGTTGCTGGCCTTCAAGAGTTGCATTGACGAATCGATCCTGAATCTGGTTCTGCATGATTTTTCCTGAAATGAAAAGAACCAGACAGATAAACAGTGTGCTGACAATGGCTGTCAGGATAATTCGTGTGCGTAGCAGCATGTTCGATCCTTCAATTGTTCAGGCCGGTTATTCAGGCCCTGGAAATAAATTTCATCACTTCTGGAGTGATAGATGTGGATTTCCGTTGTGCAATCCAGGTGGCCATCAGCGTTTACTGGATTACACGGATATTGTCAGGAATGATGCCTGGTTTGCATCAAACCCAACAACCGGTTATGGTTATCTATTCAGTGGGATAACCGGCGGCTTGCCAGGCAGGAAATCCATCCCGAAAGTAATAAACGTTGGTGTAGCCCCAACCGATGGCAAGTTTACTGACCTTCGCTGAGCGTAGGCATTTGGGTCCGTTGCAGTAAAACACGATGGGATCACTTTTTTGCGCATGTTCAGCAAGGGATGCTTCGCTGAAAACGGATTTCATCTCCAGACTCACGGCATCTGGAATGCGCCCGGCTTCGAAGTCGGAAATGCGTCTTGGGTCGACGAACAGAACGCCCTGATCAAATAGCTCTTTTGCTTTGACGGCATCCACGGTTGTGGCCCCGTCAACCTTCAGCGGGGCTTCTTCAGCGAAAAGATTGGTTGATACGAATATGAGCAGTAAGGTTGGAATAAGTCTGGCGAGAGCTTTCATCCTGCACTCCTTATATTGTTAAGAATATTTTTCTAATTGCTAAAGCGCCATGCTTTGCATCCTGTGAGTTTATCGTCAGTCGTGGGATTATCTTTAGAACGGTGTAATCATTTAGTGAGTTTTCTATCAAAAGGGCGTAATTGTTCTACTGTGAAGTCTCGATATGACTGTGGCGGAGATTTGTCAGGTTCTCCGCCAGATGCAGATAGCGGGGCTCTTACATCAACGCTCTCAAGTACCTGGGCTGCTGCAGTCGAGACTAGTCAGATCCTGAACTGGGAGACCAGTGAGCGCAGGCTCACGCCCTGCTGCGCCAGTTCATGGCACGTATCTTGCGGTGGACCACCACATTATCTCAACAAATAGGTGGCAGAGCAGCTGGAAGTATAGAAGATATAGACGCCTCCGGTTTTATGATGGGGTGGTACAATTTACCACGTAGAGGTATCCATCAATAATGGTAGCCCTCAGTTAAGAGGGAGTGTCGATATCTTCTATTAAACTTTCTCAAGGGGCTCCCTGATGAAACTCTTTGAGGGAGCAGGATCCTCCCAGGCCATCAGCCTCGATTACAAGACTGATGCCGCGGGCATAATATCTTCCCTCCCACTCGATACGCCGTTCTTCGTGTAACTGAGGGTCATCCAGGGAGAAATTCTCAATCAACGGGCGATCCCGGACTGGGAAGCGCAGAAGCTGTCGATACAAGCCGTAGCTGATCGCCAAACAACAGCACCTCGCCCTTGAACTCTTTGTTTAGGCGATCAACCAGCTTTGCCACCTTGTCCGGCTTGGTGCAATCTCACCCCTTGATTCCGGTGCCTCCCGGCCCGAAGGCTTCAGCCGAGCTGGGGGGATACCCCACCCGGCACGGCCTCCTACCCCCTACCCTTCATTACTAACTACAGCTTAATGAACACACTCTCCGGACGGCAGCACGGGTTGCCTGATTGCCAGCGCCAAGTTCGTCGCCCCGGCCGTCGATGCACCGGCCGCCACCCTGAGTGGCTACCTGTATGACTTTAGCGGTCCAGTAAGCGATGTGGTAGTGGTCTTGGAGCAAACTGATGTGAGCGAGGGCGCGGACCTGGGATTCCAGACCCTATCCTATGAGCAGGGCAGCGGCGCCCTACCGTTGTGGGATCTGCTGATGGCCGTTCTGATGTTCTCGCTCTGGCGGCGCGCTAATGCACGAGGCCGATAGCTTAAGCTGACACCTTTGTATAACCCGATCCTCAACAACTGCGTGGTGTCCACCGGAGCAGCCATCTCGACAAAAACAGGTAGATCAGGCACTACGCAACACGGGACGCCCCCCCAATTCAATCACTCGCAGAAAAGAGCTGCTGGAAGCTTCTGACCGTGTTTTTGATCTGCGCGATGGAAAGTTCGCAATCCAATCAAATGGCATGGAATATCTTGGTAAGAGATAATAATCCATCAATCATAGGTAAGGACAGCCAATGAGCATTTCAGAAACCACCCCATATAATCACTTCGTATACCTCACCAGGATATTACTTTTTATCATTATTATTTTAACAACTTATGCGCCACCAGTGCTTCCGCAATCAGTTTACGAGTAGTCTACGCGACAATTCTATCATCTTTTTTAGCTAGAGAACGGATAATCTCATCAGTCTCTGAATCTACTCTAATAGTGATAACAACTTGTTTCTTCGTGTCAGTTAACGGATTAGCTCACTTTAATGATGGCCTACAGGCTGCTTACTCTCGAAAATGGATACAATGAATACATTACGCTTGACTCGCAACGTATTCTTTGTACTCATATTACCAGTGTTGAGTATATGAAAAAGAAAAATACTGAGGAAACTGAAAGAACTGTAATGCTACAAAATCTAGACGTTTGAACTCACTGTTATGTGATATTTTCATCGCCGTTTGTTCTATTAATCTTGTTTTGCGCCTTTCGTTTTCTCTTCTCCGCATCTCTGACTTCTAAGGGCCGAATGTCATCAGGCGCCTTCCTATTGAAGTGCTTTTCATATAGCTCTTCAATGTAGTTTGGTAAGGGTGCTTTCCATGGCTTTTGTTTGTGGTTTGCCATGCCCCCTAAATTTTTGGGATTCAAGCCTAGTTCCCTAGCCATTTGAACCTGAGCGTGAGATAGACGGAATTTCTTTCGTGCCTCTATCCATGGTCTTAGCTTGTTCGGAATAAAACTTTTCTTTGGCATGATCATTCAAGTGTTTAGCTTATGGTCTGATTACTACGAAATGGTATCCTGTTTCATTTTCTGAAAAATCCTCTTTTTTCAAATCGAGTCCAATTTCATTGGCAAGCGGATAAAAACGATTATATTACTCTTCATCGAAAGGGTACGGTGCGCCCATTTTCATCCCGTGTATTATTTCACCAAACCTTGTTTTCTTTATTGTCGTTTTCTGGGTTGATTTCTGCGCAGCCGATGCCATATAGTCTTTCATCCTTTGTTCTGACCCGGAATTCACGCAGGCATCTCCTTCGCATACGACCGAAGCAGGCGAACTATAAGCAAAATACCCAATAACCTTGCTGTCGATATCTCGATTCATTTTTTGCTTACTCAGATCTGCATTGCCTTCTTCACATAACGGCTGCCATCACAGGTGGCTAACCAGAAGCGTAGCGGATAGTTTGACATCCTTGTTTATGGCATTGTTAAGGCCGTTTTGTTTGCCAGCTAAGATCTATTTCGCGCTGAAATGATACGAATTTTCTGCCCTTCGGAACGCTCACAATGACAGACAACCAATATGCGACTCTGGTTGCTCATGCCCAGCATAATGAAACGCTCCTTTTCTGATGAATGCTCATCATCGTAGAACTCGACAGCATACTCATCAAAAAAACGAGGAACTATCAATGAAAAAATCACAGCAAACCAAATTCGATTTACTCTACCAAAAGCATGTTAGCCCACTAAAGCGACAGGGTAAATCCAAGGCGACCATTGATGCCTACTCCAGGCCGTTTGACGAATCTCGACCTATTTCAATCGTTGTCCGGACCGTTTATCGGCTGAGGACTTAAAGGTCTATTTTGACGATCTTTTGAAGACTCACTCATGGAGCACTGTCAAGCTGGATCGTACTGGACTGCAGTTCTTCTACAACAACGTGCTTGAAAAACAATGAGAATGGAGCGATATCATCAAGCCGCCGGTAACGAGAAAGCTCCCAGACATACTGAATCAGTCGGCGTTTTTTGAGCAATATGCCTCACGCCTCCAACCCAGGCACGCTCATGCCAACCATGCCACATTAACTTGCCGTACGGAACGATATGGTGAGATGCAACTCCACTGTCAAGCATGCGACACTTCGCTTTCTCTTTTTCACTCATGCGGCCACCGGAGTTGTCCCCGATGTCAGAATCACGATACCACGTGTTGGCTTGAACGTCAGCAGCAGAAGCTGCTTCCTGTCGAGTACTTTATAGTGACTTTTACGCTGCTCTATGAATTGCGCAGGCTGGTTTGGCATCATCAAAAGCAGCTCTATTCCATACTCTTTGAATGCGCGATCAGTACACTCAAAGATTTTGGCCTGAATGAAAAAAAGCTCCGGGGTGATCTGGGCATGACCGCAGTGTTACACACACATACCCGGCGCCTGGATTTTCATCCTCATCACTCATGTGTTTCCAAAGCTTCAAAGATCTCCTCCGATAAATCATTAAAGATGGTTTTAAGAGAATCCGTTAACTCTTTAATATTGTCGAAATCTGGGTTAGCAAGCAATACAATTTCAAAGATTGACCACTCTGGCATTGAATCATCGTCTACCCACTTAACATCTTGTAACTTTTTCCAATAATTGGTCTGCACATCCTTTGTTTGTCCAAGTAACCACAGCTCAAAACGCACTTCTTTATGGTTGAGCACAATAGCTATCTTAAGCTTACGTTTTTTAAGGAAATCGTTTTGCATATAAAAGTAAGTAAAGTCGATATATCCATGTAGTAAGTTTGCAATTGAAAACTCACTTTTATACTCTTTATTAAATTCAGTTCTGATACTTTGTATGACTTCAACAAGGCTTTGATATGTCTTTTGTATTTCCCCACTCGCAAATGCTTGTCTGTAGAAAGGAATCCTTTCATTAATTTTCTTCACAGACATTTACCCATCACCTCCGATTCTTGCTTGCACAGTCACGGTAGGGACGCCGG
>JARRQD010000425.1:0-5340 GCA_037382205.1 Candidatus Thiodiazotropha sp.
ACTATCCAGCTCATCAGCCATATGCTCCAAGGCCTCAATACCTGAGTCGCCTGTGAATATTAATCTCCTGCCGTCAATAATGAGTTGAGTAATTGCGCTGGAGTTATTCTTTGCAGAGGTATTCAATCGATGTAAGGAATGATCTATCCAGCTCAAACCTGATAAGCGTGCAGTTGATCGCTGATGGCTTTCAGCGGGAGGTGCTGAGCAAGGGACGGATGATCGCGTTTGATTACACTGTGGATCAAGCAGGGAGCCTCCTTATCAGGATCGAAGGCTCTTCGCGGGCGTTTTTCCGATATCACATTACCGCTCACCCCAGTGTTGATGATCGCCTTGTGCAGGACGATGCCTTGTATGAGCCGAACAACTCCAAGAATGCGGCCTATCCGGTCGTTAATGGAGCACAGTACAGTTCATCGGTCGATATGGGCGACGATTTTGATTGGTACGCACTGGATGTGGTAAGCGGCGATACGCTCACCTTATGGATATCCAACAGCATTGCCAGTGCCGGCCATCTTCACCCTCAGCTCTATGACAATCAGGGTTTGCCCCTGTCGCAGGAGTATGTGGTTGCCCATACCAGAGAGGGATAGTTGTCTGGTTATATACAACCAGATTTACATCGCAAAATTTAAGGAGGGCAGATCAAACGTCTATTTGATGTTGGGTTTGTTGCTGGGTGTCGCGGCGATAATGGCCAGCCTTATAGTACTGGCCGAACGGGATAGTAAGGTAGACGATGACGTTAAGGATGGGCGCCAGGCGTGATGTAAAGACGCCTTAGACTTTTACAGCTGTCTTAATATGAGTGTAGAACACAATAAAATACAACATATCAGTTGTATATTCTCTGTAGTACCCAGTTACCACCAAGATACATCTAATACGATGTAATTTATTCATTGAACAACATATAAGTTGTATCTATAGTTAATACATCTTATTTGTTGTATCGGTGTGATTATGAAACTCGTCCCCCAAATTAAAGCCCGTCGTCTCCAGCTTGGCCTTCAGCAGAAGGATATGAAGCTGCGCATTGGCATGAATCAGCAGCAGTATCAACGTATTGAGGCTGGCGGCAACCCGCGTCTGGAGACGCTGGAGTTGGTCGCTGAAGGTCTTGAGGCTGAGTTAGTGCTGGTTCCAAAGGATAAGCTTCAGGCGGTGAAGACGTTGCTGAGGGAAGGGGGCAGCGTGAAAAGCCCGGCTGATCACGGGGACCACGATGACCCATGGTCTGAGGTGTTATAGCCATGGCGATGGAAACCGTTGAGGTACTCAAGCTAAATTTGCACGGTGAAACGGTGGGGTACTTGGCCGGTTATCAGGGTGGGCGCAATATCCTGATATTCGATCCAGCCTATGTGGCAGATCCAAATCGACCGACCTTTACCCTCTCCGGGATGGCTGATCATCCAGCTGCGGGTAAGATATACGCATCCCCGTGGGTTCGCCAGCAACGATTACATCCGGTGCTCTCCAATCTGTTGCCAGAGGGTGCCTTGCGTGACTGGTTCGCTCAGGTGCTGAAGGTCCATCCCGAGAATGAGTTCCCTCTGTTCGCCCAGCTGGCCGCGGACTTGCCGGGGGCATTGGTGGCCGAGCCGCTAGCCCCGGATCAGATCCCCGAGGGTGTACTGGAGCATCGTGCCCAGGTGGAAGCGGTTCCCAGAATGGTATTGGATGGCCGTCCCCATTTTTCGCTGGCCGGGGTACAGATGAAGTTCTCCATGCATGAAGCGGATGGGCGCTTCAATATCTCGCAGCCGGATAGTTTGGGTGAATGGATTGTGAAGACTCCCTCCACTCGCCACCGAGATGTGCCCGTCAACGAATATACGGTAATGAAGTTGGCGGAACAGGTTGGTGTGAATATTCCTGAGATTAAATTGGTGGGATTGGATCAATTGCAAGACCTGCCGCCCATCAATCTACCAAGTGAACAATATGCCTACGCTATCCGTCGTTATGATCGGGATGGTCAGAGTGGTCGTATCCATGCGGAAGACTTTGCTCAGGTGCTATTCAAATATGCCCATGAAAAATATGGCACCACCAACTTTGAGCAGATCGGCAAGGTGCTCTACCAATTCACCGGCCATGGCCTGGCGAATGTGCAGCAGATGGCGCGACGGCTGTTGGTGAATATCCTGTTGGGCAATGGTGATGCACATTTGAAAAACTGGAGCCTGATCTACCCTGATCGGATCACGGCTGAACTGGCACCGGCCTACGATATCGTCTACACACAGGCCTACATTCCAGGCGAGTCACAGGTCTCTCTCAATCTCGCGGGTAACAAGGATTGGTATGCCATGAACATGAGCCACTTTGAAGCGTGGGCAAAAAGTGTGGAAGCACCGTGGCGAGCCATCAAGCCGCATCTGGATGAGGTGATGGAAAAGGCACGTAGTACATGGCATCTCATTGGCAAAGACTGCACAAGGACTTTGTCATCCAGTAACCTTTGCATTTCTGAAAGGCGTGATAGCCTAGTTGTTAGAGATCTTTGGTTATATCTGCTTCAGGAGCGATAACGATGAGAAGTGCATCAACCCCTTACTACCTGGCGGATCTTGATGGGAACTTGAGGTTTACTGAGCAGGGACGAAAAGAGCTGACACCTTACTTCGCAATGGCCGGTATCGATATTCGAACCATTACAACGGTGCCGGAGTATCAGCAGGCAAGGGAGATGGCCTCGCCGTGCTTCATGGCCTGGTTGCAACGGCGCGCGGCTGAGTGGGGCGAAAGCTATCAGTTCAAGCTGTTAAAGGCTGCGACATTGGGTACGCCTGAAGACATTGAGCAGGCCTTAAACCAACTGGATCAATAACTGGGAGGTGTAGATGGGAGTGTTTAACTGGGTCTCCGGCTTGTTTGCCAGCGATACGACGACCGATAGCCCAACCAATGTGATTGATGAGCCAATTACTGCAATGCGTATCGTGCATGTTGACTCGCTGGATGAGAATGCGGTCAACCCAGCAACCGGCCTGCCCATGGTGGGCGGCACCGGTGGTGTGGATGTGGTTGGGAATCCCTATGGCGTAGATCTGCACGACCACGATTTGGAGACCGGAAGTCCGAGTTGTTTTGATGATCCATTTCATCACAATTCCGTCAGTAGTTCGCATGGGTGTGGGATGGATGCCTTCGATGATTCCTTTGGAATCAACGACTCATTCTCAGGCATCGATAACGACTGGTGATGCAGGCCGCCGGGACAATCGGGGCACTATCGGGCCATTTTCAATGGGAATGGGTGGGAGCGAGATTGACTGGGCGGGAATTTAATTTATTATTTTTCATGGCGTTAGCGCGTAAGTAGTTGAACCTAAAAAGATCAGTTGGACAGCGTGAAGGGTGCGTTTGTGGGGGTGCAGGGCAAGGGTCGCTCCTGCACATCCATGTGCCCGCGACACTGGTGCATCCCTGCACGGCGCGCAACGAATTCCAAGGCGTTGCAACGCCGCCATGCGCCGCCACAAGCGTGCCATTCACGTTGTAGCGTGATTCACCCAGCTGAGACAGCTCTGAACTGGCCTGGTTGATCTGATCACTGGCCAACGATGAATGCTCGGCCAGTTGAGAGATCTGCACCACACTCCGATCGATCTCCTGGGCCACCGCTGACTGCTCCTCGGAGGCGCTTGCAATCTGCGTATTCCGATCAGATATGGCGGAGATCGCCGTGACGATACCACTCAGGGATTGGCTTGCACCCTGCGCCTTCTCTACTGTCGACAGGGTGGTTGCACTACTTCTATGGATCACGTCGACCGCATTCTGGGTGCCGGTCTGCAAGCGCTCAATCATCTCCTTGATTTCATAAGCCTATCAGGGTGGTTATTGTCAGCAGCCAGAGCTTTCTCTGGATCGGGAGTTGTCGTAAGCTGATCACACTAAGTTCCTCCCTACATGTTAAAAACATCAGGCACAATACAACTTACCTTTAACTGTAGTTTTAATAACGTAACAACGACTACTTCTTTGAGGCTTAGGTAATACAATCAATCGTTTAATTACCTGCGTTTGTGTAAATGGCTCGCAAACCGAAACCACAGACTTCTCAGAGCTACACACAAGGCCTCATTCCAAGCAAGTTCATTACAAACAAGCGATTTATCGCCCAGGTTGTTGCGAAGAGAAATATGTACAATAGGGCCATCGGCGAATCCAGACCTCAAGGAAGAATCCAAAATTCACCTGAATGGTCAGCAAAGTCTCAGAAAAACAACCACGGGAGCTTAGTAAGCCCATGAAACCATTTAAATTCGTCATACTGTCTCTGCTATTTCTACCTCTGCTTAGTCTGGCCCAGGAGAACACCATGCCCGAACAACAATCCAGCCTGATCATCACCGGCGCTTCCTATGCACAAGGTTGGTCGATCAGTGAGATCGGCTGCCTGAAAGTGAGCAACACTGGCATCCACGGTCAAGTCTCAACTGAGGTTCGCGATCGCTTTGAACAGGATGTGTTAGCGGCCAAGCCGAAAGCTGTGATTATCTGGGGATATATCAACGATTTTTCGAACAGTCCGAGAGAGGTCGCCGAGCAGACCAAAAAAAGAGCCTTTGAAAATGTCAAAGCCATGGCAGAGGCCGCTCAACAGGCTGGCGTTACACCGGTGCTGGCAACTGAAATCACTATGGGGCTGCCTGACTCGATCATCGACACCCTGGTGAGATGGATCAACAATATAAGAGGTAGGCAGAGCTTCCAGGACTATATCAGCAGCAATGTCATGGCGGTAAATGAGCAGGTTCGGGGCTATGCAAAACAGATGGGATTTCCTGTGCTGGACATCGAAAAAGTCATGACCAACGACGCCGGGAATAGAAAGGTTGGCTACTACACTGAGGATTACTCCCATATCACCAAAGCCGCCTACCAGGCACTGGATGCTCATGCTCTCCCTGCGTTGCAAGAAAACCTGATCAAGCCCTTCAATTTATGCGATGAATAGATCACTCTCAGCCTGACCGCTGAGCGCCCTCGCCGATCAATAGCAAGCACACCGCAATAACAACCGGGCATTGGCTAAAAACCAAAACCTGAATTTGAGCTATTCGCAACGGCCGATTCAGATATGGCCAGGTATTTATTGCATAAGATTAAAGGGGAATTACACGTGATCGACATACAGACTGCCTAAGTATATGTCGATCACGCCAATCCCTTCTTATTGTTGTCTGCACGACACAGATCACCCCATCCATCCTCACTTGTCTCATGGCTTTTCCCCTGGAACCCTGGATAGCACGCCACGAGTTGATCAGATCCCAAAGTGTATTTGTTTTTTTGAAACAGTGATAGAACCCTAACGAA
>JARRQD010000426.1:0-2953 GCA_037382205.1 Candidatus Thiodiazotropha sp.
TACGGACCGGCCGGAGAGTCGATCAAAGGCATAACCGATCCATTGCATGAGGGCGATCGCCCAGCGATCACCGGGCTGGAGGTGGATTTTCAGGTAATCGAGGTGCCTGGCCATACCGCCGGACATATCGCCTACTTTGGCGAAGGTGCACTGTTTTGTGGTGATACCCTGTTTGCTGGCGGCTGTGGGCGGGTGTTCGATGGCAGTATGGCACAACTGGCGGCCTCCCTGCAGCGGATTGCACAGTTACCGACAGAGACCAAAATCTACTGTGCTCACGAATACACCCTGGAGAATCTGGGCTTTGCCCGCTGGGTGGAGCCCCAGAGTGAGGCTGTTATACAGCGAATCGAAACCGAGCAGGAGAAAAGACAAACTGGAGCACCGACGCTACCATCGACTCTACAGCTCGAATTACAGACCAATCCCTTCCTGCGTACCGGGCAACCGTCGGTAGTGGAGGCTGCGGAAAAAATTGCCGGAAAAGCCTTGACCGATCACACAGAAGTTTTTAAGGTACTCCGCGAGTGGAAAGACAGGGAATATGATTGATGGTTTGAGATTCCCGTCTAACTGTTTAATTAGCATAACAATTGTCTGGATCAAGTTTTATACTAAGGTTGATCTGGGCCCAACTCTAACAGTAATTGTGAGATGGGTTGATTTGAAGGAAGAAGGACCCAATCAGTCAGGGAAGACAAAATGTCTACTCCACTAAAACTCTTTGCCACTAATCTTAAACGTCTGCCTAGAGTGACGTTTACTCTGATTCTCTTCAATCTTTTTATCTATTCGGTTTGGCCTCAATCGGCACCTCTGGCGCGATCTCCGGTGTGCTCGGTCTTTCAGCCGTACTCTTTGGTCACCGCCAGATCACCCTGGTTCCACTTTCCGGTCGCTATGCCAATGTGCAGTCGATGCCTGTATTTGGTCTGTTGCCTTTATGGATCAGTATCGAGTTTATCCAATTTATGGTCTACTCCGGCAGTCAGGTGAACTACCTGATGCATATCTTTGGTTTGTTGTTGGGCGCTGTTCTGGCCATGTTTCTTAAGAGGGCGCAATGGGGTCCCGACATGAATCTTCTTAACGAGACACCATGCTGTTTGAATGCAGATGAAAAACTGATTCGCGCCACAGAGTATTTAGATCAAAAAGCCTTTAATGAAGCGCTCAGCGTGCTGCGTCAGCTCTATCGCGATAACTGTCGGAGCAGAGACTTTTTATCAGTCTACTATCAAAGTGCAAAAGCCTGTCCCGATCGGCCCGATGTGCATCGGGTCGCGCGTGCGATTTTCAGTCTACCTGAACGAGATACAAAAACCGTGGATTTGATTATTCAAACCTATCGGGATTACGTCATGTTGTCTGAACCTGGTCCTCGATTTAATGAACGTGTTTTGTATCAGCTTGCCGACCTCTTTGTACAGCGTGAGCTGTGTAGTGAGCTGGATAAGATTATGTTACTGATGCGCAAGAGAGGAGCGGCCTGTCTGTTCAATAGTAATTTGCCATATCGATATGCAAAGCTTTTGGATCAGCAGGGTCGGACATCAGAGAGTCTTGAGTATCTGAGAAGCATAAACTAGCCACACTAGTCACAATGATCAATCCTCGGGCAGGCAGATCTTATTGCCGCCAACCGCCCTCAAGGTGCGGTAAAAGAGATAGGTAACCACCAGTGTCAATACAGACAGTAATATCCAGCCAATGACAGCAAAGCCTGGTACCCCGGACATTTCATACATCAGCAGGGAGGCGATGGTGATCGCTGCCAAAGGGAACGAGTAGGCCCACCAGGAGAGAAAGAACTGAAGCCTGGTAAAGCGTGGCGCCATACTGGCCAGTAACAGGGTCAGGAACAAGCCGATGTAGTAGAGCACATGGGCAAAGTTATCCAAACCGCCATTGAGTTTCACATAAGAGATGAATCCGACAGCGGGTGGTGCGATCAAGATGAAGAAGGTCGGCATCAGTTTAGCCGGCAGTGGATTATGAAACAGAACCCGATAGATGATGATGGTGAGCAGCACCATCCAGAAGATGATACCGATGCTGAAAAAGAACCAGGAGATTTCATAGTGGCCGTGGGCGGTGCCCGCAACCGGTACCAGAACATTTCCTACCACAGGAATGAACCAGGCAGGATTGATATGGTTGATCTCAAACTTGTCATGGTGGATCCAGATATTCATGACATAAAGGGTAAAGCTGAGATGCAGTGCGCTGCCGATTGACCAGAGAACATGTGAGACCAATGGCTGGGTTTGCAATAGGGTGATCGATAGCAGAATCAGGCTGATCGATATCGCCGGAAAGAAATTGAGTTTAACCGGGTGATTGATTTCTTTTACTACCTGTCCAGGGTAGCGAAACAGTTTCATGGTGTAGATCAAGAACAGTAGGCTGAAGACCAGCGCTGTGAAGGGTATCAATGCCATATCGAGCCGGATCGGTAATTGAAAACCATGCTGCGCCTTCTCCCAGGCGATGCAGAGACCAGCAAGTCCCATGACCATGGAAAAAAAGGAGATCGGGAAGTTAGCTAGACGGTTTGTTTCTTGCATGGGATCAGTTCCGGATAGAGTCAACTTTAATTGTTGACCGAAATGCTAAGTTAACGCGCTGATAGTGGCATTGAAAATTCTCAAAATCCCTAGGTATTGTCAGGGTTTAGTGAGGACAGCAATAAAAAAGCCGCCGACCCCGGAGGGTTGGGCGGCATTTTCATCGAGGCTGAGGAAATCAGACGTTGCGTGCGTCCATCATTCGCTCAATGATCGGTTGCAGGATGATCTCCATGGAGAATCCCATCTTGCCACCTGGTACAACGATGGAGTTGCGCCGTGACATGAAAGAGCCTTCAATCATCGACAGCAGATAAGGGAAGTTGATATCGAATTTTTTCGGATCGCTGAAGCGAATCACCACAAAACTCTCATCCGGTGTCGGG
>JARRQD010000427.1:0-3436 GCA_037382205.1 Candidatus Thiodiazotropha sp.
GGTCACAACTGGGGGGAGATAATCAGCCGCTGGAACTGCTGATTCGTCAGGGAAAGATCTCAGGAGTTGGCTATACCCTGCGCAAGCATCTTTTCGAAGACCCTGACGCGGTCTTCATAGGCAAACAGGAGTTCCCATCCTCAGGCCCACTGGAGAAGAGCGTGGAGAAGAACCCCAACGCCATTGCGGTTACCGGTGTTGCAAGCGCCTATAAACGGGATTTCAAAATACTCAAACTTGAAGGCCGGGATCCCAGCTTTGAGAATATCCGTACCGGTAAATACCTCCTCTATCGGCCGCTCTATCTGGTGCACAACAAGAAATCACCCAACAGCAAGCAGTCGGACCATTTCATCCAGTTCGCCTTGGGCCCGAAGGGGCGGGAGATTATACGCAGCAACCAAGTTGTACCCTACTTTGATGGCATGCTGTTGTTACAGAAACGACTCGATGATTGGAAGCAGTTTATCCGCGAGTCCCTGGCCAGAAATTAAGCCAAGCCAGGTGAGCCATTGACGATTGTGAGTTTGTCGGTGTCAGCTACACGGCCGATTAATCGATTGTTGTTTATCTGACAAACCACAACCCATGGCCCTAACCAAACATCGTTACCTATTTGTAATTAAGTGACTTTTTAGAGACAAAATCATTTGGCACCAAGATTGCTTGCAGGCATTAAGCATCAATTATTTGGAGTTAAATCATGCCACTGCAGCAACTCAAAGAAGACGGCCTGCTCTTCAATACCAATTTCCTGGATCAGACATCGACCGCAGGACTCTACGCCTATCGAGGTGAACTGGTACTGGTGGAAGGTGATATTGCCGATGAAAAAGGTCATACCAAACCACCTGTTGAGGTAATGCGTGGCGCGGTCCTGCTCGGGGACGAGAAACTGAAGTTGCTGGTTGGCGCCATCGACGACATCGCTTCGATCAACACACTGATTGAAAAGTACAAGGCGCTCTTTTCACCAGAGATGAAAGCACTCATCTATGTAGTCAATATCGATTCACCAGCCCAGGTCGAAATCGAAGGCATCACTTTCGTGTTGATTCCACTGGTTCAGGGTGTGCCTTGGAACGAAGTCCTTGATGAACTGGCTCTGGAAAAGAGTGATTTCAAAGGACAGTCCTCAGCCGACAAGCTTGTCACCCTGTTGGATGAGTTGAAGGGATATAAACCCAAATACCCCTCTGCTCCACTGGCCGATGTACTCGCTGGCGCAACCGATGTTAAAAGAGAGGGCTGGGGTGCTGTCTGAAGCATAGATTGGCGAATCGAATGCACAATTAAACAGGTACAGACTTTACCATGCAAACACCCACTTGTATGGGCTGATCCAGAGAGCAATCTTCTGCCGCCTTGAAAGAGACTTGATGTGACTACCGGTACAAGAAAGCGTGAGCTTTTCAGCCGTTTAACGGTGTCGAATTATTTAACACACAACAAGATATGCCGGGGCAAGCCACAAAAAACCTAAAACCAAGATATTGATTTAATTCAATAATAAAATTGTGGCGCAAAACATGCATAATCATAACAGCGTTTACAAAAACACCGAGTTATCTTTAAACCTCTACCCTGGATACATGCTGTATATTCAAGGAATTATGATGAAAAAATCTCTCATTTTACTGCTCAGCCTATTTGCGCTTACGCCAATAAGCGGTTTCGCCAATGTCATTACCACATCTGGGAGCATCACAGCTTCCGGAGAGGATTCAGTGGCGTACATCCTGTTCAACCAGGAAGCAACCGCAAGAACCGAAATCAACGTCGCTTCAAGCCGCTTTGATACGTTTGCCTATCTGTTTTCAAATGACGGCTCACTCGGCATAAGTGATTACATTACCCGCAACGACGATGGCGGCCCTGGCCTCAACTCTCTGATCAGTAGAGTTCTGGGTGCAGGCAGCTACATTCTCGCAGTTTCAGACTACCATTTTTCAGCTTATGAAGCGATTCATGGTTACAACTATAACAACCGCTTTGGTTCATACACTGTAAACATCAACTCTGATGCCAATGTCAGCTTCAGCGCTAATGTTCCTGAACCTGCAACCCTCTCACTGCTGGGACTGGGCTTGGTAGGCGTGGGTTTTGCCCGCCGTACGAAGAAAAGCTAAAGCCGCTTATTCGATTAACCCGGCAAGCAATTTTGTCGAGATGATTGAATATACCTCAGGGCTCCAAACACGGGGCCCTGATGGCTTAAACAACCTCACCTATCTCATCTCAGTAAATTCCAACCCAAGCAAGCGAACAGATACCGACCAATCAGCATTGGCCATAAACGCCCTCGACAATAGTGCTTACTGCTTTAAGTCGAGCCCGGCGAAAACAGCCTCAGATTTGTCTTTTTATTTTTTTCCATCGCCCCAATGCTGGATTGGACCGATCGCTACTGCCGCTACTTTCTGCGGTTGATCTCCAGTCAGGTGCTTCTCTATACAGAGATGGTAACTACCGGTGCCCTACTGCACGGCAATCGTGCCCGCTTTCTCGACTTTGATCCCAGCGAACACCCGGTAGCACTGCACCGGGGGGGCAGCGAACCTGAGGCACTGGCAGAGTGCGCCCGGCTGGGCGAACAGTGGGGTTATGATGAGATCAACCTGAATGTTGGCTGTCCGTCTGACCGGGTGCAGTCCGGTCGCTTCGGCGCCTGTCTGATGCTAACCCCGGAACTGGTGGCGGACTGTGTCAAGGCGATGCGCGACAGGGTCGCCACCGATATCACAGTCAAACACCGGATTGGCGTGGATGACCAAGACAGCTATCAGGCGCTTTGAGATTTTGTCGGTAAAGTGGCTGACGCCGGATGCCACACCTTTATCGTACATGCCCGCAAGGCCTGGTTGCAGGGATTGAGCCCCAAGGAGAACCGGGAGATTCCACCGCTACTCTATGAGACAGTGCATCAGCTTAAGCAGGACTTTTCTGACCAGGAGATCATCATCAATGGGGGCATCACCACCCTTGCCCAGGTTGAACAGAACCTCAACCATGTGGATGGAGTGATGATCGGCCGGGAGGCTTACAACAAGCCATGGATCCTGGCTCAGGCGGACAATCTGATTTACGGTTTACAGAAAACGCCCTCAAACCGTCATCAGGTGATTGAGTCGATGATTCCCTATATCGAGCAGGAGCTCTCAGCAGGTACGCCGATCAACCGCATCACCCGCCATATCCTGGGTCTGTTTCAAGGCTTACCAGGGGCCAAGAAGTGGCGCCGAATGCTCAGCGAAGAGGCGCACAAAGCCAAAGCCGACAGCAGTCTGATTGTTCGCGCCGCGGCTCAGGTTATCGAATAGAAGTGATGATCCTAAAAAAATCAGTTGACCGCTCCATTCTAATAGCAGGTGTTTGATTATGATGAAAATCGCTTCGATGGTTATGGTCACCTACTGGGTGAATCACGCTACAGCGT
>JARRQD010000428.1:0-3481 GCA_037382205.1 Candidatus Thiodiazotropha sp.
CGAAACGGTTTCAATGAGGTTTCAAGCTGATCTTTCGTATCGACTTCCCATTGATTGAGCTTTGCCTTTAAGGTTCCAAAAAAATCCGTTCAATCCGCCCATTCATCCAAGGGCAACCGGGCACCGTGGTTTGATGTTTTATCCCCAACAACCACAACCCAAGCTGAAAGACTCTTGAATGAGAGAATATATTGGAGGACAGGCATCGTTTTTTCGTTTTTATTATAAAAGGTGAGTCCATGGATCAGTAATGTTGTGGCTGATACAGTAGTAGGCAGTCCTATATAAAAAATGACAACGCTCGTCATTCCAACGAATACCGGAATCTAATAACCTGTAGATGGCATGACAAATAGGCTACACCGGATGGCATTCACACCCCATATTTAGATTAAAAAACGATAGCCCTATTTGTTAACTCATCAATCTCTCGATACGCTGTGCGATTGTCCATTCAACACTTTCATACGAGTGCTATCGAATCAGCTGCTAAGGCAGGCACTAATTAGGGAGTGAATAGCCAGAAGCTTCAAATCAGCCGTCACAAGGTTGTCATTCTAGCGATTCAGACATTCCTGTAAAAACGTGAGCTACTTCACGTTAATAAAAGTGAGTAGAACCTGTAAAAGATCGTCCACCAATAAATAAACGATTGTTCAATTAAAAGACCCAATTCCATATCAACCAATAATCCATTGAATCTACAAGTCACGCTAATTGAACGACAATCGTAATTGCCTGATATATTGGCAATAATTCAGCTGGCTCAAGAAAATCCCTACGCTTGTTCATTCAAATGAATCGACCTATAATCGAGACCACTTCATAAAGACTACCTAGTGAGGGTCAAAGGATAGAACAAACAACCACGGATAGGTGTTAACCCGAGCTAGGGCAATTCCTGATTTCCCAACACCTCCGTTCGACATACAGTAGAGCCGTCATCTGAATAAACAAGGTGGCATTCGAAAGGTGGCAGGCATGGAAGCGAATTCAATCCCGCTAACTTTAAAAATTATTTCAAGTTATGTAATTATCAGAACAAGCCTATGCGTTTCTCAGTAGAGTAGGTGGAGTTGCCGGTGGTATCGTCGGCGGTATGTTCGGTGGTCCAATGGGAGCACAGATTGGCCAATCAATTGGTTCTGGCTTAGGTGGCATGCTTGAGAGCTTGATTGGTCAGCATGGTCAGTCAGGCGTTCAGAGCGCAATGAACAACAGCATGATGGGGTCGCTGACCAGTCAACTGAGTCAGGCGATTCAGTGTCATCCTGGTATCCTGTCAGGAAGATACTGATAATTCAATGAGTGGTTTGATCGACAAGATTGTTGAGAAAGTTGTTGATCAGATTATGCAGATGCTTGAGAACGGCGGCTGTGAGGGTGGCGGCTCCATCAAAGATATGGTCCGTCAGGCGATTGAAGATGTGGTTCGGGAGCAGTTTGGTGGTGAGGAAGGTGGAAGCTGTCCCGCTGGTGGTGATACTGCAACTGCACAGCCTGCGGCTGGTGGTAGTTCAAGTGCTAATAATTCTAGTGAGGCATAAGGTTCGACTACGTGTCCTGCGCCACAGCCCACACCCGATGATGATAGCGACGAAGCTAAAAAGGCAAGAAGTGGAAACTGGCTTGTAGCCCTTGCGCAGGGAATGGCACAGGTAGCTTCAAATCATTTAGACAAGATGATGGATGCTCAGAAAAAAAGGAGGAATCCTCACCTGAGGATGCTTCAGGTCTATCTGATGACCAGAAACAAGCAAATCAAAACGCTTTTATTAAGGCGCAAGGTGAATTCCAAGCTGAATCAAAGCTATTTACGATGGCAACTGAAGCAGCTGCTACTGCTGTGAAATCTGTTGGTGACGGTCTTGCTTCTTTGGCAAGAAAGCAGTAATAAAACATATTTACTTGCATTCAAAACCTGGCGTCTATATGTCGCAGGGTTTTTGTGTATTAGCTCCTAAACAGTTTACTAAAGAAGGTAAAAAATGGTGACATTTAATCAATGCATTAGAGTTATATCTTTAGTTATCACTTTGTCAGCATGTGGAGGAGGTGGTGGTGTAGGTGATACAGAATCATCAGGAAATACAGATTCAGAAGATACGCCAAACGATCAGAATATTAATAATGGACTTACAGGGCGCGTATATGTAAATCAGGAGAATGAAGGATGGATAGTCGATCTATCAAATGGAGGTGCTTCTCAACTGCCAGATAAGGGATGGTGGGATACAGACGATTACACTGGACGCGGTATCATTTTTCGTGCCCATCCAAATCAAGATGCCAGCGAGTTTTTGTTATTTGTTGATAACTGTTATCGAGAGTATAACAGAAGTAGCGGTGACTTTGATTGTCTTAGTTTTATTAATGCTTCAGGTGACTTAGTTACTAATAGAGCTACACTTACTGATGGGATTCGCAAGGCGAAACCATCAAAAGATGGAAACTATGTTGCGATAACATACGCAGATGAAGCTTATTATGATCCGTCAATACAGTTAGTGATATATGACAGGTCTTTTACTAGTATTATCAGTCAATCAACAATGCATGTAACTGGCGGCGGTGAAGATTCGAAATATTACGAGAGAGGATTTGACTGGTCTTCAAATGGGCAAATTGCCTATGCCTATACAAAATCTATCTTTGTAACTTCATCCTATAGTGCAGAAGGCGTGCCCATAGTTACTCTTCCTGACTCTGATTCACCAATGGTCGATATATATCCAGTACCCGCAAAACCAAAATTTAGTCCAAATGGTTTAAAAATAGCTTTTCTAGTTAGTCCTGGTAATGGTAATACAATATGGGTAGTGAATGTTGATGGTACAGATCTGCACCAGCTAGCTTCTTATGTTGGTGAAGTGTCATTCAATCGTATTGCTTGGTCGCCTGATGGAGAATATATCCTTGCAGGATTGGGCGCCGCATCTAGCTTTGGATATGGAGGAGTTCCTGGGTCTTTGTATGGGATTCCGTCAGACAGCCGCGATGTACAAGTACCATTCTCATGTGAGGGTGAAAATGCTGATATTGCAAATCAAAATGGTATTATCTGCTTGCGTACATATTTCAATAATCCTCAATATTTAACGAGAAAATTTGATCCGTGGGGTTCAACTTTTGAATGGATAGAGTAATATTTGTTGGCTCTTCAGTAACCTGAAGTTTCTCGATTTTCACTAAGCTACCATGCGTAATAGTGCGTCGATAAACGAATTATTTCTTCGTTTATTCGGTTTCGGGAAAACGCTATCAAAATCTTCATCGAGGGCTGCTTGGGTGATTAGTTTTCTCGCGCTAAACAACGCCAAATAACAGAATAAGGACAGGGGAGCAGCCGACAAGGCTGAGAATCTAGGAGGATGAAAGTCCCTCTGCCGTCAATTGCTCGATTCAGGCGGTTAGCCTATCCCCTGCTCGGAGAGGTAACAAACTGAGATATGCGGGGAAGTAAAAGCCACGGCTGCCTAAT
>JARRQD010000429.1:0-2365 GCA_037382205.1 Candidatus Thiodiazotropha sp.
AAACGACAGATCAGGCAGGAATAAAGCCTGGATCAATGACCATGTCATTTGATACCTACGTTCTGAAGAACAACCAACATAGTCAAAAGTAGCAGAAGTTAATGAACTCATCCGTCCTTGCTCCATTACGCGAGCACTTGGCAACGCGAGTAATCGGCCAGACCAGCTTCATCGATAGCATGCTGATCTGTCTTTTAAGCGATGGCCATCTGCTTATCGAAGGCCTCCCCGGACTTGCCAAAACCACTGCGGTCAAAGCCTTGGCTGAAACGATCGAAGGTGACTTTCATCGTATCCAGTTCACCCCTGACCTGCTGCCATCCGACCTGATCGGCACCGATATCTACCGCCATGAAAAAGGCGAATTCGAGTTTCGTCAGGGCCCACTGTTTCACAACATTTTACTGGCGGATGAGGTCAACCGGGCGCCGGCCAAGGTACAGTCCGCCCTGTTGGAAGCAATGGGCGAGCAGCAGATCACAGTTGGACAGACCACCTATCAACTGCCTGAATTCTTTATGGTACTGGCCACCCAGAACCCAGTGGAACAGGAAGGCACCTACCACCTGCCCGAAGCGCAACTTGATCGTTTTCTGATGCAGGCCAATGTGGAGTATCCAGACCGCAATGAAGAGCTGCTGATCCTCGAACTCGATAATGCCCAACAACAACAGAAACCGGCCCCCCCGAGCAATCCTCTCAGTCAAAAAGAGCTTTTCACCATCCGTCAGGAGGTGAACAAACTCTATCTTGACCCGAAGCTCAACAGCTACATTGTCGACCTGGTGCAGGCGAGCCGGAACCCCAAAGCCTACGACAAGGATCTCACCCGTTGGTGTCGCTTCGGCGCCTCACCCCGGGCCAGTATCGCCCTCGCCCGCTGTGCCCGCGCCAGGGCCTGGCTGGATGATGAGGAGTTCGTTGCACCGCACCACATTCAGGCGGTTGCCCCGGCCATTCTGCGGCATCGGATTCTGCTCACATTTGAGGCAGAGGCGGAGGGCATTACCACAGATGACTTCCTCTCCCGACTATTGGATATGGTCGCCATACCTTAACTGCTCAGTAGAACCCCCCTCTATGAGTCTCTATCCCCACATTGACGACCTGCTGGAATTGCGTCACCAGGCCCATACCTTGGGCCTCGCCTCGCACCATTTGGTGAACACCAGCTTCAGTGGGCTGTATGCCTCCGTGTTTCGCGGTACAGGCTTGGATTTCGAAGAGGTACGGGAGTACCGGGAAGGGGACGACATCCGCAACATGGAGTGGAATGTCACCGCCCGCACCAACGTACCTCACATGAAGGTGTTCCGCGAAGAGCGTGAGCGCAGTGTGGTGTTGTGCGTAGACCGGGGACCTCATATGAGTTTTGGCACCCGTGGCACCTTCAAATCGATTCAGGCCGCCAAGGCGGCCGCTCTGTTGGGCTGGGCCGCATCGCGCCTTCACGATCGGGTTGGCGGCATGTTGTTTGGTGACCAGCAACAGGGAATGCACTATTTTCAACCGACCAAAGATCGGCGCGCCCTGTGGCGCCTGCTGCACGCTCTGACCCATGAAGGCACCACCAATCAGCCCCATCAGGATTGTCTGTCAGAAGCGCTACAGCGGGCTGACAAGGGCACCTCAACCGGCTCGCTGATCTTTGTCATTGCCGACTTGAATCGGCAGTGCATGGGTCTTAAGCAGACCCTGGGGCGCTTATGCCAGCACCACACCCTGGTACTGATACCGGTCGACGATCCTGCCGATAGGGAGCTTCCGGAAATCGGCCGAGTCACTTTTGTTGGCCCGGACGGCAACGCCGTCGAGATCGACACCCGCGATCAGCAGGCAAGATCGCGCTATGCAGAGACCTGGCAAAGACACCGTGATCAATTAACCGCACTGGCCAACAGCCTGGGCATCACCTTGATGCCAATCGCCACCAATGAAGAGATACACCTCACATTGACGCGTGGACTGGCGCAACACTTCGGTCGGCGCTGATGGATCCATTACGCGACATTCGAGGTATCGATAGTGTTTCCTGGTGGCCACCTGCCCCAGGCTGGTGGTTGCTGCTGATCGGCCTAGCCATTCTAATATTACTCGCCTGGTGGATTACCCGACGACGCAGACTCTACCCCTTGGGCCGCTGGCAGCAGGACGCCCGTCGCCATTTGATGACCCTTAAAGGTCGCATCAAGCGGGAACCGGCCAAGCCGGTTGCCAGTGATCTCTCAGAACTGCTCAGACGAATCGCCATCGCCCGCTGTGGCCGATGCTTCATCGCATCACTCACCGATGAAGCCTGGCTCGACTGGTTACAACGCAATGACTCAAGTGGTTTTCCCTGGCGGGAGAAGGGGCGCCTGTTGAT
>JARRQD010000430.1:0-2336 GCA_037382205.1 Candidatus Thiodiazotropha sp.
ATGTTCTAGCATTACAGTTTCCATTACCAGATGCTAATTATATTAAAGCTAAAATGCCAATGTATTTGGTATACCCCCGCTCAGATGATGAAACACAGTCACATGCTCGGCATCGATGGGCTCATCCTAATATGCCTTATGAAATACCAATAGGCATACAGGGCGGCGCATGGCCTTTTAAGTATGAAATCATAACCGCCCCAACCGGTGCTACCATAGGCCAATACTATGGGGATGATAATTATGGTGTAGTGACATGGACACCATCAGCAAATAGTGGTACAGAATTATTTACGGTTAAAATTACGGACCAGGAACTTAGAACTATTCATGCATCATGGAGTGTGACCATTGATGCTGATCAGTTTGTTTTTATACAAGATGGGTGGACGGGCACAAAAAACGGTACTATTGATTCACCATTGGAAAGCTTTTCTGATTGGTATAAAGGTGACAGGGCTGATGATACTTATCACAATAAGATAATTGTTTTTCGCGGCGGTAACTATACTGCTTATGGAGCTGCAGCTACCAATGGAAATGTCAGATTAGATACTGCCTCTAAGACCCCTTCACTTATTGGATACCCCGACGAGACCCCTATAATAGATTGCTCGGGCGCCAAGTTTTTTGCAGATAATGGAGCACTCAATGATATTTATGTGGCTGGTTTAAGATTTGAGAATGCTAGAACCGACGTTGCTAACTCACACTTCTTTTGGATAACAGGAACTCCGCAACGTGCAACTTGGTACAATAATTATTTCTATAATTTAGGTAATGGTACAGCTGGAACTGATAATCCTTCTGGTATTTTTATATCAGGAACCGCTCGGGATAAATACAATATTCTAGTTAAAGGCAACACATTCGACACCTTTACCAATAATGGGCCAAATGGGTCGTTTATTGATATGTATAGGGCTTACAATATTACAATTGAAGAAAACACAATAAAAAACAGTAACAACCAGTATGGTATCTGGGCAAAAGTCACAAAATCTTTCGTAACCATAAGAGCAAATACACTTATAGAAAATAATACAAATGGAGGAATTTCAGTTCATTATGGTGATGCAGCACCAGGACAGCCTCACGATCATGAGATTTGCTGGAATAGAATAGCATTTAACAATGGGAATTCATCTGCAGTATCTCTGCTGATCATGGGTGACGCCCCCTCTTCTATTAATAGAAATCATTATAATTCTTTTATCTATAGGAATACATTTTACGGAGGCCATCCTATTATTAGATTTGTAGGCATTGAGAATTATAAAGTTGATGGAAATGTTGTTGTTAGTGACTCACTAACGGTATGGAATAATCATTTGGACATCATGGATACACTTATTCCAAATATCGTTGCAAGTGAGGCATCGGGAATAACTGACTCAACAGGTTCTCTTATCGGCACTTCTCGCTCAACTTATTTGGGACTCGCCGGACATGAGGTATCATCTGAATATATTACTACTCCTAAACCACCAACTGTTCATATTCAATAATTGAAATTCGAGAGTCAAATGGAATGAATATCAGTAGCTAATGGCAAATATTTAAGCTTCTTGGATTGGCCAAATTTCCTGATATTTTCTCTTGCTGCAGCGCTTGGTAGGGTCAGCAAAGGGTAAGCTTTAGGCCGTCGTTTTATCGCTCTTGGCTCAATTCTTCCCAGCCCTTGTCTAACGCATTGCTGAACCATCAGACCAAACAAGATATCAAGCTCGTCGTCTTACAACTGAGCACATTCATACCCATCGTCTCTTTTATATCGAGGAGATGACACGACCAAGCCTCAGATACTCGCCAACCCTGTCGGGTTACGCTTTGTTAACTCGCCTACGGATTTAATCTAAAAAGATCAGATGGACAGCAAGATCCGTTGCACTTGCCCAAACCACAGCTTCTTTTATCCTTGTCGAAGGAGCTTGAAACCTCCAACAGGCGGGAAAATCCGCACCCCGTTAGTTAAGCAGTTTTTTTGGCCTGAATTTCAAGATTTTGGCTGGAAGGCTTGAGGAATAGAAAACCTGCTTTCAGGAAATACTCAAGGCAGCACCTGTTGCTGGTTTCAACCTTCCGGCCGCCCTTAACGGAATGGGTATATGCAACTTGAAACTTGTAACAGGAGTTAATATAGAACATAACACCAACCCCATCATTCAGGACCGCGCCACCGACACCTTAGCGCACGTTCGTGATATTTTATATGTTACTGCAAGAATTCTTTTCGTCCAGCAATCTCCCATCAACAGACTATGAAAGGTCGATCCATCTTGGAATATACTGGATGCTAAGTATTTCAGAACACGCTCTAGCGTTCGAAATGGAGC
>JARRQD010000431.1:0-2328 GCA_037382205.1 Candidatus Thiodiazotropha sp.
ATTAAGGAAAAATTTGCATTCACCCGGGGCCAGGGTTCAAACTTTGGTATCGGCGCGTAAAATGGTGTGCGTTCGGAACAAACCAATAGGTAGGATGGATTCTGTTGGCTCACATAGACCCAAGATTCAGTCCAAGGAGTATCTGCGGATACCGGTGCATTTCAGTGAATCCTTTGAAATGGCTTGTTTTGGTACTCCTTGTCATCACTGTCACATTTTCCCTGGCAGATACTCAACATCGAGTAATCCATCCTAACGCAGAAGCCTCTTCCCAAAACAGCCAGCCAAGCGATAAAACAGATCGCAGCCGAACACCGATCCATCCATCGGACAGTCAACCTGTTCTGAGAATCGTCGGTAGCCGCAACATCCCTCCCTTCAGCAGCCTGAATGACGCGGGTGAACCAATCGGTATAGGAATTGAGCTCTGGCAGCTTTGGTCTGCAAAAACTGGCATCCCAGTGCGTTTTCGCTTAACGGATATCGAGCGATCCCTTGAGGCGCTGAAAGATGGCCGGGCCGACATGCATATCGGGTTGCTCTACTCGGAAGCACGTAGTGAGTGGCTCAACTTCTCCCAGCCTTTTCTGGAAACCCCAGCCTACCTGTTCCATCGTTTCAGGCAAGGTAGCCCAACAACGCTTGCCGATTTTGCCTCAGCCAGAATTGGCACCCAAGGTCCGATACCACAACAGCTGTTCAATAAACTGTTTCCCACCGCTCAGCAGATCGTGTTTGAAAACATCCCGCAGATGATCAGGGCGGTGGAGAGTGAGCAACTGGATGGTTTTATTGCTGATAAACCCTCTACAGATTTCGCACTGCTACGTCTGGGGCTGCGTAGTGACTACATTGCACTCAATAACTCACTGTTTAAAATCTCACTCAGAACCGCCGTATCGAAAAACGCTTCCCTGCAGATCGATACGATTGTAGAAGGCCTGAAGAAGATCACCCGTGATGAAGTTACCGCCATATTAAATCGTTGGATCAGTCAATCGGCACAGAACGCCATAGACCTGCCATTTCAATCCGGATTAAATCTGACACAACAAGAAAAAGTCTGGCTGAAAGCGCATAAAACACTGCGTATCGCCGTCGACCCTGATTTCACACCCTATGAATTCGTCAACCAAGCCAAGCAGTATCAAGGGATATCGGCAGACTTCATGCGGCTGATCGCACGCAAACTGAATATTACCTTTGAAAAAGTGGATAGCCCCTCCTGGGATGACTCTTTAGCCATGGCGGCAAATCGCCAGGTGGACATCCTACCCTTAACCAACCCAACCGCTGAGCGAAAAAGCCATCTCGACTTTACCTCACCCTACCTTATCTCTCAGCGTCATATCATCACTCGACGTAATCAGAGTGGAATACAAACCGTTGACGATCTCCCCGGTCGAACTCTGGCGTTGCCGGAAGGTTACTCCATCGTCTCGATCGTCCGGCAGAGATACCCTGATGCAAAGATCATAGAAGTAAAAGACATACCAACCGCACTTCAGCAAGTCGCTTTTGGCGCCGCAGATGCGACCATTCTGAATATTGGCGTCGCCAGTTACTGGCTTGACCGAGAAGAGATCACAAATCTGAGAATTGCCGGTAAACTGGGGCAATCAAATAAACTTGCGATTGCCAGCCGGAATGACTGGCCTATACTCTCATCGATACTGCAGAAAACCCTCTCTTCAATTGATGATGCGCAGCAAGATGCAATTCGCCGACGTTGGATCAGCCTGGACTGGGAGCAGACTGGCAGAACGAATTTCAACCTCTCTCGAGATGAGCAAACCTGGCTTAAGCAACACCCCACAATCCGGGTTGGTATAGCCCCCCAGGCACAGCCAATCAGCTTTATCGACTCAAGTGGCAACCCTCAAGGCCTGACCAGCGACTATCTGAAGTTACTTGAACGTCGTCTGGGCTTGAATTTCTCAATCAAAGCGGCAACCTCCTGGTCCGAGCTACTCGATCTGATCCAAACCCAGCAGATCGATATCATAGGAAGCATCATCAAAAGTGACGAGCGGCAGCAGTATCTTAGTTTCAGCCTGCCCTACCATGTCGAGCAAGTGATGCTCTATAGCCCCATTAATGAGCCACCTATCGAAAGCTTGGAAGAACTGGCTGGCAAAGTCGTGGCCATCGAAAAAGACTACTGGGCGCATGAGTGGCTATCTCAGCACTACCCATCCATTAAACGTTTAACCGTCAATAATACTGAGCAAGCGATCGCTGTCGTCAACTCGAATCGAGCTGATGCCTATTTGGGTCTACGGGCGATAGCTGACCACTTACTCAAGCAGCGAGGCGACAAAACCCTGA
>JARRQD010000432.1:0-3392 GCA_037382205.1 Candidatus Thiodiazotropha sp.
GTTTTAATCTGTGAATCCAGTTTCCTTCCATCCACAAAGAGATATATAGCATGGCCTTCGAATAGAGCAGGTGAGATGGAGAGACCAACAGAGACGGAGCCTTCAGCATTGTGGATCGTCTCATCATTGGCTGGCTGCACAATGTCAAACTGCAGATACTCTCCAGCGGCAGCGGCGGCTGCATCTTTATTGAGATCATCGAGTTTCAAAGAGGACTTCTTTTTCTCGTCCTGAACACGGATGGTATCGGCACCGGGTTGATAAGTTTCGGAATAGATAACCTCACCATCTGGAGTAGTCCACTTATAGACATCTCTGGCATAGAGTGGTTGGATGACAAATGGTAAAACAAGCAGGATCAGAATACGCATGTGCCAAGCATAGTCACTCAGAAGGCAACTAACAAGCGACGAAGTTCGCAAACAAAAAAACACCTTCCAATTAATTCGGAAGGTGTTTTTTTGACTTACTGTTTGATCAAATACTGTAATAGAGATCAAATTCAATTGGATGCGTGGTCATCCGTATGGTGGTGACATCTTCCATCTTCAGTTCGATGTAACCATCGATCAGATCGTCTGTAAAGACACCCCCGGCGGTGAGGAAATCACGGTCAGCATCCAAGGCTTCGAGCGCCATATCGAGACTATGACAAACTGTCGGTATGCTGGCGGCCTCTTCAGCTGGCAGATCATAAAGATCCTTATCCATGGCATCCCCTGGATGGATCTTGTTCTGAATGCCATCAAGGCCCGCCATCATCATGGCAGAGAAGGCCAGATAGGGATTGGCGGTTGGATCGGGGAATCGTACTTCGATACGTCGCGCTTTGGGGCTGGAGACCCATGGAATACGAATCGAAGCGGAACGATTACGCGCAGAGTAGGCCAGCATCACTGGCGCTTCAAATCCTGGAACCAGACGCTTGTAAGAGTTGGTGGAAGCATTGGTGAAGGCGTTCAGGGCACGGGCATGTTTTATGATACCGCCAATATAATAGAGTGCGGCGTCGGACAGGCCGCCATACTGATCACCGGCAAAGACATTCTCGCCACCCTTCGACAGCGACTGATGCACGTGCATACCTGAACCGTTATCACCAACGATCGGTTTCGGCATGAAAGTGGCTGTTTTGCCATAGGCATGGGCAACATTCCAGGTGCAGTATTTCTGGATCTGAACCCAGTCGGCACGCTCTACCAGAGTGCTGAAACGGGTACCGATTTCGCATTGACCGGAGGTAGCGACCTCGTGATGGTGCACTTCGACCGGTACTCCCATCTCTTCCATCGCCAGACACATGGCGCCACGCAGATCGTGCAGGGAATCCACTGGAGGAACTGGAAAGTAGCCCCCTTTAACCCCGGGACGGTGACCGATGTTACCATCTTCATAGACCCGCTCTGAGTTCCACTCAGCCTCTTCCGAATCGATCTTCACCATCGAGCCGCTCATGTCGACACTCCAGCGAACATCGTCGAGGACAAAGAACTCAGGTTCCGGGCCAAAGAAAGCGGCATCGGCAATGCCGGTTGAGGCAAGATAGGCCTCTGCACGCTTAGCTACGGAGCGAGGATCCCGCTCGTAACCCTGCATGGTGGATGGCTCAAGGATATCGCAACGCACATTCATGGTGTTTTCATCCGCGAACGGATCCATTACAGAAGTGGCATCTTCAGGCATCAGAATCATGTCTGATTCATTGATGCCCTTCCAGCCAGCGATGGAAGAACCGTCGAACATCTTGCCATCCGTGAAAAACTCTTCGTTACTCTCACTCGTAGGCAAGGCGACGTGTTGCTCCGTACCGCGGGTATCGGTAAACCGAAGATCAACAAATTTCACATCATTGTCTTTGATCATCTTAAGGGCTTTAGAGGCCATCTTAAATTCTCCAGGGTTTTAGGTTTATGCAGTGCCGATTCGGCTCGGCAAGTCTTTATTTTGGTGGCCTGGCCACTATACCAGAAGCGCCACAATACGCATCATGCCAGGGCAAAATGGTCTCGATTGCCGGGTAAGATCCCACGGTCTGTGGTCAGCTGGATCATTTCTATCCGTGATACAAGCACTGTCATAGTGCACAAACGGGGGATTTTGCACTATTATAGTGCTAACCAAACCAGATCTGCACGGTTCGAAATACCTCTGAACCGGAAAGTGCCCGCTGATAGTCTTGGGTCAGCTGACGAGCTGCATCACTCGAATCAAAACAGTGTGGAGGTAGATAGAGATCGATATCGATTCGACCTGACAGGTAGTGGAGTACGAGTCGCTTTCGCTGATCGCGCAGCGGTAGAGAAGCACAGGAGGGTCCCGCCTCATCATTTTCCGGATCGATATGCACCGTGACATCCTCCAGCAGATCGACCCGATCAATCAAACCATACTGCACCACTTCCGCGATTCTGTGACCTTCAGAAACACTCAGCCAAGGATCGACCTGAACATGAACATCCGCCAGTGCATGGCCACCCAGTTTTCTGGTTCTTAACATATGCACACTGTTAACCCCTGAAACATCGCTGATCACCTGACGAATCTCAGCCAGAGACTCCTCTTCGAGCCCCGCATCCGCTAACTCATGAATTGCCTGCCATCCAAGCTCCCAGCCGATCTTCACCACCATCAGCCCAACCATAACCGCCGCAATGGCGTCCAGGTAGGGAAGTCCGAGAATGGTGCCGCCAATACCGATCAACACCACGATCGATGAGACGGAATCACTGCGATGGTGCCAGGCATTCGCTTTCAACAGATCGGAATTGATCAAATTGGCCAGATGTCGGGTATAGAAAAACAGCGCCTCATTGGCAAAGATGGAGAAAGCCGCCACATAGAGAGTCAAGATCTCCGGCTGCAACAACTCCTGCGGTGAGAAGAGACGCTCCACCGCATCCCAGATGATGCCAGCGCCGACGGTCAACAGAAAACCGCCAAGCACCAGAGTACCAACGGTTTCAAAGCGACCATGGCCATAGGGATGTTCCTCATCCGGCGCCTCATTGGCATGGCGGGCAGTAAAAATCACCAGTGCATCGGTGAGCAGATCCGACAGTGAGTGAACGCCATCGGCAATCAGAGACTGTGAGTGGCCAAACCAGCCAAAGAGGATCTTCAAAACAGCCAGCACACTGTTGGTCACCGCACCTACGATGGCCGCTCTACGGCTGACTTCATAGCGATTATCTCTATTCATAAAGAGTGATCTCTATCCGCCCGTCACTTCCACGACCACGATATACTCCCCGTTATCGGTTTTGGTCTCCAGTAGCCGATGGCCATTGATTCTTGTCCAGGCCGGGATATCGTTCAAGGCACCTGGGTCAGTGCAGATCGCCTCCACCACGCTTCCCACCGGTAGATCCTCAATGGTATTCTGAACCTTGATT
>JARRQD010000433.1:0-2283 GCA_037382205.1 Candidatus Thiodiazotropha sp.
GTCGCTCCAGCACATCCATGTGCCCGCGACACTTGTGCATCCCTGCGCGCAACGACGCGGAATAGCGTGCTATTCCAAGGCGTTGCAACGCCGCCATGCGCCGCCACAAGCGTGCAATTCACGTTGTAGCGTGATTCACCCAGTAGGTGACCATGACCATCGAAGCGATTTTCATCATAATCAAACACTTGCTATCAGAATGGAGCGGTCAACTGATTTTTTTAGGGTTCAACGAGGGAAACCCCGTAACATCAAGTGATTTCAAACTGTATCCGTAAACTCGATAGTGAGAGAAGACGTGAGGCAAACAGCTAAAAAAAGCTGCGCTTCGACGCGTTAGCTTAGGGCGGGTCATCGTCAATGTTATTCAAGTGAATGTCAGGCGTCTCGAGCGAAGTACTGCTTCGCAGGAATCAGCTGCGTTGTAACTTATGAAGCTCCTACCTGAACATTTTGTCCTTGTGGAGCAGATTATTAGCTTACACGTTATTGTTAACGGTGTTAGCGGATTTTATTAGTTCTTTCTGATTCATAAGTGGACTACTAAAAATCAGCACATTGCCATTGTTATCTCTGATACGAAAATCACGGCTTCCATAATCACGATCTGCTATATCTCCGACAAATTCAATCTCTTTACCAGAGTATTCTTGATAAACAACATCTATATCTCTCACAAATATTACACATACGCCGGTACCAGCATGGCTTTTCCTTCCTTCACCGAATTCGATTATTGTTCGCTCCTTGCCAACCACACCATATGGTGGGTTTTTCCACAATATATCTATATCAAATCCTAACTTTTCTTCATAAAATTTTGCGGTTTCACGCACGCTGAACACTGGCAAGATTGGATTGGCGCCCAAAAATTGTTCATTGCTAGAAAAATCATTATCTCGGAGTTCAGATACGTTTACCTCGAAAACCGAAGCAATGCATTTCAATGATTCTAAACCTGAGCTATGACCACGCTCAAGACGTTGAATTGTCCTGACGCTTAGTCCACTAATCTCAGCTAGCTGCTCTTGCGACCAACCTTTAGAGATTCTTATTTTCTTTATCATGCCATGTCCCCTCACCAGTTAATAAATGATACATAAGATGACATATCTCTCCAGTTGATAACACGACACAAGGCCGACAGTGTAAGCTAAAGCCGCTTTCAGCAGCTTGTCCGTTGAAAGTCTTGGTTATGATTGTATTCTTTTTGTTCATCTAATAGACAAAGAATATGTCCCCGTACTTTAGAAACTGTACCAACTATTACAAATAAAATCGCAATAATTAAATGGCTGTTTGTATCTATTTCTGTGGTATTACCAATGCGCAAAGCATAGCAAACAAGTTCGTTTCGCTGTTCCATCAATATGGTAGCGCACTCAAACGCTAGGGTAAATCCAAAACAGCTGTGGATACCTATTCCAGGGTTGTGAGACGTTTTGCTACCCATTTCGATCGCTGCCATGATCGACTACCGGCTGAGGATTTAAAGGTCTCTCTCGACGATCATCTCAAGACCCACTCTTGGAGCACAATCAAGCTAGACCGTAATGGATTACAGTTATTCTACAAGCATGTATTTGAAAAGAAGAGGGAATGTGTCGGTATCATCAAGCCACCAGTGACCCGAAAGCTTGCGGATATTCTCACCCAGGAAGCGTTCGAGTTGATCATCATCAATACATGAGAGGCGCGGTATCAAACCTATCTTCTCACTTTATAAAGCATGGGTCTATAACGGGCGAAGCACTTATTCCGTGTGTCGGTGATACCGATGCTGAGAAGAACCGCATCCATATTCGCAGAGGTAAGGACAATAAAGATCGATAAGTATTAAGGTATTGCGGAGGACCCGAACAATTAACAGATTCCCATGTGATACAGCAGTTCTTGATCTGTGCGTAAACAGGCTTTTCTATCTCAGAGACTCTCTCGACCAGCCCATTGAACAAATACCATGAAGGCATATTTATCGCGGCGATTAAAATAGGTGAATGACGACTGTCGATGATTTGTGTTTGAATTTGATCACTCCTCAACAAGAAGGCTTTATATCGGTTCATAGTGATTCAAAAGCGCTTGACGAGGTTGTTAAGGGATTTTTCTGCGATATTTCACTAAGGGAATAGAGTTTATGGAAAGGAAACACCTACTATCTGCGTTACTGGCCATAATACTTAGTAGCGCCAATCAGACCATCGTCTACACTATAGTTACCACATCGATGTCGCATTTAACTGCAATAGTGTTATTAGTGATGTTGAACAATGCAATTTCAAA
>JARRQD010000434.1:0-3260 GCA_037382205.1 Candidatus Thiodiazotropha sp.
CCCAATTCATGACTTTCACAGCACAGCGCCATTGCTGCGAGAGGCGATGAGCATAGGCATCCTTAAAGGTACACCCGGCAGCGTAATTGCTTTGTCCTGGCGATTTGGAAAAGGCCACGAGAGAAGAGAAAAAGAGTACGAAATCCAGTGCTTCCTCGGCGAATTCCTGCGCCAAGCGCACGCTGATATCCACCTTTGCCGAAAGCCCGGCTACAAACCGTTCCTCATCCATCTTCGCCAAACTTTGATCCAGCAGCACCAGGGCTGAATGGATGACACCATGGATCTGGGAATGGCGTTGCTTGACCTGGGCATAGACTTGTTCCAAGGCCTCCTTGTCCGTGGCATCCGCTGTGATGTACTCCGGCGCGGGGCCGAATTCTGCCAGCCGATCCAGTTTCCCCTGGATATCGGCATCTTTTTCGCGCCGCCCGATCCAGATGATCCGCGCCCGGTAGCGCTTAATCATCAACTCGCTCCAGGCCTCACCGATGCCGCCGGCGCCACCGATCACCAGATACACACCATCCTCGCGATAGGGTATCTCCTCACCCTCATGGAGCTGGCTGGGCAACAGAGTCTGACGGAACCACTCCCGGCCTCGATAGCCCCAGGCATCGCCATGCCTATCCGGTGGCAGCGAGAAGATAGTTTCCCACGGCCACGCATCAGCCGCCGCCAGATCGATGAGTCTCACCTTCCAGTTGGGGTACTCCTTCGCCAACGAACCCATCAAACCATGCACACTGGCATGTGAAGGGTTCACAGTGTCGTTTTTTCGCACCGCCTGCGCCTGGATTGTGATCACCGTCCACGCCAACGCTCTGGCTTCATAACCCAGAGCCAGAAGCGCCTTGATGATCCGGAAGCACTGCCGAACACCGCACTGCTGATCCTCAATCACTGTCTCTTGTACCGCCACAGTCAATGCCGAGTCGGGCGCAACCCACACCAGATGATCAATGCCGTTGAAGCTGTCTAGCTTCCTCACAATAACATCTATCGTGTCAGCGGCATGGATATTTAGGAAAGCCGCATGGGGATAGTATCGCTGCACTGCCCCCTGCTGTTCCTGGCCGCCACCAATCATAACCAGCACATCAACGGCTGGCGGAGACAGCGAATCGCGAGTTACCGTAACAACGTCCCAAACCGGTGTTAGCATGATGTTTCCAACAAGCTGTTGGCCAGGCGTCTCCATCGACAACAGGTTTGCAGGCCTATCTGATACCCGGGCGTTTTCCGCCGACCGTGTGGTAAAGCCTTTCATCCGTACACAGACACGACCTGCGTCATCGCACAGATCGACATTGAATTTCTGCACGCTCTCGCCTGCATGACTGCCCGGACTGAACCGTACATGCACCCACAGCACCGATACCATCGCCCCAAAAACTTCCAAGCTGTCGAGCGCAAAGGGGATAAAGGGCGTGGAGTGGTTAGCACGGATGTTGAAGCCAACACAGGCTTGCAAGGCCGAATCCATCAAGCTTGGGTGCAGCCGGTAGTCTGCCAAGCTATCGGCAAGCTGCGGCGGCAGCGCCAGCCTCGCCAGAACCTGCCCTTCACCTACATGAACATGCTGCAGGCCCTGTTGTCCTGGACCATAATCGATACCCATCTCGCGAAATCTTTCATAACAAGCCTGCGCGGTCAGTGTGTCGCGGCTACACGCTGTCCGCAACGCCGCCAAATCGAGCTGCGGTGCTTCACCTCTGGTTCTTGTCGCGGCACTGCCCTGGCCATGCACGACCTTCGTGCCACTGGTACTGCCGCCATCGCTATAGATTTCGTAGTGGATCTCACCATTCTCCTCCACAGATAATCCGATATGGAGTTGCACCGCCGCTTGATCCATGACCACCGGTTCTGCCCAAACAACATTTTTCAGACTGATGGCGAGACTGTTGTCGAGATAGGCGCCAGTTGCCCGGGCCACCGCTTCACACGCCATTTCCAGATAGGCAACGCCCGGCAATAGAAACCGCCCTTGTACGCGATGGTCCGCCAAAAAGAACTCTTTGCCATTGAATGTGGAACTGTAGCGCTGTTGATAAAGGTCTGAGGTATTTTCCTGCAGCAGTGGATGTAGCATCGGCATTGAGCCCGACACCTGCTCATCTGGCGCTTGTGCCGGGTTGAACCAGTAGCGTTCGTTGGCAAACGGATAGGTCGGCAGCGAGATGCGCCGTGGTTTTATTTCACCGTAGAGGCCGTTCCAGTCTAAGGAGAGGCCCTGCACCCATAGCTCCAGCACTCTGCTATGCCTCATCGGCCGCAAACGCAACCAAGTTATCCTGCTCACCCTTGACCTGTCCGTAATGCAAGTCGGCAATGTCGGTGCGTCTTTCCACATAGGCCTGAAGTTTTTCCTGCAGCTCCAGGAGCGTGCCCACCAGCAACCCCAGTCGCCACTCCAATGCTTCACGACCCACTTGCAAGGTGTAGGCGATATCCGCCAGGGAAAATTCGCTGGGTTCAGCCGAGGAGAACGCCACTAACAACCGTGACACCTGTTGCCTGAGCTGCGCCTCGCTCTTCGCCGATAGCACGATGATGACGGGATTATGCTCATCGACCACTGGTGAGCGGCATTCCAGCTCCGAGGGCCGGTACTCCTCGATGATCACGTGCGCATTGGAACCGCCCGCGCCAAACGAGGAGATCCCCGCTATGCGCGGGTATTCGCGGGTTTCGCCATCGCGGGTCACGAGCGGACGCTTCCATTCAGACAACTCCCGCTGCACGATAAAGGGAGAGTTCTCGAAATCGATGTTCGGATTCAGTGTCTGCGCATGCAGGGACGGCACCAGCTCGCCATGGCGCATCTGCAACAGGACCTTGGTCACACCAGCGATACCCGCTGCGCTTTCACAATGACCAATGTTGGATTTGGCGGAGCCTATTGCACAATACTGTTTACTGCCGGTCGTCCCCTGGAAGACCTTGCTGAGACCGGCGATCTCCACCGGATCACCAAGCGATGTCCCGGTGCCGTGTGCCTCGATGTAACTGACCGTACGGGGATCGACCCCAGCCATGGTGAACGCGGCGTCTATAACATCCGCCTGGGCCCGGGGGTTGGGCACAGAATAGCCGTTGGTCTTGCCACCATGATTGATGGCAGTGCCCTTGATCACGCCATAGATGTGGTCGCCATCCTCGATCGCTTTCCATTTCGGCTTCAGGACGATCGCCCCCACTCCCTCGCCCGGTACATAACCGTCACCGCCCCGGCCGAAACTCTCACAACGTCCCTT
>JARRQD010000435.1:0-4036 GCA_037382205.1 Candidatus Thiodiazotropha sp.
ATCAAATGAATCGTCGTTGTGCATGCCGTTGATTGTAATCAGTGAAAAGTATCAAGTCTTAGGTCTATGGCTGAATGTCCCTCGATATGTGAATAAATTATTAGCCTAGTGCTTCAGAAACCTGTCATTCTGACGAACCAGATTAATACGAATACGAAAAGGGATTAAGAGGCTCATCAAATGAGTCAGTGGAAGGAATACTATTTTTGCTTATGAAGACCATCTATTACGCTCATTCAGGTAAATGTGCAGATAAGTCTGATTGGCAGCGGCTAGAGGACCATTTGACCCGAGTCGCTGCTGAGGCGATTAAGAGTGCCAAATACTTCGATGCTGAAACGCTGGCAGAGACATGTGGGTTGTTGCATGACCTTGGCAAATACACCCAGGAATTCGCAAGGCGGCTGGAGGGTGGAAAACGAGTGGATCATGCCACTGCCGGGGCAAAAGTAGCGAAGGATAAATGGCCTAGGTTGGGAAAACTGTTGGCTTATGTTGTAGCTGGTCATCATGCGGGGTTGGCGAATGGGGTTGACTACGGTGATCGACGGGCAACGCTAAAAGAGAGACTCGAACGTACAGTTCCTCTTCTGGATGATGTATGGAAAGAGGAGATAGCGCTCCCTGAGCAATTGCCTTTGCCTGCATTTACTCCGGTTGAAAACATGCAAGGCTTTCAGGCCGCCTTTCTGGTGAGGATGCTCTTGTCTGTCTGAAGCGAAAGATACGCAACTTCATTGAGCTGACCGAAGGCAATGTACCCGGGTACGATATCTATGTTCAAGAGAAGGCTGTGCTGAACAATCAGAATCGCAAGGCTTATGATGCGCTGGAGATTGAGCCTGTTGCAAAAAAGTTACCAAAAGACGAGCAGAAAGCTAAAGAGATCACAGCTTGGATGTGTAAAAACTTTTTCGATGTCCGTGCATTTGGCGCTGTAATGACGACAAAGATTAATGCCGGGCAAGTAAGAGGACCAGTCCAGCTTGCTTTTGCCAAATCGGTAGATCCAGTCATTCCACTTGAAATATCGATTACCCGTATGGCGGTTGCTACTGAAGAAGAAGCTGAAAAACAGAGTGGTGATAATCGTACAATGGGACGCAAGAGCATCGTGCCTTATGGACTCTATCGCGTGCATGGTTTCATCTCTGCCAAGCTCGCGGAAAAAACCGGTTTTTCGGATACTGATCTGGAAAAAATGTGGCAGGCACTACAGATGATGTTCGAGCACGATCACTCCGCCGCTAGGGGGGAGATGGTCGCGCGTAAGCTGATCGTATTCAAACACAAGGATACACTGGGCAACATGCCTTCCCATAAACTTTTCGATAGAGTGACAATTGAGCGAGTCAATGGCGAACCTGGTACGCCTGCGGGCAGCTTTGATGACTACCGGATCATCATCGACAGTGAAGGGTTGAGTGATAATGGAGTCAGCGTTCAGGAAGTGTTGTCGTAAGTTTTTTTGAATAGTGATCATTCAGGTGAAAGACTATGAGTGCATACAGTAATCGTCTGCAAGCTGATCATGACGATTCGAATCTAGCGGCTGAACAGCAACGCTGGTGTGATACAGAGGTGGCACTGGACTCTGTCCAACAGGGCAGAGTAGTTGCTGGAAAAGTAGTTCACGAATGGCTTGATGGCTGGGGTTCAGAAGCTGAGATAGCGTCACCAAAAACATGAAACTCAACAAGGCGCAGATCAATGAGCCAGCAATCTAATGCTGAACCCAATTGGCTGATGATCTCAGCCCTTCAGCACTACGCCTACTGTCCACGACAATTCGCGCTCATTCATATCGAACAGGCATGGGAAGAGAATCAGTTCACCGCTCATGGCCGGTTACTGCATGAGCGGGTCGATAGTTATGAATCGGAGCAGCGGGGCGATGTTCGTTACGAGCGCAGTATTTCGGTGCTTTCAAAACAGTTGTCTATCAGGGGGAAGCTTGATCTGCTGGAAATTACTGACAAGTCTGAAAAAAGCTACCTACCTGTTGAGTATAAACGAGGTAAATCCAAGACAGAGGATTGGGACAGGATTCAGCTCTGCGCTCAGGCGCTCTGTCTGGAGGAGATGAGAGCGATCCAGGTTGATAGCGGAGCCTTGTGGTACTGGCAGACAAGGAGACGGGAAACTGTCTCATTCGATGAGGCGCTGCGAACGGTTACAAAGCAGACCATCGAGGCAGCCCATGCTCTCATAGTATCGGGCAAAACCCCACTGCCAACGATACGCAAGCAGCGTTGTCACTCAAAGGGTTATATCGAAGCGCTGTTTTCTGATGAGGCTTTGTGAAGGATCATCACCATGAAAAAGTTACTCAACACTCTCTATATTACCCGCCAGAAGAGCTACATCCATAAGGAGCGCGAGACTATAGTTATCAAGCAAGAGGGAAATAAGCTGGCACAGTTTCCTGCCATCAACATCGCCAATATCCTCTGCTTCGGTCAGGTCAGCGTCTCTCCTTTTCTGATGGGCTATTGCGGTGAGCAGGGCATCGGGCTCGCTTTTTATTCGGAGTACGGGAAGTTTCTCGCCCGTGTTCAAGGGCCGCAAACAGGAAATGTACTATTGCGGCGCACTCAATATCGCTGGGCCGATAGTGATGAGATGGCGCTGAGTGTTGCCCGCTTGATGGTCGCCGCCAAGATTGCCAACGGTCGTGCGGCGCTGATGCGTGAGATCCGTAACCATGGGGAGAACGATAAGTTATCACAAGCCGCATCCCGGCTCGCAACCAGTTTGAGACGGGCCAAACAGGCCCAAAGCGTTGCTGAGGCAATGGGGATTGAGGGCGATGCCGCCAGTATCTATTTTGGTGTCTTCAATGAGCTGATACATGAAAGCAGTTTTCATTTTAATGGACGGATGCGCAGACCGCCCACCGATCAGGTCAATGCCCTTTTGTCATACGTTTACACACTGGTCACCCACGAGTGCGCCTCGGCCCTGCAAGGTGTGGGGCTCGATCCTTATGTCGGCTTTCTGCATCAGGATCGACCGGGCCGTCTCAGTCTCGCATTAGACCTGATGGAGGAGTTTCGCTCCCCATGGGCAGATCGATTTGTGCTGACTTTGATTAACCGTAAACAGATTCAGTCTCGGGATTTTATCGACGAAGCCAGTGGTGCCGTGCGTCTCACTGATGATGCCAGAAAGCGGTTGTTGGTCGCTTGGCAGGAGCGAAAGCAAATCGAGATCAATCACCCCTATCTACAAGAGAAGGTGGTGATTGGTATGCTGCCCCATTGCCAGGCGATGCTGCTTGCCCGGCATATTCGGGGTGATACTGAATACTATCCACCCTATTTGGTGAAGTAGAGATGCTGATCCTGATTACCTATGATGTGAATGTCGTGTCCGAGGGGGGGCAGAGGCGCTTGCGAAACATTGCAAAGATCTGTAAGGACTATGGGATGCGGGTGCAAAACTCCGTTTTTGAGTGTGAAGTGACACCAGCACAGTATGTCGTGCTGAAAAACGAATTGATGGAAACCTTCGATAGGAATAAAGACAGTCTGCGTTTTTATATGCTGGGCAAGAGAGGGCGTCAAAAGGTTGAGCATGTAGGTGCAAAACCGGTATTGGATCCGGTGAACGACGCGCTGATTTTGTAAATCGCTAACCTGTGGCTCTCAGAAAATCACAGAGGGTTAGCGGGTGGGTAACACATTGTTTTATATAAAGTAAACGAATTTTTTCTATTGTTCTTTAACAATTTGGTAGCCTACTCTTGTGGTTAGCGGATTTAGTCACTTTTGAATTTGACTAACAGTCAGTTAGACTTGAACGGTCGCACCCATCACGGGTGCGTGGATTGAAACACGGCCTCGCGCATCGCTTGAGAATATCTATCAAGTCGCACCCATCACGGGTGCGTGGATTGAAACTTCGTTCGGGCGGTCGTCATGAATAACCGTATTGCGTCGCACCCATCACGGGTGCGTGGATTGAAACGTGCCGACGTCTGCCGGTAATGACGAACTCAAGATGTCGCACCCATCACGGGTGCGTGGATTGAAAC
>JARRQD010000436.1:0-2248 GCA_037382205.1 Candidatus Thiodiazotropha sp.
CAGCTTCAGAATGCCACCAGAGGTTGCCACAAACGCCCGCTCGATAAACCATTCGTAGTCTTTGGGATCGTCGACAATCTCCTGGTCACCCCAGTAAAAGTGCTCCGCTCCGACCACCTCTTCGATGGTTGGTGCTTGAAATTTGCCCACAAGATGAAGCTTGCGCTCCGCTATCCGGGAAAGATCCACCTCGAACAGGTCTTCAAGCGTGTCGGCTACACGTGTAATGAACTTATCCTCCATGTAGAGACTAACTGTGCCGTCTTGCTCAACACAAAGATCAGGCCAATAGTCTTGAGTGACTTTACTGAGGGCAAAACACCATCCTTTACCTAAGCGCGATGATGCCTCGTGGACCGAATTGAAAGAGGAGCGGGCATCAAAATCGCGGCAATGGAACTTGAACGGTGACTGACAGTTCCATAATCTGACCTGTTTTGAGATATCGAGCGTCACTTCATCCAGCGTGCCATCGTGAAAAGCGGCGTAGATTGGTCGCAACGCTTCGGGGCATGCCATGTCCAGGGTTTGTTCCAGCCGCTTGACGGAAAAGCGCGAACGCCACTCATTTGCAGGTTCATCCGGTGGGGTAAAATTGCTTACGCATAGATCAATCTGTTCTTCCAGTTGTTGCTTGAATCCTTGGGTCAATTGATCGATCACCAGCGCTTTTACCGACTCCAGATCCTCCCGCGTCGAGCTATGACACTCTACCGACCAGGCACTGTAGCGTGCCAGGGCATAGATCATTTCACCCATGATCTTGCCGCGTGATTTATCGCTCTGGCTCTGGTATTGCTCATTCGCCACGTTCAAAATGGCTTGGACACGCTCCAAGTGATCCTCTTCAATGAGAGTTGGGGAAGCTCCGATCCAGAAATCCCGTTTCAAAATACGGCTAAATTGATCAGCCTGCTGAGTTTCATCCATTGGTAAACAACCCCCTATTGATCTGGCGTGGAAAGATTAATTGCCGCTTGTGAAAAGGCAAAATACTCATTGCATCCACCAGCTTCAATACTTTCTTTCGCCCGGCCGCTTAGCGATGCGATTAACACACTCTATAATTTTGAATATTCCTTGAACATTAACAAAGCACAAACTGTTGCCAATCCACGCTGAACGCGCCCTCGCACCGGGAGCGAGATGAAGAAAACAGCTACCTGAACCAGGAAGAGGGTGATGAAGATCCGATGCAGCAGGTATTGGGTTGCTCGGTTAGCTACCGGATTGCCATCGGTCCTCAGCAAGGTATTTACGTTGTGATGGGTATTGTACACCGCAATCTTGTGAGGTGGTGCTGATTTATGCATGCATTGTCTGAGCTGAAGAATAAGTTCGAATATAATGGCGTAATAAGATTGATTTCAGGTCGAGAGTAACAGCGTAGTTTGCGTCTGCTTCCGCTCAGTCGGATGATTTTAGTACGAGGAAAGCGCCGATGAGACAAGTATCATTCATAGTGAAAAGTGCCCTAAAGATCAAACACTGTGGTTATCGCTTGTTGTTGTGCGGTGCATTGCTGGTATTGGTCGGCTGTAATCAAGGTGGTGGGAGTGAGGGTGGTGGGAGTGATAACACCACCGGTTTCACAGTCAGCACAGCATCCACAAGTGGTGGCAGCCTGTCGCCCAGCAGTCAAAGTGTGGACTTGGGTAATACCGCTAACCTAACCGTAACACCCGACAGCGGCTATACCATCGCCACGGTGACTGGCTGCAGCGGCAGCCTGAGCGGTACCATCTACACCACCGGCAGTATCACAGCGGACTGTACGGTCAGCGCCAGCTTTGTACAGACCTTTACCCAAGCGAATTGTCCGGCCATGGGGCCCGCTACAGGAAATCCGGTGCATGTATCCAATGTGAGTGAACTGGTGTCCGCGGTGAACAACGCTCAGTCAGGGGACGCCATTCTGTTGGCAGACGGGGTCTATGCGCTGAACGGTGACTACCTGTGGATTGCCTCACCCAATGTGGAGTTGCGCTCGGCCAGCGGAAACCGGGATGCGGTGGTACTGGACGGCAACTATCAGAGCACTGAAATTGTCACCATTGCGGCAAGCAATGTCACCGTGGCCGATCTAACGATTCGCGAGGCTTATACTCACCCTATCCATGTGGTAACCACTGGCGCGGATGTTACTGGGACCCTGATCTACAATGTGCACATCACCGATCCCAGGGAACAGGGTATCAAGATCAACCCGGGAACACCGGGCACCTATGTGGATGACGGAGTCATCGCC
>JARRQD010000437.1:0-2232 GCA_037382205.1 Candidatus Thiodiazotropha sp.
CCTTCAATCCTCCCTATTGATGGCGTAGAATCAAAAAAGTGAACGCCATATCTAAACTGACGCAGGTGGGTTGATCAGGTAGCAATAGGCTGATGGGACAAAACAAAATGAAACAATTACCAATCAGCTTGCAACTGCTCAAGCAAGCGATAGATACTGCAAATGAGGGCTTGGTGATCGCTGAAAGAGAAGGCGATGATACCATTCTTCTCTATGTCAATGAGGCTTTTGAAAGGCTTACCGGGATTCTAAGTGAATCTTAGAGCATACCGCTACAGCAGTATAACTTAGTGTACTAGTGTGGTGTCCTATTTCGGCCTTATCGTTATTGGTGATGAGTTGCTGTATGGAGACAGAGAAGATCTCCACCAAGCCCATTTCCGCTCATTACTTAAAGAGTATGGCAGATTACTTCACAGATGCTGGTTCGTTCCAGATCAACGGGAGAGTCTGGTCAAGCATTTACATTTCTCCATGTCTGAGCATATACCTGTATTTGTCTGCGGCGGCATTGGCGCCACCCCTGATGACCTTACCCGCCGCTGCGCTGCTGAGGCAGCTGGCGTCATACTTGAGCGAAACACTCAAGCTAAAGTACTGATTGAAGGAGAGTTTGGGGAGGCTGCTTATCCAAGCCGGATCGCTATGGCTGACCTACCAATTGGTTGTGACCTGATCCCCAATCCTTATAACCAGATTCCTGGGTTTTCCATCAAACAGCACCACTTTCTTCCAGGGTTTCCTGAGATGGCATGGCCAATGGCGAAGTGGGTATTGGAAAACAACTATCCCAACCAGCAGAACAACTTTAAGCAAATGTCGCTTTGGGTACTGAATACCCCAGAAAGCGAACTTGTCTCGCTGATGGATAAAGTCAACCTACAGTACCGAGACATCAAGGTGTTCAGTTTACCAAAATTTGGCTCACAGGGAACAATCGAGCTTGGCCTACGTGGAATTGGGGATATCGATGGGGCTTTCAGCTTTTTGCAGCAGAATCTAACCGAGCAAGGAATCAAATTTCAGTTAACCAGCGCGCCATAACAGATATACGTTGAGCGTCATAGAGACCAGTTACCTTACCGGTTATTACTCTCCACCCATCAAGTGCTTAAGCTCATCCAAGATAAACCGCCCATGGCCTTTGGGTTTCACCCCCCGATAGATCGCAGCAATATGACCTTGCGGATCCACAATGAAGCTGTCTCTTTTGGCAAACCTGAACGGCCCCAGTTTAAATAGGGATTGATAGGTTCGGGCCGCCCTGCCCTGTTGATCAGATAAAATGGGGAACTTCAAATGATGTTTTAAGGCGAATTTTTCATGACTTTTTTGATTGTCCGTGCTAACCCCCAACAGGACGACACCTAAGGCCAACAGTTGGTCATGCTCAGAATTGAAATCACAAACTTCTGCACTACACCCAGGTGTATGGTCTTTTGGGTAAAAAAACAGAACCACCCATTTGCCCTGATAATCAGCCAAACGATGTAGCTTTCCAGATTGATCATAAAGCTCAAATCCGGGTGCAGGAAGACCAATTTCCATCACTGATATCTCCCATAATCGGTTAATTTGTAATTCTTCTATACTACCATTTTTCAGCCTTTCAATCCTCAATATAACAACAGTTACCACACGATTCAGCAGAGACCAGATACGTACACTCACCCTATGCCTTTGGGACAGGTCGCCAAGGTATTGGAGAACAATTGGGGTGGGTCGTGGGAGCAACAATTCAAACGATTTCACTTCACTCCGATTGCCGCCGCTTCCATTGGTCAGGTTCATGAGGCAATGACAAAGCAAGATGAACATCTTGCGATCAAGATTCAATATCCAGGCATTCGAAAAAGTATTGATAGCGATGTTGCTGAGACTGTTTCGTTTGATTCCTCAAGAGCTTGATCTCAACACATTGCTGTCCGATACAAAGCAGCAGCGACATCGAGAAGCGGACTATCTCAACGAGGCCTACAATACGATTCAATGGAGTATATTCCCAGTAAACCACTTGATCAGCTGGCGACACTGCCTGAGTCAGTACGCGATAACATAGCAGAACGTTTGGTCAAGCTGGCGCTTGTGGAGACATTCTGCTGGGGAATTGTTCAACCTAAAAAGATCAGTTGGACAGCGTGAAGGGTGCGTTTGTGGGGGTGCAGGGCAAGGGTCGCTCCTGCACATCCATGTGCCCGCGACACTGGTGCATCCCTGCACGGCGCGCAACGA
>JARRQD010000438.1:0-2227 GCA_037382205.1 Candidatus Thiodiazotropha sp.
GATCAAAGCACATTTAAGGGGCATTCTCAATGCTGTTGTACTGAAAGTCAGCAATGGTCCCGCAGAAGGGCTTAACAGCCGGATAAAAATGATCAAGGTACGCAGTAGAGGCTTTCGTACTAAGGAACGGTTTGCCAGCGCTATTTACTTCCATCTTGGTGGATTGGATCTTTATCCTGAAAAAGCTGGGAATTGAAGGGTACCCACTCGATTTGGGGAAGAGCCCACTTCTATTAAAAGTCAGCGATCTCGTTAACCCTAGATGACTTCTGACATAAAGTCTTTACATCCTCTTAATTATCGGATTCGTACAATATCCACCATGCAACAACCGCTATTGCAGCGCTTAAATCGTCATCATCGCAACCTGGGAACACATTTTCTCTAAACATCACTGTAAGGGTGGCACGACGAAATGTATCGTAAATCGTGTTATTCGCACGTGCCACAAAAATTCGCTTGCCGTTAATATATCCAGTAAGGTAACTCGGTTTAGAACTAAATGGATTCAGAATAGGAGGGCGAAGGATACATCTGATATCAAACGAGTCGTTACTATATCGAAATACACCTTTTATGTGTGATAGCCACTCTCGTACACCTGCTCTCAAACGCAAGCTTTCATATTGTAGATGTGAACTATCTATATAGAGCAGTCGCTTATTATGTTTATACAAGCTACACGCTTCCATAGCAGCTTTTTCACCGATAGTTGTATCAATATTATAACTTTCTCCAAGACCAGCCACACGCCCTGAATAAAAATAATTCTTACTTGTTAATATTAACCGTTTCAATTATTTAGATCGTTAGTACTTGGACCGCGTCCTTCTACAGCTATTGAGAATCCATATTTTAGTTTTAGTTCAAGATCAAGTGAATTACGCACTGATATATCTCTTAGCTCTGTATCACTGACTCGTATACCGCTCTTAACGCCTAGAATTCCTGATGGTTTATTAAAATCTTTCTGGCCTACCAACGTGTAAGCTGGATCAAACAGACCATCTTTAAATGTCAGGCGATGAGCTGTTTTTTCATATCGCTGCCCATCCACCAGTGAACTTGTATATGGATCGCTCACCTGGACACCAAAACCCAGATCTGAACCATAGAATGCTTTAAGTTCATATTTTCCCACCTTATACTTCACAGAACCTCGCAGATCTAAACCTGCATCACTCATAGCTTGTACAGATGAAAATGCATATTCGACATTATCTGAAAACTCTTCTCTTCTTTGCTCCGATACCGCCAGCCCTAATGCATCAATACCTAAATCTATTGTATCGAATGCAAATTCGGATGTCGCCTGTAACACAGCTAAACCAGCATACTCAAATCCGTTGCTGGCGTTGTCCTGCGCAAACTGATATGAATCTCTGACGTCAGCCTTCCAATTATCGAATCTCCTTTCAGTACGATCAACAAGATTTTCCAGCCTTCCTCCCAGCGACGTAGACTGCAAATGGATCGCTTGGTTTTGCGCAGGATTGGGTATACTCGTTGAAGCATTTTCGTCACCGGGATACTGCAAAGGTAATTGATTCTGATCGGCACGATTCCCTGAATCACCTAGTCTCTCGCCCGCTACTAAACCACCAAGCTCCGCTGGCGTTGTTGGTTTTAGTGGAAGAAGTTCAATCCCTGACGGGGGTGTCGCAGCGAAGAGTTGAACCTCACTACCGTATGTTCCTTGGCTCAACAAACTACTGTTTTGAGCAACAGCACTATCGCGCATCTTATCACTATTATTATCAACTGTTAATGTGGCGCCCTCCCCTTCGAAGCACTTAACCGTTGAGGATTCCGGCGAATCTGCTCGCCGGGTATAGTCGACCGCCGTATTGCCCTGCGCTTCATGGGTCTGACGCATCATCCCTCTGCCGTCACGACCAGCATGGTCATAAACCACAGCCAGGGCATGCTGCCCATCCGGGGTAGACGCCAGTTGATTGATACCCGCACGGCCTGCTGATGAGATAAACTCATTGGCGAGCTTGCTTTTCTGACTCTGATTGCGCTGTTCAAATTGGCGCTTGACCAGAACTTCCGGCTGGTGACTTTGTCTGGCCTGCTGAAAGAGGGTTTCACCCTCTGTCTGTTGCGCACCTTCCATACCGCTGTTCACTGCCGTATACGACTGGGCTGAGGTGCTGTTTGTAAATAAATTGGCTGTGCGCACGGGTCCCTCCGCTGCTTTATTAACTATATCTCTGACCTTATC
>JARRQD010000439.1:0-2207 GCA_037382205.1 Candidatus Thiodiazotropha sp.
CCTCATCGGACTCAGAATCGCTTGTTCTGACAAGAAAGCTACCGAAATCATCATCCACTTCGTTCGGGTTGTAGAACAGATCACTGACGATGGCCACATCCCTGCTACTACCATCAACGACTACCAGACCGGCGAGTGAGAGCCCTGCATTCAGATCATCCACGAATCCCATCGCACCCCTCATACCATTGGGACCGATGACATAATCGTAGGTTACACCGAATAGGTTGAAAAACAGGTTGTTATTCCAACTGGTATCGGCCGCTACAAATGTCTCTGTATTGCCATTTCTGGAAACGCTATCAGCTGTTTCACCAAACAGTTCATCATCACCACTGGTATCGAATTCAGACCACATAGACCAGAACTGACTGGCAGTTGCCAGTGTATAGTCAGGATTTTCCATAAGTGCCTGATCAATGGTTCTGTTGACGGTAAAGCTAAGATCCAACCAGTCCAGATCATTTACTGTCGTATAACCACCATTGTCGATGATGATCGCATTGACGTTCGTCGAAATACCAAGAAATACAACCAAAAATAGACCTAACAACTGTTTCATATCGCCTCCCAAGCTCTATATTCTACTGAAGGGCATCAACCCGAATGCACAATAACCTGCACGTACTGTGCCAACACCTAAATTCAATGACTTACATAACCTTAATTGAACTGTGTGTAAAAAAAGTCGACGCCCTATAGGCCTTTAATTTCTAATAAGTATTTTAATGCCTACAAGAACTTAACCCACTCGACATTTTCAAAGCTAAGCTCTTGCAAACAATTTTGCGTTAAATTAGGCAGGACAACTGAGAGAGGGTGGGTCGACTCAAACGGGATAACATTCTGTCGAAAATTCGCTGCAAGCGCCCACAAAAAAAGCGCCCAGAGTATTCTCTGGGCGCTTTTTTTGTGTTTGGTAGGCGCGATTGGAGTCGAACCAACGACCTCTACCATGTCAAGGTAGCGCTCTAACCAACTGAGCTACGCGCCTGAAAGTGAGGCGAATCATACAGGCAGCCACATAGCAATTGCAAGCCTCAACTCGACAACCTATTCAAGGCGCGATTATCGCTCTCCAGTCAGGGGTACAAAAGAGACAGGAAGCAGACTTGAAGTATGCGCCTGTCCTGACTGATCCTTCTGTAGCAAAATAAGGTCCTGTGTATAGTGACGCTTGCCTACTGGTAACACCATACGGCCACCAGGGGCCAGTTGGTCAATCAGGGGTCGGGGAATCTCTTGCGCGGCCGCTGTCACCATGATGGCATCGAAAGGCGCCGCTTCCTGCCAGCCGAAATAACCGTTACCAACTTGATAGTTAATATTGCTGTACCCTTGCTTCTCCAGCAGTCGTTGGGATCGCTCGGCCAGTTTCGGAATAATCTCAATGGTATAGAGTTGATCGACCATCTCGGCCAGTACTGCGGTCTGGTAACCGGAACCGGTACCCACTTCCAACGCCTTGTCATCCTTTTTTGGTGCGACCAGATCGGTCATCAGGGCAACGATAAAGGGCTGTGATATTGTCTGCCCTTTACCAATCGGCAGTGGACTGTTGTCATAGGCATGGGAGCGAAAATTCTTTCGCACAAAATGTTTTCGGGGTACCCGACTCATCGCATCAAGCACGTGGTCGTCAAGCGTGTTTCGGCCTGTCATACGACAAGCATAATTCGCCTCAGCCTCTATATCGTGGAGCATTGCCTCAATATCTGCCATCATCGACCCTAGGTTATTCCCGTAAAGTAGAACGAGTTTAGACTACTTCTATTCTAGAATAACACCTGAATATTTAAAGGCTTTCGATAACTATTTAAAAAATATCATCAATCATCTGTCAGAATAACGGAACCGGCATCTATGCATCTTATCTAAGATGCACACCCCCCCTCAGGCAATCAACCCTTTCTGCTGAAGTATTTTGATCTGATCACGGATTCTAGCCGCCTCCTCAAACTCCAGATCCTGGGCATGCCGATACATCTGCTCTTCCAACTTCTGTACCCGTTTCGCCATCTCTTTAGGAGTCATCTGGGCATACTCAGCCGCCTCATCCGCCACCTTGGCATAGCCTTTTGCATTCATTTGCGCACCGGGATAGGCGCCTTCCATAATATCGGTAATGGATTTGAGAATGGTTTGAGGGGTGATCCCATTCGCCTCATTATACTGCTGCTGTTTGCTGCGGCGACGCTCTGTCTCAT
>JARRQD010000440.1:0-2188 GCA_037382205.1 Candidatus Thiodiazotropha sp.
ATCGACAGGCCAGTATCCGCCTCGATATGTTTGATTTGGGCAGCCAGTGCTGGAAACTTAACCCCCATCGGACTGCCAATGGTCACCGCCCGACGGCTCGCCCCTTTGATACCCTCTGGCGCGTAGCCTGCAGCCACGAAACCTTCCCGGGCAAGGCGGATCATATAACCGATGTCATTACCCACAGGGCAGACCATGGAGCAGCGGCCACACAGAGTACAACTGTCATAGATCAGGGGCTCCCACTCCTCCAGCAGCTGGTTGGTGACTGGCTTGCTCAAACCCAAAATCGATTTCAGCCGCCCCCACAAGGTGTACTCCTGCTCCCACACCCGACGTAAAGGTTCCAACTTGTGGATCGGTGTATATTTTGGGTCACCTGTCTCAGTATAGAAGAGACAAGCTTCAGCACACATACCGCAATTGACACAGCTGGAGAAGAACGATGCCACCGGGGCATTCATCTGTTCACGAAAGGCATTCATGCCTCTTTCCAATGTTGCCTCGCTCATGACTGAACTCCTCTGCGGCCGGCCATAGCCCCGTTATACCAACGGGCGAAAATAAAGGTGAAGGCATGCATCAACTTGGTGAAGGGAAACAACACCATCAAAACTTCAACGCTGAGGATGTGCAGCCCCAATACCAGCGGATAGGGATTGATCATACGATGGTAGGCAAGATAGCCGGTCAGCATGGGCAGGAAGGTGACCAGCCAGGTCAGATAGTCCTCCGGTCCACTGAGAAACCGTTTCACTGGATGGGTCAAACGACTAAACAGCATCGCCACCAAAGTCACGATGGTCACAGCCGCTATGGCATCCACCAGATTACTGGCGATACCAGGCCAACGAATTCCAAGCACTGAATTGATCAATTCAATATGCGGTACAAACAGAAACAGACTGACCAAAAAGCCGATATGCCAGATATAGCCTCCAACGACCGTAAAAGGCGAGCGTTTAAAGCTGCCCCCCTCTGGGGCGGTCCGGCTCAGCAGAGTCAACATACCAGCGCCCAGTTCAGCACCCCGAGGTTCTGAGTAATCGACTTTACGTCCCAGCATCAGAACCTCAAGCAGCCGTATTAGAACCCCAACAACAAAGATGAACAAAGCAATATCGAACCCTGGCCCTCGTACCCACAGAAGAAAATCGATTGGTGTGCTCATGATTTCTTATCCAAGTCGTCTATAGTGACAGTTTCATGTTTGGCCGCTGCTTTCGACTGTGTAGTGCGATTGAGTGCGCCTGCGACAGCCCCCAGTGCAACACCAGCACCCACCACATAGCCGGTCTTTCGGGTAAGATCGCTATCGGGAATGGAGAGTGCACTGTAAAAGCCACCCGCATCCCAGAAGTCGGGCTCTGAACAGCCCAGACAGCCATGACCCGATTCAACAGGCCAGCTGGTTCCCTGGTTCCATTTGGCTGTGGCGCAGGCGTTGTAGGTCATAGGGCCTTTGCAGCCCAGCCTGAACAGACACCACCCCTTACGCGCCCCCTCATCGTCGAAGGTTTCAGCAAACAGTCCCTTGTCATAGAAAGGCCGCCGGTAGCAACGGTCGTGTATGCTCTGCCCGAAGAAGACCATCGGGCGTCCCAGAGCATCCAGCTCTGGGAGTGAACCAAAGGTCAGAAAATGGGCCAACACACCGGTTATTACTGTCGGGATAGGTGGGCAACCGGATACATTGACCACCGGTTTATCCTTGACGATCTCACTCACCGAAACCGCTCCGGTAGGGTTGGGATTGGCATGTGGTAGCCCGCCGAATGCGGCACAGCTGCCTACCGCCACTACCGCAGCTGCGCCCGCCACAGTCTCTTCGAGCATTTGCCGATTACTGATGCCTGCTATTGCTGAGTAGCCTGGATTAGCCAGGGGAATAGAGCCATCAACCACCAGAATGTACTTTCCCTGATTCTCATGCATAGCGGCTTCCCTGGCCGCTTCCGCAGCGTCACCGGATGCGGCCTGCAGGGTATGGTGATAATCCAGTGAAATATGGTCAAAAATCAAGTTTTCCACACTCGGGGAGTGGCTGCGGGTCAGCGACTCGGTACAACCGGTACACTCCTGAAAAGAGAGCCAGATTACCGATGGGCGCTTGGCCTTCTCCAGTGCCTCGGCGATGGCAGGCACCATGCTGGGAGGTAGCGCCATCATCGATGCAGTGGCGGCACAA
>JARRQD010000441.1:0-3754 GCA_037382205.1 Candidatus Thiodiazotropha sp.
TTCACAGTGCTGGCCATCCACAATGAGCATCTCGACCCATATACCCTGGGAGGATTTGAGCGTCATGCTCAATGGTTAAAACAAAGAGCCATTGATCTTAAGTTCAAATTAAATGAAATTAGGGAGTTCGACATGGCTGCTGATGAGAGGAATGTAGCGCCACCGCCCAATAGGTAACAGCTTGATATACGAACCAATTCTATACAACGATCAATGCGCTCTGATATCAGAGCTTGATTTTTTGTGCGAATATTGCCATCATTGCTCCGTATTCAGAGCAAACGATATTTAATTTAATTATCTCACGCGGAGATTTCCTCCAACTGGATCTGATGAAAATAAGGTAAAAAGGATGTCTGATATTCTGGTAGTGGATGACCAAGGGGTGATAAGGATACTTGTTCAAGAGGTGCTGATTTCTATGGGGCATTGTGTAGCACAGGCCTGTAGCGGCATCGAGGCCATTTCGAATTGCCGAATGTACAACTATGATCTCATCATACTGGATTACCAAATGCCGGACATGAATGGACTGGAAGTCGTTCAGCATCTAAAGCAAGGCACTCCATTCGTGCTGCATACATCCGATTACAACAATAAGCACATTCAGTTACAAGCTATGCGGTTAGGCGCTATGGGTGTTATTGCAAAGATAAGTGGCGTTTCAGCCTTTCAAAGAAGTATCAGCCCATTTTTGAATCAGCTTGAATCAAAACAACAGGTGGTTTACTAAGAAGCAACTTAGGAGACGCAATGACTGTTCGTAAATCTTCGTATTCTGGTTGCACCCAAGAATCCATATCGCTGGATGACTGCCTGTATGCGCCATCTAAAGATAAGAGTATTTGTGAATTCCAATGGTTGGATGAGAATGTGGATTATGGTACTGCCTGTGCTCAGGGCCGCAAGTATGCCGCGTGTATCGCGCTTTACCTCAAAGCTAACCCCTCATTAGCCGGATCAAATATTATCAATCGAATAATCGATGATATGACGGTTGTGAAGGATTCTGACGCCAGGGGATATCGTGTCGGTTTTTGCGCTTTTCTTGAAGTGATGGTTTACAAATTCTGTTGTGACCATGATGTAGGTCGATTTTATGCATCTGTGGATGAAGCCTATCGGCTTGTCCGGAGGAGAAGCGAGGTGTAAGACCCTATTCATTGAAGTTCATTCTGATCGTGGCATTCTTGTATCAGGTTATCAGGTCTTTTCAAATAATGTGGATATGTCGACTTCCAACGCTTCAGCCAGTAAGGCAACTTCGGAATCTGTGACACGTCTTACTTGAGATTCTACTTTTGCCAATGTTCCACGACTGATGTTCCAGCCAAGGAGATTGCATTGAGCGGTAAGATCTTCTTGAGTCATGGCTTTCTGTTCGCGCAGCCATTTGACTTGTGGGCCAACTACATTCATAACTTAGCTCGCTCCGATAACGGAGCTCAATTTTGACAAAAAATGCTGCAACAAATGCTCTGTATTCAGAGCAATACGCTAACAATTCTGAACTACTTGTGTGATTTGTATAAATGAATGCCAATCAAAAGTTTTCCTCATATTCAGGCTATTAAGCACGCTTTTTAGTTTTTATTTGTATTCACCAAATACGAACTTCGGCTTCAACCAGGCCACCAGCATCGGCAGGATGGTCAATGCGGTCACAACATCGATCAGCAGTGCCTGACTGATGTAGATGCCCAGTCCCCAGGTGTTGGCCAGATCAGTGTTTAACAACGGAACGAAACAGCCGAGTAGCACCACCACCGAGATGATCACCGCAGAACCGGTAGTATTGAGGGTATTGATCAACGCCTCATGCCAGTTACCAGCCGTCGCTTCCATCTCCTCTTTGAGTCTCGACATCATGTAGATGCCGTAGTCGATGCCCAACCCCATGGCGATACTCAGCGCCACTTGCAGATGGAAGGCCAGATTGCCCGACCAGTTTTGAATGCTGGTCATGTAGCCACCCAGTCCATACTGGGCAAACAGGGTGATGAACAGCAGCACCATCAGGATCGAAGAGACGATCAGTGAACGGAAGATCAGTGCGGCGATCACGAATACCGCCCCCGCGGTGAGCAGAGGACCGGAGAGCCAGTTGTCCACAGCCACTTCCCGGGTCGCCTCAGTGGCGCCAAGGAAACCGCCCAGACCGGGTCTGACATAGTTTGGACCATCCACAGAGAGTTCATTGGTATCGCCGGAAAGATCGCCTACCGGACCGGATCGCAAGCCAAAGTTGACCTTACTGAAACCGGTGTCGTTCTTGTGGTCTTCAATATACTGCTGGATATCCATGGTGACCTGATGGGCCTCCACTGGGTCCATGGTGTTGATGAAGCCCATCACCACCCCTTCGTTCCAGTTCTTCATGACAAAGGAGTCCATGTCGCCCTCTTCGGTCATGGTCTCTAAAAGTCCGTTGTAGAGCTGTACGATATCATCACCGCCACGATCGTCGTCCGGATCGATCTCACGCAACTTTTTCGAGGTGGGGATATAGAGATCCTTGATGTCAGGTTGCTCACCGGGTTCGGCAGTCAGCAACATGTTCACCAGGCGGATATATTGGGCATAGGAGCCGGTGAATCCGATAAACGGATGGGCACGCATCCACTCTTCGAGGGCTTCGATGTCAGCCAACACATCGGCTTCGTTGAAGATACCCTGGGCACCACAAGGGTCGGGATCCCAGCAACCCAGCTCCTGTTTGGCCTTTTCGCACTGGGCGACCTTCTCTTGTGGATCCTCTATGTCGTAGATCTCTTCGGGAAAATAGGTCTCCACACAGAGTTCTGCCGTTGGCTCCTTGCCACGTATCGGTATCGAAACCGAGATCACGCCCGGCATGATCTCATTCAACCGTTCGATGTGTTGAATGGTGATCGATTTTTCCTTGAAGGCGGCCCGTGAGTAGTTGATCCCCTTCTCCACACCCGGCATCAGATCCTCGCTGGTGCCATTCAGGATGTCGGTCTCATAGACCGACCAGGCCATGATCGCCACGACGATACCGATCGGGATCAGCTTGCTGGGGCCGGTCAACAGGCCGCAGATAAAGCCACCCACCTTGGTCTCCCAATCATGCTCATGCCCTTGCTTCGCTTCTCTGCTGCTGCAGGGAAAGGTCATCATCAACAGGGGGATCAGGGTGGTAGTAGTGAACAGCAGGGTCAACATACCGAACATGCCGAAATAGGCATAGGCCTTGTAGAACGAGATATCCACCGTTGCCAGAGTGGCAAATCCAACCATATCGGTAACAATCGACAGGGCCGCCGGTATAATTGTGTGGGAGATGGCGCTCTTGGCCGCTGACTCACAATCCCCCGACACGGCCTGCTCCTGCATGAAGCGTCGGGTTACCTGCACCGAGTGACCAATACCGATGGCTAACAGCAACATCGGCGTAAGCACCATCATGGTGGTCAGTTTGAAGGCGGAAAAGCCCATTAGACCGAGGGTCAGGATGATGGTGACGCTAACTCCGATGATCGGAAACAGGGATCCACGCCAATTACGGAACTCGAACCAGAGTGCGGCAATAACGATCGCAAAAGAGATGACGAACAGCCACCACTTATTGACCAGATCGGCGAGCATCCAAGCCAGAAAGTAGGGTTCGCCGGCGACTAACACTTCGAAGCGGTCATCCTCACTGTATTCATCCATCATGGATCGTTTTTCACGCACCCAGGGCAGATAGATCTCCTTCACATCATCGGTGTAGTCGCCGATGATGTAGAGG
>JARRQD010000442.1:0-3960 GCA_037382205.1 Candidatus Thiodiazotropha sp.
TGACTGTCATCGGTGTGCTCACTGCAGCCGGCATAGAGATAGAAAGCGCCTTGCGGTGTCAACGGCAGGGAAAACCCCAAATCCTGCAGTGCCGGTAACAGAAAATCCCGCCGCTGCTGAAACGCCAGGCGTCGCTGTTCCAGAATCGATATCACTTCAGGAGAAAAAGCACTGATGGCGGCCATCTGTGAGAGAGTCGGCGCCGAGAGAAACATGTTCTGAGCCAGCCGGTCGAGTGGATCAATCATCTCTTCAGGGGCAACCATCCAACCCAATCGCCAGCCGGTCATGGAAAAGTATTTTGAAAAACTGTTGATTACGCAGATCTCGGAACTGATATCCAGCGCTGTGTTCACCTCAGGCGTATAGCTCAGCCCCAGATAGATCTCATCAACGATCAGCACCCCACCCAATTCAGTCACTTTGTCATACAGCTGCCGCATCTCAGATTCAGCCAGCAGGGTACCTGTGGGATTGGATGGGGATGCGATAAGCACCGCTTTGGTATCGTCCCGCCAGGCCTGCTCCACCAGTTCGGCATTCAACTGGTATTTCGTGACCTCCCCCACCGGAACTCCCACCGGTATGCCATCGACCATCGAAACAAAATGGCGATTGCAGGGATATCCAGGGTCGGCCATCAGCACCGACTCCCCGGGATTGATCAACACATTCATCAGCAATTGCAGCGCACCCGATGAGCCGGGTGTAACAATAACCTGGTTTGGCTCAACATCCACCTGATATTGGCTTTTGTAATAATTGGCGATCTTGTGGCGCAGCTCGGGCAAACCGGTGGCCGGTGTATAGTGGATATTACCGTCAGCAAGGGCGGCCTGTGCCGCTGCGACCACCGGCTCTGGGGTTGGGTAATCAGGCTCACCGATCTCCATATGGATGATCGAGCGGCCCTCAGCCTCCAGTTTGCGCGCCTTGGCCAGTAGGTCCATCACATGGAATGGCGCAATTTGCCCCATGCGTCGAGCGATCTCGGTCATTTCACACCATTGTCATGCAGCGTTCGCAGCATATCGATGTTGGTGTAATTGAAATCGACGGCTCTGCCACTCAGCCGCTGGAATGGCTGGTCAGGTTCACCAAGCTGGTCGACGATCAGCGTTGCACCGGTAAAGTCATCCTCTGCGGTGTAGCCATTGGTGGTCACCAGAATGGTCTCTATCATAGCTTGTCTCGCTGATTGTACACCGTTATGGGAATCCTCAAATGCCATGCAGGCTTGTGGTGCGAGTTGCATCTGCTGGATGGCCCAAACGTAGATATCCGGGGCCGGTTTTTTTGCCGGTACAATATCACCCGCCGCAATCACTTCAAACCAGGATTCTGCCTGCGGATGGAGACTGTACTTAAGCAGTGCGCTGACATTAGCCGGTGTGGTGGTGGTAGCGATGGCCAGGCGCAATCCCTGCTCTCTCGCCTCCTGCAGTAGCCGCTTGACGCCACTTCGCAGCGGTATCATGCCCTCTGCAAGCATCCTGGTGTAGTGCTCGGTTTTGGCGGAATGCAAACCAGCAATGAATGAGTCCATCTCTGCAGACCCTTGAAAAGCACTGTTGTAGTTGGCCAAGTAGTAACGAATTCGCTCTTTACCACCAGTCACCGCAAGCAGCTGTCCATATAATTCAACAGACCAGTCCCAATCCAATCCTGCCTCTTTGAAAGCCTGGTTGAATGCAACCCTGTGACCATCTCGCTCCGTATCAGCCAGGGTGCCGTCCACATCAAATATCAGTGCCTCTAATTCAGCCATCTTCATACCTTCAGTTTATTCAAGCCAAGCGTGTGTAGTGCGTTACACTACGATTCTGGCGCCAAAATAGTGTAACAACAAACCGCTGCAGCTCGTAACTCATCGATTCACCGAGCGATGAATTTACCTGTGCAGCCAGCTTTTTTAACCTAAAAAGATCAGTTGGACAGCGTGAAGGGTGCGCTTGTGGTGGTACAGGGCAAGGGGCTTTGTAGGCTTTGTTGCCAACAGGTCAAAGATAACTCAACCAATCCCCCCTCAATTCGCACCAGATTGAGGCATAGATCACACCGCTCGATGGTAACCGCGTCTAGCCAAAGACTGATATTCCTGCATTGTCCTTTATCTGGTCTGAATTTTGTCCTACCTTATGGATGTAAGAGAAAACTTATTTCAATAATATGATTTAGCCATGTATTGTTTCGCTCTTTCCTTTCTGGTATAGATATGCGCCTTCACGTAAGAGGTACCATGAATGGCCCAGACGAAAGCCACAACAACAGGAGCTGGATCCTTCGGCATCGAGCCCTATGAACCCGCTGAGGGTGAAGAGTACATGAGTGAGGGGCAGGAAGAACATTTCCGCGCCATACTCGCTGCTTGGAAAGCCAACCTGATGCAGGAGGTCGACCGTACAGTTCACCATATGCAGGATGAAGCGGCCAATTTCCCTGACCCGAACGACCGTGCAACCCAAGAGTCTGAATTCAGTCTCGAACTGCGGACCAGGGATCGGGAGAGAAAGCTGATTAAGAAAATTGATGAAGCGATCGAGAAGATCGACAACCAAGAGTATGGCTATTGCGAATCCTGTGGCATTGAGATTGGCATCCGCCGCCTGGAGGCGAGGCCGACAGCCACCCTATGCATCGACTGCAAAACACTTGATGAGATCCGTGAAAAGCAGATGGGCTAATACCAACTTGGTTGTTACTCATAAAAAACCGGCGCAAGCCGGTTTTTTGCTTTTTGGCCGCCAGGCAGTCGCGCTACTGATGTCCAATAAGGCTGGCTTAAACCTAAAAGATCAGTTGCACAGGGTGACTCACCCAGTGGGCGGGTCTGCCGACCGGATACTTTTTCGATAAAAAACAAATAATTAGCAGAATAGAGCGGTCAACTGAATTTGTTAGGTTAAATGAGAGACGACACTAAGCGCACCTATCGGGGACGATTCGCCCCATCGCCGACGGGAAGACTTCACTTTGGCTCCCTGGTGGCCGCCGTGGGCAGTTTTCTCGATGCCCGACACCACCAGGGGGAGTGGTTGGTGAGAATAGAGGATCTGGATCGCACCAGGGAGGTTCAGGGCTGCGCAGCAGAAATCCTCTCCAATCTCGACGCTTTCGGCTTACACTGGGATCGGGAAGTGGTCTATCAGAGCCAACGAACCGAACACTATGCCGAGGCGGTTGATCGATTGCTGGCAGCGGATTTGGCCTACCCCTGCAACTGCTCCCGCAAGCAGATCCGCGAGCTGGCCGAGCCAGGCGCAGATGGACCGATCTACCCAGGTACCTGCCGGTCAGGCAAAGGCATGATTCATGCGCCACACAGCATTCGACTACTCACCGAAGATCGGGAAATCCGCTTTACCGACAGGTTGCAGGGGATGTTTGTGCAGAATCCCGGCAGACAGATCGGTGACTTTGTAATCAGACGGGTAGACGGCTATCACGCCTATCAGTTGGCCGTGGTGGTGGACGATGCCTGGCAAGAGATCACTGATGTGGTGCGGGGCGCTGATCTGCTGAGCTCCACCCCCAGACAGTGTTACCTGCAACAGCGGCTTGGCTTGGATCAGCCAAACTATCTGCATTTGCCACTGGCGGTCGATCGAACCGGGCGCAAACTGAGTAAGCAGGATCGGGACAGGCCAGTGGATGCCAAAGATCCGCTGACGATACTGCTCAGAGTGTTGGCCTTCCTCCAGCAGCCCTTACCGGCAGAGCGACCGATGAATGTAGAATCACTCTGGCAATGGGCGATCCCAAATTGGCGGCTTGAGACGATTCCAGCCAATGCCAAACCGGGATTCAGCTTAGAGCCCTGACAACTCTCGCAGGTATTTGAACAGTTTACGGTAGGCCTGAGGTGGAGCACCTTTCTCCTGCTCCCGTCTGGCCGCCCCAATCAGCTGCCGAAGATGCTGCCGATCCGCACCCTGATACTCGCTCAGAAAGGCACCGAAC
>JARRQD010000443.1:0-2119 GCA_037382205.1 Candidatus Thiodiazotropha sp.
GCGTTGCAACGTTATGTCGAAGAATACGTCTATGACGGCGTTGGAAACATCCTCAGCATGTCCCACTCCGGCGGTGACGCCCTGCGCTGGAAGCGCTGCTATCAATATGCGCTGGACAGCAATCGCCTGCTGGCCACCGGCGGTGCCAATGAAATCGATCCGGCCGCTGCCTGCCCTACCCCTTACGTAGCCAATCCCACGCTGTCACAAGGCTATCTATATGACGCCCACGGCAACATGACGCAAATGCCGCATTTGCCTTTCATGCAATGGGACTTCCAGGACCAATTGCAGGCGACCAGCCGCACCGTGATCAACAACGGAGGAACGCCGCAAACCACGTTTTATGTCTATGACGCCAGCGGCCAGCGCGTGCGCAAGGTAACAGAGCGGCAGGCCGCTCCAGGAGAGACACCAACCCGCCAACATGAACGCGCTTATCTCGGTGGCTTCGAAATCTATCGGGAATACGAAAACGATGGACAAACCCGGTCGCTGGAGCGTCAGACCCTGCATGTGATGGATGATCAGCAGCGGATTGCTCAGATCGATACGCGCACGATCGGTGATGACGGGTCACCGGAACAGAGCCGACGGTTTCAGTTGGGGAATCATTTAGGGTCCGTTTCTATAGAGCTGGATGAGAATGCCGAGTTGATTTCGTTTGAGGAATATCACCCGTATGGGACGACTGCGCTTCGAGTGGTGAGATCGGCGAGTGAGGGGAGTTTGAAGCGGTATCGGTATACGGGGAAGGAGCGGGATGAGGAGACGGGGTTGGCATATCACGGAGCCAGGTATTATGCGTGTTGGTTGGGGAGGTGGACTGCGGCGGATCCTATTGGGGTTGGGGATGGGGTCAACATCTACTCATATGTAAGATCTAAGCCGATTGGTGCTAAAGATCCAACGGGGAATGGACTATTTGAGTGGCTAGATAATAATATCGTAAAACCCTCCATCGATTTTCTAGACAAAGCTGGCATTGATGACGCTTTAACCGGCTTTGGTGATACCGTGTCTTTCGGTCTTACAATAAAAATAAGGCAAGCTTGGGGATTTGATGACACAGTTGAATATGAAAGCGCAGCGTACAAAGGTGGGGAAGTTGCCGGCGTTGCTCATGGGTTATTGCTAGGAGGAGCAGGTATCGCTAAATCCGTAGCTAGCGTAGGTGCCAAACAAACGGCAAAATCGTTTGTATATGGAGCAGGGATTCTATACGCAGGTACTAGTGCTGCTGATTATGTTGATGAATCTGGAACTACCAGCGCAGTAATGTTGAATGTAGCATCATATATGCTTCCCCTTGCATCAAAGATTCCTCAAGGAAACAGTTCAAAAACTAGGGCAGTCCAGGCACGATTAAAACAAGTTATCGACACAGGTGGCCCAAAGCCCAAACCAGGTCGCGTGGTTAGCGCCGCAGAGGTAGAAGCTGAGGGTTACAGTGGTCAATCACCCATTCGAGCGCAGAGCGGAAAAGATCCTCACCCTTCACATCAGGAGGTTCCACATGCACCAATACCTGAAAAACCGCGCTATTCTAAAAATACAGTCGAAAATTCTCCTGGAGATCATACACATTCGAGATCAAAAGATGCAGAAAGAAAAACCTTAGAATATTTAGCTGAAAATTTAACGCCAGATGCAGAAGGAACGATTTATTTAGCCGTCGAAGGGAAAGATGTTTGCCCACAATGTACTACTGTTATGTACGAGTTTTTAGGTGACTTCCCAAAAATTCGACTAATTATATTCGCATCAAGCGAGCCTGTTCCTAGTCTTAAAGTGGCACCCATAGCAGAGGGTGCTTTACCTGCTGCCGTTGGTACGCAAGTGGGGGCCGTAAAGCGCGCAGAAAGCAATCCACCGGCAGCGGATGAAACAAAGTCGTCTCTGTTTAATCTCGGATTTCGGATACATTTTTAGAGTAAAAGGGGGCTGGCTCATAGAGAGAAGTGACTCACCGCAATCACACTACGATGTTGGTATAGAAGAACCCGTAAGGCGGAAGCCGATAGGCGTTCCGCCAAATGAGAGACGTGACTAACTGCAATCATACGATGATGTTGGTTCGGACGAAGAATTGGCGGATCACCCTGCGGGCATCCGCCCT
>JARRQD010000444.1:0-2090 GCA_037382205.1 Candidatus Thiodiazotropha sp.
CGTGATGATAAGACTGCGCAGCCGCGCCACCGGGCCATGAGATGGGCGCAGCGCCTGAAGCGTGTGTTCAATATTGACATCTCTACCTGCGAGAAGTGCGGAGGCGAAGCCAAGATAATCGGCAGTATCGAGGATCAGGCGGTCATCGACAAGATACTTTGTAACTTACAAGCTCAAGGCATTTTAGAGCACCCCTCCGAGTTGCTGCTGGCAGCACGGGCCTCATCCGATTCAGATTGGTTTGTATCGTTATGGGGTTGACACTTCTCTAAGCGGCATAGCAACAGGAAGATAGCTTGTCTGGTGGACCAAGGACGCGGCTGTCTCCGGAGATAGGCCGCAATATCTAGACAATCATACAGATCCGAATAGCAGCTTGTTCACCTCGGAAAAGGTAGATGCCAACGTTAAAGCTGCATTGACGCCACTTTTTGACCGGAGCCTCTAATAACTCCGGTCAATAGAGATTTTATTTTGGAGAGATCAAATTCAATGGAAAGTTGCCACTAAATAAGCCAAGTGGATCAAAATGATTAAATCCGCTATTACCACTTTCTTTATTATTGCATTGAGTGCTACTAGTGTCATTTTGTCCAGTAAGGATATGATAGTTGTCATCGACTCGTGTACGGACAAACAAGTTATTTGAATCGCAACCTGCATTAATAACGCCATCAGAGCTGCCAATAATCAGCGTATCTGAACCATTACCACCCCAATAATTATCACGACCCTGCTCACCTTTCATGGTATCGTTTCCGTTGCCCCCGATAAGGTTGTCGTTGCCATAGCCGCCATCGATTGCGTCATCTCCAGATCCACCCCAGAGGCCATCATCACCAACCCCACCATCCAGATAGTCATCACCGCTTCCACCGATTAGCGAATCGTTCCCAAACCCACCTCTGATGTCGTCGTTACCGGCACCTCCATCTATCCAATCGTCACCAAAACCACCAGTAATGACATCATCTCCCGAGCTGCCGCGGATGACATCATTTCCGTTACCACCATCTATGGAGACATCTTTGTCTGGACCAAATTGTTGTCCTGAAACCTGGATGTTGTCATGGCCATCACCGCCTTCTATTTTGAGGTTTTGTGCCTGTTCAGCAGTTAAATGGTAGGTGTTACCATTAATATTTACATCGACCGTGCCATCAAAGTTGATGTGTGCATGGATATTGTCATTGTTTCCTGTCCCGCGAATTGTGGCGGTTCCACCATGACATGAAATGCTTGCCCCATCAGGACAAAAATATGTTCTCTCTGTATCTGGAAGAATACAGCCTCCTCTGTGAGCAGCCGCCAGATTAGCTTGGTTTCCCTGTATGTTGTTCATGATATATTCCTTTATACAATGGTGAGAGTTAACTTAGTCCCGCAGACTGGTATTTTTTGCTTAAGCCAGTAAATCTGCTATCTCCTTTTGATTTGAACGATAATTTGAACAGATTATTTTGAATCTGTATGTAGGTAATAACCCCTATGGTTCAGCTTAACAATAAATGAATGGTTTTGGATGTCTTGATTATTACCTAGCAATAAATGTAGACGTTATATTATGCCCAATAGGTTGGCGCAGAAGATGGTAGGTAAGGCCTGCGGTGTTGAAGGTATCCATCCAAGTACCTACTATGAGCTACGCACGAGTACAGTCGGTATCACAGGATACCAGCGGTCCAATGACCTGTGACATATTGAGTGAATTGGCTTGTCTTGGCTTTAGTGCCGGTCTGCTAATGCTGTCCTTCTGCCACACGGTGGCTTATCAAAACCGGTGGACATCAACACCCAACATACCCTGCCAGATTTCATTCAGAATCGTGGTGGTGTCTCACTGCGTCTCGGTGACGGTATTATCTACTCCTGGCTCTACTGCTTGTTGCTACTGGATCGGGTAGGTAGCGGTGGTGATTCCCGCACCCGTTTTCCGCTGGGCATCTTTTTCCCGTCCGGTTCTGGCCTAATCATCTTCTGCATGGCGCTGCGGTACTGGTGAAATTCGCCGGTGAGATATAGCCTGGCTTGACACTGCATGTGGAACAGGAATTTGCCGATTACCTCAAATGCGGGCGGTTGGAACACGG
>JARRQD010000445.1:0-2031 GCA_037382205.1 Candidatus Thiodiazotropha sp.
AGGCTAATAAAAAACAACTGGACACGTGATAACTTCGGCAGTTCGGCTGCAGTTTCGCGGGGAAGTTATCGCACCACGCTGATCAAAAACCGTGTAATGCAATTGCTGCATTACGCTCAGAATTATTAACCAGCCCCCAACACAAAAGCAGGCTTTAAGCCTGCTTTTTTATTTGACGCTGCAGTCTACAAGCGTTTCATTAAACAACATCGCAAGCATACCCTTCACCGATACCATCAGCACCATCAATCCGATTGACAGCTGAGAAATCCTCCTGCTGACGTCATCTACCCGAATGTTTATATCAATAGCAAGATAAATCTTCTGCAATAACGATGATAGGTGCATTATTTTTACAATATTGGTCTTACCGACACTGCAGCTGAAAGACTTTCATAAACAATCTGAAATGTCAGTATCGATGGCAAAATTCTAGTAAACATATGTACTCAATAAATCGTTGCGAATAGTATCTCAGGCGACACATACAGAACCGTATATACGGTGCTGTAGGAGCGGAGCGCTAGAGCGGCACCCTATCCCGATTAAGTTTTATCGCCTGAGAAATCAGCAATGATTTTTAAACCTTAGACTGATTGAATGTCTGTGAAGTTAAGACTTATTTCGTTTTTATCATCGGATTTCGCTGGTAAAGATAGAAGAATTGTTGTTTATAGAAAACACTTTATACTACTCATAATTGTTATCATATGTCTTTGTACTTATTTTAAAACGTTACGGTTGAACTCGGCGAATCTGAGCGCCCACTAGAGCCCATGGTGTGTGCTCGTCTTTGGCATGATCTTATAGGTAATTGGGCAAAAGTCAGCAGGCGACATACACGTGGATTTCGAATAGATAAAGCGAAGGCCTGAAGCCAAAAGAGGAAATACCGCATCATGCTCTATTCTCAGTTAGGGCTGATTGTCTCACGTTACAGCCAATAGGTGAGTTGGGGAATAGGATATTGTCAGAGTTGATAAAGCTTCTGTGCCTTGAGTTGCTTGTCCGGCCGCGCCCCTGCACTTTTGGTAATCGCTTTGGTACGGATCCGTATGCTAGGCGGCGTATGAGGGATGGGTGTAAAAACTTCTTTTCATCCCTCTTAGAAATTTTCATTGGTAAAGCATGCTATTTCGTAATAGCTATTACCATTGAATTCAAATTCCTGAATCACATCAAGCTGCAGTTTTCTTTTATGAGCTTGATATGATCTTTCATTAGTTTTGTTAACAAAAGTTACTAAGATAGGAAAATTCTTTGACATTTTAATTTTTACAAATTCAAAGATTGCTTCTAAAACACCTGTTCCTCGAACACTTTTATCAATACAAATTGGTCCGTATTGATATGAGTTTTCTGTACTCAATTGTTTACCACGATATTCGAGGCTTGGTAGGGCATTGATCATAAATGCAAACATTGGTCATACTGACCAAAATTCCCACGACGCAGCCATTACGTACGCCACAACCACATTATTTTTCTTAACAATGAATAATCCGTTTTCCTTGTTTATTAATTCAGCTAATTGCTCTATAGTAAACGACGTTGTCACAAAACCAATAGTTTTGTCTTTATCCGCTATGGAATCAACCTGATACCGATAATGAAGCTTGAGAATATCATCTATTTCTGACAATTCAGCATTTTTTAGTTGTAGATCCGTACTATTCATCTCTATAAATCTAACGTTGAAAAATATCTGCGCCAAACGAGCGAGTATTGCGTCCGAGTTGATTTAGCTCGTTAACCCAGCGGTCTTGAATAACGTAGTTCATGCAGTGGATAACCAGAATGATTGCTATCTGTTTTGCTTTTACCAAAATACTTAAAGCCAAACTTCTCATACAGCTTTATCGCTGGTGAGTTACCCTTGATGACCCACAAGTGTAGCGTTTTATACTTTTTTTGCGAAACATTCTCAAGTGTCGCATTCAACAGGCTTGTACCAAGATTTTGACGCCAAAATTCTGGGTGTACATTGAGCGCGACCAATTCGCTTGCTGATTCATCAAGATCGCTGTCTCG
>JARRQD010000445.1:2140-3976 GCA_037382205.1 Candidatus Thiodiazotropha sp.
TCTCCGAGCTTGGCTTTTCGTATAAAGACTTCCATATGTGTTTCTTCAGGCTAACGCCCACAACACCGGGCAAATTCGAACGTAGCGGAATTGTGTTCTGCGTGATTGCGCTCGTGTACGCCCAGCATGGACATCAATAGATGGGGTGCATGTTCCCTGTAGAAGAACCACGGTCGATAGTTTATGAACGGCATCGGTGTCCCTCTCTGAGTGAGCTTCCCTGTCAAATCATCTTCACCTCACAATAATACGACAATGATATAGATACAAGTAGAGTCATCGTTTAGTATAGTCTAAATCTATTAAAATCAGATGGTTATTTTAAATCGTAGTGATTTCACAACAGCAAGAAGATATCGTAGCGGTCGCGATTAAACGGCGACCGTCCTCGTATCATCGCGCTGCGCGGGGGTGCTTCTTGTCCAGATTAAAACGCCGTCATTCGAGGGTAGTGTTAATGCCTATTCCTCAAATCAATATAACTGCTTCAATATAAGGTGTTGTAGGTCGGCCTTGTTCAACAACTGGATCAAATCGTGGAAGGCGCGCGAATTATCCATGTTCTGTATGTGATTTTTGATTTCTACTATTTGCCAACCGAAACAGGTTTCTCTAGCTGTATAAGCAGATCGGAAATCTCAGATAATTTCTCTGAAATCGTTGTCTCAGCGTCGTACAAGCCACGGTTGTAAAAGAATCCGCCCATTTCTTCAGCAAAGAAGTCTATAAGGAATTCAGCGTCAAAGCCGCCGATATCTTGGTTTAACTCCTCTCGAAAGTACATTTTGACCTTCTGAGTCATCATGTCCTTCTCTTTCTTTGAAAACTCAATTTTGTTCATCATGAACCCCTAAAATTACATAACATCAAAGGTCAATAGCGGCACCCAGTGACATCCGCTGGATCACAGTCGTTAGGTATTGCACAATCACCTTCCAGAACATTGGTCTAAGAATATTTTGGACACATGATTGTAGATGCACTGACCGCTCAATACCAGTTTTATGCGGCGTACCCTTTCTCTCGATGCTACTGTATTTGGTTTGAGCGTGTTTGGACTTGGAAGCATAGCAATTAATGATAAGTATTCATCATCATTTAATTCCGATAGCGTTTTGTTAAACCAATAATGTGCCCCTTGGTCAAAGCCAAATATTTTGTTACCGTCATTTTCGCCAAAATATGCGGTAGAGATAAAGGCTACAAATTGGATTTCCTTCGATATGCTTGGATTTACAACAAACCGAGCAATCAGTGTTTGCTCTATTTTTTTGAAGCCTTTTGCAATCAATACCAGTGTGTTTAAAAAACGAAGGATCTTGAACTTTCACTAAAATTTCCTGGCGCTTTATATTTAAACCAAGATCCATCGGTGTTACTGAAGCATAGGGGGCGAATTTATGAGGAAGTGTATTGTATGCGATCACTACTGCATATGCTTCGTATGTAGCCATTGCACCACATATAAGCAGAAACAAATATGCCAGTTTACTTCTCATGATAATTTTATCCTTTGTATTATCCTTATTAAGCAATTTTACCATTCATTAGAATCGATCCATCCATCGTGTCAGGTAACTGGGAAGATCGCTTATGTCTGAAGGCTTTGACCTTGTACGTTACATTAGCTCCGAAATGTCAGTAGATCGCCCGGGTCGACCTGGAAGCTACAACGTCTAATCTATGCCATTTACGCTCGCTCTCCATCAGGCCCAAGTCGTCAAGGTCATGGTCGTAAACCATGGGACAATAAAACAGTTTGTTGGCACCACCATTTAACCTAAAAAGATCAGTTAAACAGCGTGAAGGGTGCGCTTGTGGCAGTGCAGGGCAAGG
>JARRQD010000446.1:0-1999 GCA_037382205.1 Candidatus Thiodiazotropha sp.
GTGACAGCTGATAAACAGAGTGCTTTAGCTGATGAGTTTGTTTTAGCGGCAGGAAAAGATGGCCTGAACAATATTTCCGCCAGCCCTGAAGGTCAGTACGCCCTTGCAACTGTCTATGAGCATGCAACAAATAGCGGGCGTGAAGTGATGCGCGAAGTACATGAGAGTCAGGGCAATACGTCGGTTGATTATACTCTGAAAGATGCTACGGATCAGAAAACAGCTTTTCAAAATGAAAATAGTGACCCAATAAATGGTGTGGCAGCAAATCAACAATCCAGTGATATAGCTCAGGAAGAGAGTGGATCGAGAACTTTTGAATACTCAAAGCTCTCAATGCGATTCAAACTGCTTGGTGCTACCACAAGTCGAAATATAGTCAAGATTACAGATTCCGCGACTGGTGAGAGGCGTAGTTACCTCGTAGATACTTTTGGTGGCGCCCATTCGTTGGCATCAATTAGTGTGGGTTATGATATTGGCGAACAGAAGTTTGAGTCCTGGAGTCAGGTAGAGAATGCTTTGCAGCAAGGTAATATATTTGGCAAAGTAGGTGTGCCCGGAGCTAAAAGCGGAATCTATAGAGCGAATCTAAATGGGGCTTTAAGTCCATCAGGGGAATTTAAGTTTTCAGGCGCGTCTTTGTCAATGAGTGCGCCTGGGATAATACCGGCAGGAATTGATCTTGGTGCAGAGGCAAGATTTGTTGAAAGTTACAATCCACCTGTCTCAATGGGTGAGGCTGGTATAGCTCCATAAACAACTCGATTAAGAGTTCCTGTCATATCCAGTTTGGGGTATATCAGTCATATTATGACTTCTTTTTGGATTAACAATGGCATGTGAACTGTTTCTAAATCCCGCTGTACTTTTACTTATTGTAGTGGTGTTATGGATTGCTTTCAGAAAGATAGATGGCTTAATTGAAAACCTGTCTATGAAATATGATAGAGATATGTTCGAGCTTATTTGCTCAAACCGGGAAAATCGGAAAAGCTGGTATTCAGAGTATGACTCTGCGGATAGATTTCTTGGAGTACCAAGGTATATTCTTGGTAAGCCCTATGATAGCTTGTCATGGTTTCACTATTCGGTTGTGTTATACCTGTTAATCTTATATATAGCCATTCCCGTTGGTATTATTTTACTTCTTGTATACTGTTAATGTGTTATCCATTAGTAGCATCACAAGATTCCTATTACATAAGAATTAAAAATTTTGCCATACACGGAGCAGATCAGGTGTCCTGTCCGCATGTCCGTCAGACTATTTTGGGAAGAATTCCCCCCCTAAAAGAATTCAATATCGACTGCTCACGACGACTTTTTTGCGGAGCAAATGCCGTTAATGTGAGGCGGTTCACTCATAAACCGCCTCTTCAGGGGCGCGTCATCTCACTTCTCGGCCCGGCAGGCACAGCTCCTCGCGGACAGACCGAAATCTCTATCCGGTTTACGATCAGTCGGTTGCCTGATACTCAATAACGCAGATAGTATCCTGTTAGCAATCCATCCCAGGCCGATACCGGAATAGATTGCCGGGGATCGGTGGTATAGCAATCGAGCACCGCCCAGACTTCCGCCGGCGTACGCCCATGCAGATGCTGATGTGGTCGCAGGTGATTGTACCAAACCCGAAACAGTCCCTGGGCCGTCTCAAGCTGTTCGTGCGAATCGACATCCCAGCGATCGAGCTTTTCTTTCAGGGTGCCGAAGAAGCGTTCGATGCGCCCATTCATCCAGGGGCAGCCCGGTTCGGTAGTCTGGTGTTTTATATTGAGCAACCATAATACGATTTGAAACCGTTTGGCTTGAAAAAGTGGGTCATTGTCGGTGCGAATGATCCGGGGTTTTCCATGGCGGCGGATCACGCCAATGAGCGTATGCGCCAAAGAATCAGCCTTATTGCGAACCTTTTGATTTCATGTTCCAGGGTAGTAAGGCTTCGAGTTTCTCAACGGTATCTGCGGCAGCAATGTGCTTAAGAACATACAACACA
>JARRQD010000447.1:0-1979 GCA_037382205.1 Candidatus Thiodiazotropha sp.
TATATCCAGTAATTGCCCCTAGATATAAAGCGAAAGAAAATGAATAGGCTGATAAAATAAAAAGTAACGCAATTAATCTCTTGATAGTTTGGCTAACCTCAAGTAGAGAGAGGATTGTTACCAGTGAAAATATCAGAATTGCTCCGATAGTTAATGCAGAGTGAGCGATCGCCAAGCATATATAATGTTATCTGGTTTCTCTCTTTGTATAGATTTGGCGTAGGGAATACCGGCAACTAATGCTAATACCAGTATTACAGCTCCATGAAATAATAAATGTTGTTGTGATGCTTCCATTTTAATTAACATCAATTTACACAGCTCATCGGAGATAGAAAATACAGTGAGTCCTTTGCTAACACTGCGTTTATTCTATGAACAGTAAGGTATCTACTCGAAAACTCTACCAGCTTGGTTGGTACTATCAACAAATATCTATAACCAGTAGCTCAATGATTGAGGTGACAAACCCAATGCATTCACCCTGTATGTTTATATACTCTTACTCGGTGAAAGGTCGAATTAATGTGTATACATTGCTTTACCGAAAGTTTTGTCCCGTACTTTCCCCGGTCGACTTACTACTGGTGATCGCGAGTGCCAGGTGGGCGGCTTTTGGCAGACACCTGCAGTTACAAGAAAAGGCCCGAACCTTGCTGATGTTGAAATTATTACGATATGCCTTGGCTCGATGGGTGAGTTTGATGCACAGTAGCAAGTGATCGCTCGCATGCACGAGGAATAATGGTGTCGATCACGGTTACGCTGGTCTGTACCGATAATTAACAGCGATATTCAATGCCATTCAGCTTTCGTTCAGCAACACCTCCATATGCTTTAGTTGAAGTACACCAATGGAGGTTATTCATGAAAAACAGACTGATTAAACCCTTGGCAATCGGTGCAATCCTTGCCACTTCGATCACATTGACTCCTACCGCACAGGCACACGATCTGCCCCATGACTTGTTGGGTGGTGTGTTGCTTGGACTTCATTTTAACCATATCCACCACCATCGCCATCGATATGACCGCTACCCCAGTCATCGCCATAGTGATAGTCATGGCTATCGTCATCGTGATCGGTACAAGCATGGTCATCGTTATTGTGACCGTGACTGTGATCGGCACCGCCATGATCGTCGTAGAGATCGGTGGGATTAGGTTGTTCTTTGGAGATCTCTCATGAAGCTGAAGCAGATACTGGTATTTTCAGCTCTGTTAGCTCTAGCCGGGGTTCTACAGGCTGATGAGTCTGTAGAACGCTTGACTCAGTCGGTTGAAGGTCCGCTGGCCAAGCCGGGTTGGAAATCTGAGCTGGATAAGGCAGAGATCGATATCCAACAGCCGATGGTTCTCACTGGCAGTCGACAGAAACAGCTGAGTGGCTCCGATGTGCACGCTTATCACGACCCGGATTTTTCGATTTTTGATGCTCGAACTGTCATCAGCCGTGACGACGATGACGATGGTTACTACCATCGTTTGAGTGTCAGTTTCGATCCGGATGTGGTGAGTGGCCGGGCCTGGGTCTATGCTGAGCTCTATCTGAGCCTGGAAGGTGGCCCATGGAATCGTTACTACACCACTGAGAGTTTCCCGATTGACGGTGACGATTCCGAGGATGATTATGAGGTTGTCACCCGCTTAACGGATGGCTACCCCAGCGGCTATTATGATGTCCTGATTGAGTTGTATGATGCTGATAATGAAGATTTTTTAGCTGAATATGGCCCCTATGACGACCGGGATCTGAGCGCTCTCCCCCTTGAGGACAGCTATCGCGATGGGGATGACCACTATCATGGCGGTGGCGGCGCGCTTGGCTTGAGCATGCTACTGTTGGTTCTGTTAACTCGATTGTATCGGATCAACAAAAGCCCTCACAGGCCCAAATAGAATTACGCTTATGCACAGACAAACCATCACTCTTCTACTTTTGGTCTTGCTGTTTCAGGGGTGCTCGAACCTGGAACAGG
>JARRQD010000448.1:0-2073 GCA_037382205.1 Candidatus Thiodiazotropha sp.
CCAATCTCATCCGCTGAGGTTAAGAAGGTACCGGCCTGTACCAGCAGTTCGCGATTGTCGGCGGTAACACTGATGTTATCGCGGATGTGATTGCCCGATTGCAACGCCTGGCGCAGATCACTCAGATCGATGCCATGTCCCGCCAAGGCTTGGGGATCCAACAGTACATGTACCACTCGATCAGGCGAACCGATGGTATAAATATCCCGGGTACCGGGTACCCGCTTCAATTCCGACTCGATGGCATGAGCCACCTGGCTCAACTGGTAGGCCCCCACTTGCGGATCCTCAGACCATAAGGTCGCGGTCACAATCGGCACATCATCGATACCTTTCGGCTTAATGATCGGCTGTCCTACGCCCAACCCCTGGGGTAGCCAGTCCTGATTTGCATAGACCTTACTGAATAGACGGACGATGGCATCCTCTCGATCTTCACCCACCAGGTATTGCACGGTCAACACCGCCATGCCTGGCCTGGAGGTGGAGTAGACGTGCTTGATGCCATCGATCTCTGACAATACCTGCTCCGCTGGTGTCGCCACCAGCTGCTCAATCTCGGTGGCAGTGGCGCCGGGAAAGGGGATGAAGATATTGGCGAAGGTGACATTGATCTGCGGCTCCTCCTCGCGGGGTGTGACCAACACCGCGAAGAGACCGAGCAATAGACCAACCAGTGCCAATAAGGGGGTGATTTCAGTGACCAGAAACTGCTTGGCCACTGCACCTGAGATACCCAGCCTACTCATTGTCTCACTCCGCCAGTTGCTGTTTCAGCTCGGTGGCTGCGGCCACCGGATCGAGAATAACCTGCTCACCTGTGGAGAGCCCGGCAATCACCGAAAGCGTATCTTCAGAGACCGGATGTCCGGCACGGATGTGGCGGAACTGGATCCGACCATCAGAGCTCCGTACATAGACGGCGGTAACCTCAGAGCGATAGACCACCGCTTCCCTAGGCACCACCAACTCCTGCTTCACCCCGGTGATGAAGGCGGTTTTGACGAACATACCGGGAAACAGATCCTTAACCCCCTCTGGCAGATCGACTCGCACCTGAAAAGTACTGCTGCTCTGATCGGCAAAGGGAAAAATTGTCAGTTTCACGCCTTCAATGGATTCACCGTTAGGCAGCAGCACCCGCGCCTTACCCTGCTGACGAATCACCGGCACCAGACTCTGGGGCAGGTCCACGATCACCCTGAGCTGATCCAGTGAGGTGCCGCTCATCAGCTTCTGCCCAGGCGAGGCGACCTCACCCGCTTCCACATAGCGATGAGTGACGATACCGCTGTAGGGCGCCTTGATACGGGTATACTCGAACTGCTCTTTGGACTGGGCCAGACGGGCATCCGCCGCCTCTTTTCGTGCCTTGGCGGATTTCAGCGCCGCTGTCGACTTATCCAACTGGGACTGGGAGGCGAGTTTGCGGCGCGCTGTTCGGTATCCTTCAGCTTAACCACCACCTGGCCTTTTTCAACATAATCATCCACATCGAACAGGATCTGTTTGACCTGACCTCGGGTCTGGGCTGACAGGGTGGTCTGATTGATCGCCTCCACGCTGCCATCGAGCCAGAACTCTCTGGCGGTCTCCCTTTTTTCGACCTGAATTGTCTCAAGCGCTGCAGCATCAGCAAACGAGAGGCCTGGCGCCACCACCAGACAGAGCAGAAAAGTAGCCAGCGAATGTCTCATTGAAGGACTCCGAAAAGTATATTAGATTTTTCTTATATTACTGCTTCTGGCCTTTTTTTCAACCAATTAGCCTGAATTACTGTGAATTCGGAAACCAGTTGATCGCTGTAAAGCCTGGCTATCAAAGAGAAAACATCTCTGACGGCAAAATCCAGAGTGGGTTATTTACCAAGGTGTAAATGAGTTCATGTAATCCATTGGCCGGCCCATCTGGTTGATATCGCGACTCATCACTCCGGTATTGACCGTCATGGCACGCACCGCCTGGTTCATATCCGCCATATTGACACTCATCTGGCCAATGCTCTTTTTCATACCGCCCACATCCTCGACCAGCAACCCGATGTTGCCATCCATGGTAGCGATGTGCTGCTCC
>JARRQD010000448.1:2122-4086 GCA_037382205.1 Candidatus Thiodiazotropha sp.
GATCTGCTCGGTCATGATGGCAATATTCTGAGAGAGTTGCTGCATATTGGTGGACATACTTTGCAGATGCTCCTCCATGCGGGGATCCACCTGTTCTGTCAAGGTATGCATGTCGGTGGTGACATTGTAGATCAGATAAAAGCCAGACACCCCCAGAATACCGACGACCATCAACATCGGATAGATCATCCGCTCCCATCTCGACATGCTCTTATCGAAACTCTTAAAAAAATTGGTCAGGGTGATCTCAAGCTTGACCATCGCTTTCTGTTCTGGTGACAGACTCTTATATTCTGGAGAGAAGGTGCGGGGATCTTTTTCAAACATGAAGTTCTATCTTATTTGCGTCAGGAACAACACCTGACGGCTATGCAGACTAGACATTTTTTATGCCATGATACTGACATTATAGGCACTGAAATGGGGCGCGTGATCGATCCATGAATTAATCCGTCCTCCGATAAGTGCATACAAGATTGGCAATCGCCTATGGGTTGGCGATTGCTACGACAGCGCCTTCAACAACAACTGAGGGTGTTGAATCCTAAACCCGCTCAGCAGTGCCTGCAGCGGCTGCCAAGATGACACAAACCACAGATCGAGAAAATTTCAGCATGCCGGTCGATGGCTGGTGTCAACTCAACAAAGTTACAAATAACCTGGCTTCTGATAATGGTTGTTTGCTTTTACTTGACCTGCCTAGTACCTCTGGTAATGTCTCATGCAGACAATTAAACAGTTTCAGCAACTTAACACTAAGCCGATTATCGGTTGTAGATACCTTTTGCTCGCCAAGTTAATCATTCGAGGCTCACCAGTACGATGAAGTACAAAGATTTGCGCGATTTCATTCAACAACTCGAATCCCGCGGACTGCTCAAACGCATCCGCACCGAGGTCGACCCGAACCTGGAAATCACCGAAATCTGCGACCGCACGCTGCGCCGGGGTGGCCCAGCACTGCTGTTTGAAAACGTTAAAGGCTCACCATACCCACTCCTGGGCAATCTGTTTGGCACAACGCAACGGGTTGCCATGGGCATGGGTGAAGAGCAGGTGGAGTCACTGCGTGAAGTGGGGCGGCTGCTGGCCTACCTGAAAGAGCCCGATCCACCAAAAGGCATGAAAGATGCCTGGGAGAAACTACCGGTGTTTCGCAAAGTGCTCGATATGGCGCCCAAAGCGCTGCACAATGCCCCCTGTCAGGCGGTCTGTCAGGAGGGGGCCGAAGTGGATCTGACCCGACTACCGATACAGACCTGCTGGCCGGAAGACGCCGCACCACTGATCACTTGGGGACTGGTCGTTACCCGAGGGCCAAACAAGAGCCGGCAGAATCTGGGGATCTATCGAATGCAGCTGCTCGGGCCAGATCGATTGATCATGCGCTGGCTTGCCCATCGTGGCGGCGCACTGGACTATCGCGAGTGGCAGGAGAGCCATCCCGGAGAACCCTTTCCCATCAGCGTCGCCCTCGGGGCGGACCCGGCGACCCTCCTGGCCGCTGTCACCCCAGTGCCTGACACCTTGTCGGAATATGCCTTTGCCGGCCTACTTCGCGGCAGCCGTACCGAAGTGGTGAAATCCATCGGTTCTGATCTGCAGGTGCCCGCTGCGGCCGAGTTTGTACTCGAAGGTCACTTGCATCCTGGCGAAACTGCCGATGAGGGCCCCTATGGAGACCATACCGGCTACTACAACGAAGTTGAGACCTTTCCGGTATTCCGGGTCGACCGTATCACCCGCCGCGAAGAGCCTATCTATCACAGTACCTACACCGGCCGGCCACCGGATGAGCCCGCTGTACTCGGTGTCGCCCTGAATGAAGTCTTCGTACCGATACTGCAGAAGCAGTTCCCTGAGATTGTCGACTTCTACCTCCCCCCGGAGGGGTGCTCCTATCGGTTAGCCGTGGTCAGTATGAAAAAGCAGTACCCAGGACACGCCAAGCGGGTGATGATGGG
>JARRQD010000449.1:0-2640 GCA_037382205.1 Candidatus Thiodiazotropha sp.
GCTCCTGCTCCTGCTCCTGCTCCTGCTCCTGCTCCTGCTCCTGCTCCTGCTCCTGCTCCTGCTCCTGCTCCTGCTCCAGTTGATCTCTAGCCAGGGCTAAATTATGTCTGGCATCTTCATGATCCGGTTGAAGTTGTAACACTGACTCATAGGCCACTATCGCCTTTTCGTACTCTTCCAAGCGATAGTGACTGTTGCCGAGGTTGTATAGGGCATCGAGCCTGACCTCCTCTCGCTCAACCTGATTGAAGTTTTCGATCGCACTTTCGTAATCACCGATTCGGTAGTTGGCTACTCCACGGCGATAGTTGTCCTGAAAGCCTTCTGCCGCTTCTTTGTAGTGACCCTGCTTATAGTTCTCCGCAGCCTCTTGCTCTTGGTTCAAGAACCAGTCCGCATCGGCGAGTGTGGCGCTACAGAGAAGTAACAGAACCGATAAACGCCTCCTCATGGTGATGATTTCCCTGCGGCTACAATGCGAAAGTAAGGTAGCAGCAATACCATAAGTGGCAGCAGCAACCAGTAAAAACGCTCATTCCATATTCTGGTTTTTTCCTGAGAGCGGGTCGGTGTGGCTGAGCCACTGCTGGAAAGTTCGAGTATCCGACGGCTGTCCAGGTCGCGAAAATCGGCTTCCAGATATTGACCCCCACCGGCTTGTGCGAGACTTTGTAGCAGCGCTTGGTTGAGTTTGGATTCGATGATTTTCCCTTCGCTATCCCGCATCAGATCACTCTGTCCGATCCGTGCGGGAACCGGACCCCCACCGGTTGTTCCAATGCCCAAGGTGTGCAGGGTGATGCCCTGTTTCCGCATGGTATCCACTTGCTCAATGATTCCCGGCTCATCGAAATCCCCATCACTGACAAGCAGTATTGTGCGGCTGTTTTGCAGGCTGTCACTGCTGAACAGCTGCTCAGCGCGCTGCATGGCGGCAACCAAGCGACTACCCTGCAGGTTTGCCAGCTCTGAGGTGATTGCGGGCAGCGCCGCCAGAATGCTTTGGCTGTCTTCTGTAATGGGTGATACAACATGAGGGACCGTGGCAAATGCAATCATGCCGATGCGCAATTCATCATTCAGCATTACCAGGTCTTGTACCTCCTGGCGTGCCCTGGAGAGTCTTGAGGGCGGTGTATCTCCGACATGCATCGAGCGGGAGATGTCCATCAGCACCACCAGGTCATTGGTCGGAGAAAATGCCTGGATGTCTTTGTAGTCCCAGCGCGGCCCAGCCAGGGCAACAACCAGCAGTATCCACAGCAGTGCCCAGCGGGTAAATCGGCTCCAGCGTTCATTGACACTCAACTCACGGATACCCACCAGGTGGGGCAGCAGGTGCTCATCCGCATAGCGGTGAAAAGGTCCGCGCCGCGGGCGTACCACGCTGAAAATCAACCAGGCCAGGACAGGGATCAGTCCAAGCAGGGCGAACAGCCACTCAGCTCTGGCAAAGTGGAAGGTGGCCTCAGGCATAACCGCCCCCCTTGAGCTGGCGCTGTCTACCTTCAGGATAGATACCCAGGATCAGCAACAAGATGAGCGCGGCTGTGAGCGGCCAATAGTAGAGGGGCTGAGGGACAAAGACGGTCCTCGATTCCGCTTCGGTCTTCTCCAGTTCATCGATTTTCTGATAGATCTTTTCCAGGGCTTCTGTGTCGGTGGCTCTGAAGTAGGCGCCGCCTCCAGCCTCGGCAATATCACGCATCGCCTTTTCGTTGAAATTCAGATCTGTGCGGGTCACGATCCGGCCGTTCTCCATGATCGGTATGCGTTTCTTGTTGCTGCCAACGCCTATGCTATAGATGCGTATCTGTTCCTGCCCCGCCAATTCCGCCGCTCTCAGGGGAGGAATGGTGCCGGCTGTGTTCTCTCCATCGGCAATCAGCACCAGAACCCGGGAGCCTGCCGGGCGCTCGCGTAATTTTTTTACCCCCAATCCCAGGTGGCACCACATCTTTGAGCAGACTGTTTACCGCTTTCCGGTCATAGGTGAGAGGGGAGAGCACATAGGCCCGACTGCCGAAAATCACCAGTCCGACCCGGTCGCCTTGGCGCCCTTCGATGAATTTTGAAACCACACCTTTGACCACTTGCATACGGCTGACCTGTTCTTCATCCAGGGTGAAATCCAGGGCATTCATGGAGTGAGAGGCATCCACCAGCAGCATCAGGTCATAACCTGCTGTACGATTCTCAGTATAGGGTTCCAGCCATTGTGGCCGCATCAGTGCCAGGACCAGGCATAACCAGATCAGCGAGAGTAGACCGAGATAGAGTTGCTTACTGAGTGACGCCTTTGGGCGTTTGGTCTTAAAGGCCGCCTGCAGATGGGAGAGATTGGGATGCAGCAGGGTAGCCTGCAGACCCTCTATCGATTCAAACTGATCGGTCGCCGGTCGTTTCCAGAACAGCCTTACCAACAGTGGCAAGGCCAAGAGTAGCGCCATCCAGGGCCAGTGAAACTCAAACATGGCAGCTATCCTCGCTGACCCAATCTATGGCGGCATCAACCAGCTGAGCCAATTCCGCCGCTCTCAGGGGAGGAATGGTGCCGGCTGTGTTCTCTCCATCGGCAATCAGCACCAGAACCCGGGAGCCTGCCGGGCGCTCGCGTAATTTTTTTACCCCCAATCCCAG
>JARRQD010000450.1:0-3407 GCA_037382205.1 Candidatus Thiodiazotropha sp.
CAGAGACGACGGAAAACAGCCAATGAACTTGATGGCATCTCTGATAAGCCATCAGATGTTTTGGTTGTTCATTATTCGTGCGAAAGTTTCTATGATCGAGAAGATGGGCGCACACCGCGAGTAACTTCAATTGCTGTAAGAAATTATGAATCTGGACAAACAGAATCCTATTCGATACACAAAATCGCAGAACAGAAGGGAATCGAGTTTACCTCGATTCCTGAAAAATACGATGAGCTTGAAAAAGAAATGCTCTCTGAGTTTTTCTCATTCATGCGCCAAAATCAAGGTTTATGTTGGGTGCATTGGAATATGCGAGATATAAATTACGGGTTCGCCGCTTTGGAACACCGATGTAGAGTGTTGCAGGGTGAGCCATTTGTTCTACCGGAAGGTAAGAAATTTGACCTCGCAAGGGCTTTGGTTGCTCTTTATGGTGTTTCCTATACGGGCCATCCCAGACTAGCAACTTTAATAGAGAAGAATCATATCGCACATCGTGACTTCTTAACCGGAAAAGAAGAATCTGACGCATTTGAATCTCAAGACTACATCAAGTTACATCAATCGACTTTGAGGAAGGTCCACATTCTTGCGAATATTTTAGGACGTGCGGCCGATGGTACTCTTAAAACAAATGCAAAGTGGCATGAGCGCTATGGTTGGCATCCTAATGTGCTCATTGAACTCTTCAGAGAACACTGGATATCCGGCGCAATATCGGTTGTCGTAGTTATTGGTGGCTTATTGAGGCTGTTCGGTGTGCTTTAACAAGTCAATAAAACACGCGCCTATGGTTCGAACGCAGCAAAGCTGCGTCGGTTATTGAGGCGTTAGGACAAAACAAATAATCTCAAAAGGTATTGTCAATAAATGAAATGGAAGCTAAAACAATCGACTGCAAAAAACTCAAAGAAAGTGTGCGTCATAAAACTAAATAAAAATAACCTTACTGGTGAATTCATGGTTCTTAGCAATCTAGGCAATAATGAGTATGAGTATCGACCTGGATCTGTTGGTATCTATAGAGTTATGCACAATATTGATAAATCAAAAAAGGCCATCAAAGGATGCCAACTAGTCTATGAAATAGAGTATGAAAAGTTTATGAGGCGTTTAAACATTTCAGATAAAGAAGTGATGGGTTTCTCGAACGGTGAAATTCAGAACTCTGAATTTGTTAATGAGTTAGGGTGGCAAAAAAGGATTGAATATGATGGTTAGCACTTGCCATTATTCGGTTGATAGTTATTTTCTAAGAACATGGAGGAAGATATTTTGAGCGAAAGAATACAGTTTTGGGCTGCACTGCTTCGAGATATTGGAATGATTCTTGGTGTCCCTAGTATACTATATATTGCTATACAGCTATATGGTTTTCAGTTACAAGGCATGCAGGCGCAGATTTCAGCATTGAAAGAACAGAACGAAACTCTCAGAGAAAGGCAGTACGACAGGGCTGCAACAATAATTAAATCGCAGAAAATATTGTCTGAAATCGAACTTGATATGATTGAGAAATCTATAAGTCTAGTAGGCGACAAAAAGGTAAATATTAGGGATTTTAATGGACAGCTTCTTTGTCTAAAGAGAAATAAGGGGTCAAATCTGTACTTATAGTATTTAAGGTAAAATACCGTGTAAAATATCGGGACAGTCACCGTTTTGGATAGTCTAAAGCCAATCAAAATCTGATGGTTATATTAAATGGCAGTGTTTTCACAACAACGATTAAATGGTGAGTATCCTCGAGTTATTAATTCTACTTTGTCACATCTATCCTGTTGTTTATCGGTAGAAATGGTATAATTTTGCCATGTTTATCAGCGTTAAAATTAGCAAAGGGATGTACCTAAAAATCCCGCCGAAACATAACCCAACTCAAAGGGATTCGATATGACAAAACCCCGCTTAAAGCCGTCGGCAAACGATTTAATAATCATTGTAAAGGCTTTAGGTCACATTTTTCCACACGGTATCATGACCACTCATTTCATGCACAATTCTATTTGCAAGGACTGATGCAAGCGCGTCGTAAAAACATGGAACGTATGGCTGAAGTTGTGAAGTGGATAGACTATTCCGGACACACAATCTCAAGTAATCTTGAGCCCTAACCTAAAGAGTGTGTACCGATGAGCAAACAGAAGAAACAGAACCATTATACGTCAGAGTTTAAAGAGTCAGCAGTTAAATTAGCCATAGAGAGCGATCATCCTATATCCGTAACGGCGGACGAGCTAGGTGTCAATAAGAATACTTTACATACCTGGATCAGCAAATACCGTGGACCTAAGCAACAGATGGCAGACTCGGCAGCGGACGAACATCTTTACGATGAACTGAAGCGATTACGCAAGGAAAACAAACATTTAACAGAGGAGCGCGATATCTTAAAAAAGGCGGCAGCGTACTTCGCGAAGGAAAGCTCGTGAAGTACGCATTTATCAAAAACCACCATGAGATATTTACGGTGAACCGGATGTGCCAGCTTTTGGATGTCTCCCAGAGTGCCTACTATGATTGGCTGAAACGCCCAGAGAGCGTCCGCAGCCTTGAAGACAAGCGCTTAGGTGAGAAAGTAAGGGAGAGCTATGAGAAGAGCCGTAAGATCTACGGTGCCAGACGTATCGTCAAGGACTTGGTTGACGACAAAGAAGTAATCAGCCGTAACCGCGTGACCCGCCTGATGAAACAGCAGGGTCTGGAGAGTAAGATCAAGCGTAAATTCAAGGCGACGACCAATTCCAACCATGGTTGTCCTGTCGCTGAGAATCTACTTGACCGGGAATTCATAGTCGAGCGGCCAGATTCCGTATATGCCGGGGACATCACATACATCCAGACCGACGAGGGATGGCTTTACCTTGCGGTCTTGATTGATCTCTACTCCAGGGCCATTGTGGGTTGGGCAATGTCGGAGCGCATGCCCGCTGAATTAGTGAATAATGCATTGATGATGGCGATATGGAAGCGTAAACCGGCAAAGGGTTTGATGGTTCACAGTGATCGTGGTAGCCAGTATGCTTCTGACCTTTATCAGAAAACGATCAAGGACCATGGCTTCATTTGCAGTATGAGCCGAAAAGGTAACTGCTGGGATAACGCGCCTTCAGAGAGTTTTTTCCACACGTTGAAGACAGAGTTAACCTATCACAGGCGTTACCAGACCAGGCAGGAAGCCAAGCAGGATATTTTCGAATATATCGAGGTATTTTATAATCGCCAGAGACGCCACTCAACTATCGGCTACCAAACGCCATTGGACTATGACAATGCGTACCGAAATGTTGCGTGATTATTTGTCCAGAAAAGTCTTGCCATATCACACTTCCACGAAGCAAATAACGTGCGTTCAGTCTTTTTGCAACTTCCCGAAAGTCCGCTGAGTCATGCTTGTAAAGAAA
>JARRQD010000451.1:0-1872 GCA_037382205.1 Candidatus Thiodiazotropha sp.
TTTTTGAGCAATAAAAATCAGCCCCTGGTGATAACAGTGGAGCTGATTCTGAGATCTGGCAGTCTATGGTAATTCAGAACAATTAGACTTTTATATCGATATTGTTGCCGACAGACGAAGAGGGATTGGGTTTCGGTGCGCTCTGTTCTACAGACTGAATCAGTTTCACTGCAACCTGTTCCTGCATCTCCATGACTTTCTTCTGCATGGCCACACTAGTCTCTGTTCCTGCGTTAGCAACCGTGCTGACTGCGGAAGTACTGACACCGGCAATGTCCATAACTTAACTCCTGAGGTTCTACCGTTGATATTCACTCTCTTTTATCGGCCTGTCAGTATAGATCTTTAAGATGTTTAATTACTGGAATATCATCTAAAAATCAGCCCTAGGGTATTGCCGCATAGAGTGCTTTATGGCCGCTAACTCTTTGAAAACATGAGTTTATAGTTCAATTTTGTCCTGCGAATGTGCGATTTTCAGTATGGCTTATACCAACAGAATAGCTGTTTTCCAGAGGGAGTTTAATTCATTTGCCACGGCTCACCTTGATTCAACTTAGATGATTACCGGAAATCGCTTCGGGTCGAGACTTTTCCTGATAAGCCTCAAACCATTGCCAGAACTTCTTTTTATCTCCGTTATAGCCAGTAAACCGGGTGACTTCTCTGCCTTGCCTGAACAACACAATGGTTGGGGTGGCGAACAGGTTCTTTTGTAACTTCCAACCCGTAGGTGGTTCTCTCGACAGGGTACTGGCAATCTTCACCTCTGCCTGCCACTGGTCAAGAATGTCAGCCTTGAACTGTTCGCAGAAGTGGCACTCCTGGGCCTCGAACACAACCAGCTGCTGTTGCAGGTCTAATGTCGCTGCATCCAATCGGGCGACGGATGACAATTGATTGTGGTTGCTTTTCTTACTGCCTGGGTAGCTGACGCCAGTGCCGCCAAGCCCGCAGTAGCCATTCGGATTTTTAACCAGATAGTCCTGGTGGTAGGTTTCTGCCGATGTATAGTTGTTGAGAGGCATGATCTCTGTGGTTATTTTGCCATAATCTTTTGCCTGCAGAGCCTGCTGATAGACATCCCGGGTCTTTAGTGCGAGGCGGGTCTGCTCTTGATTGTTGGTGTAGATCGCACTGCGGTAGTTCGAGCCCACATCGTTACCCTGCCGGTCTCCCTGAGTTGGATCGTGATTTTGCCAAAATCCGATCAGTATGGCTTCTAACGAAGTTTTTTCTCGGTCGAAAGTGACTTTGACCACTTCGGTATGGTTGCGTTTGCTGGTTAGGCCGAGTTTCCGCAGTGATTCGTGGGTGAGGATTTTGCGGTAACTCGCCTCGATCTCACCATTGGCGTAACCACTCTCCACATCGATCACCCCTGGCAGGGCTGACATGCGCTTTTCAGCACCCCAGAAACATCCCATGCCAAGGATGATGCTTTCAAGTTGAGTCGGTTGATTATTGGCCTGTGCCAGTTGAAAGGGTGTAAGAGCCAATAATGCCCAGGACAATAGAGCGTGGAATCGATATTTCATAATCAAGTCTGTTCTGTGAGTGAATCTGTGATGATTACTTTAAATTAAAGGATTGCTGCAAATCCTCACGAATCAATCACAAAAAGATCACGGTTGTTGTGCCAACGGCATGGAGCAGCAGGGACTGCTCCATGATCATCGGCTTAGGTCTAAAGTATTCCCTTTTTCAGTTTCTTCGACGCCTTTAGCGTAGTGCGGTAAAAACGCCCAAGGGCTCTATCTCTAGCCCGCTTTTCAGCTATGCTTGCTTTTACCACAGTTTTCCTACTTTTCATTCTTTTCATTGATTTGTTCTTGTAGCCGCCGCCACAACCCCTGGGGTTGTCATGGTTCT
>JARRQD010000452.1:0-1814 GCA_037382205.1 Candidatus Thiodiazotropha sp.
CCCCGCCGATGCCCAGGGTGCCGAAACTGGGCACGAAGGCCTCGCCTACCATCAACGCCAGACCAAGCAGGATCAGGGCCATGCCCGCGTAATTGACCGGCAGCACCTGAAAGGCGTAGAGCGCCAGCAGCAGGCAGATGGCGCCTGCGGTGCCGGGTACGACCGATCCCGGGTTGGCGAATTCGTAGATCAGGCCGTAGATACCCACCAGCATGAGGATATAAGCCAGAGTGGGCTTGCTGATGATCGACAGCAGCTGGCTCTGCCAGTCGGGCTCGATCACCTCGATGGCCAGATCATCAGAGGTCAGGGTCTGCGGCCCCAGCGGCAGTTGCACCTGCCGGCCGTGAAGCTGCTGCAACAGTCTGTCGAGGTCGGCTGCGATGAAGTCGATCACCCCGAGTTCCAGCGCCTCAGCCGCCGACAGGCTCGCCCCATCGCGCACCGCCTCCTCGCCCCAGGCCGCATTGCGCCCCCGCAGTTTGGCCAGGCTGCGTATGTAGGCCGCGGCGTCATTGACCACTTTGCGCTCCTTGGCGTCCGTCGGCATCGGTGCCTTTTCACGCGCGCGCTGATCCGGCGGCTGGTCCTGTTGCTCGTCTGGAGCGTCGCCCTGGGGCTGCTTGGGCATACCGCCGAGGTTCACCGGCGTGGCCGCCCCCAGATTGGTGGCCGGTGCCATTACCGCCAGGTGGCTGGCGTAGAGGATATAGGTACCGGCGCTGGCGGCTCGGGAACCGCCCGGCGCCACGTAGGTGATCACCGGAATCTGCGCGGCGATGATGCGTTTCACGATGTCGCGCATAGCGGTATCGAGTCCGCCGGGTGTATCCATGCGGATGATCAACAGAGCAGCACCCTGTGTCTCCGCCTTGTCGAGGGAGCGGGTGAAATAGTCGGCGGTGGCGGGGCCGATGGGGCCGTTGATTTCCACCAGATAGGCCTTGCGCTGTCCCGTTTCGGCGGTCACGGCGGTCCAACCGGCCAGCAGCAGGGTCAAGGACAGTAGCAACGCCAGTGATCTGCGATACACCTGAATTCTCCTTCTTTGCTATCTCTTGAGTTTAGACCTTGATTGGCTATGGGGGCGCATGCCGCAACCATCTTCTACGCCAAAGTGGCAGACAACCAATAGAATGCCTTCACCTTTGTTGACGGTAACAACGTCACCATGGGCGCCAACCCCTTTGCTGATATTCAGTTCACCTTCCAAATCGGTACTCAGCGCCTGAAGGAAAAACCTAACATCTCACCTGGGTACGACTTGAAACAGTAGTAAAAAAACGCACATATGCTAAGTGTGAAACGTCACCTACCATGGGAGAAGGGAGGGCCGTATTGATGGTAGAGACTGAGAAACAGATTGCCCCGTCAAAAACTGAGTGATCCCCATTCCTGCTCTCTGAAATCAACTCCTATCAACGATTGAATAGAGGTGACGATCATGTCAGATTCCTGTTACTCGAAGTAAAAAGTGTCAACCATCCAATGGTGTAGAACACTGTTTATGTATTACGGATTGCGCATTGGAGTTTTTAAACTGTTTCATTCCTCGATTGCCCACAGCCAGTATGGCTGAACTGATGGAGTTCACGGAAGTCCTTGAATAGCATTAAACCTGAATCGAAGAGTTGCAGCTAATTGCAGCGGACATGGCGAATGCGAAGTTGAGTCAGCAAACTGTTATAAAACCTGCTAGTAAGATCATCGACAAGATTCCTTCCTTAGCTCTGTAAACGGTGTATCCATGCACCACTTCCCTCGATCACCTCATGAAGAAAGGAAGATTACTGTCACCACTCAAGTTGCTCCTG
>JARRQD010000453.1:0-1707 GCA_037382205.1 Candidatus Thiodiazotropha sp.
CTACACTCTTTTTCTTACTGATTCGTTTAGGGAACGATCCATCTTTAGTGTGAATATCCTGACTGTTGTTGTACTAATTCAATTCATTGCATCATGTCTTAGGACTTAATCGATAGACTTTATGTATGGATGCTGTATCTGTATCTCCTGAGAAGGTCGGATCAGGTTTACAGTTCTTTTCAGTATGAGTGGTTTGAATTTTAAAATGGTCTCCATAGAGCGCACTGATTTCATCGTCTATATCACCGATGTTACTGGAACATCCGTCCTCACGGTACGCGTCTTCGAGTGTCAGGAGGAATATACTGCAGTTTGATGGTAGGATCTGGCGTAGATGGTACACATAGCGCTTACGCACCTGCTCTGGTAAAGCAGTTAATGCGGCCCGATCATAGACTGCGTCGATCTGGCCCAAATCATCTGCTTTGAGTCCGAAAAAATCACCGCAGAGAATTTTTAGCTTGCCATGTTCCCACTCGGTAAAATTCTTTCGTCTATGCACATGTGGCTCGATGCCGCTCTCGTCAAAAAGAGACTTGACGGCAAGCGGACTAAGCTCAACCCCAATTACTTCGTGACCTTGGTTAACAAGCCAGAGCAGATCCAGGCTTTTACCGCACATCGGAACAAAGATACGACTTTCCCGTTTCAGGGAAAAACTGTGCCAGAAGCGGATCAGTAGTGGATTGACTGCATCCTGATGAAATTCGATCTGGTCATTACGCCACATCCGAAGCCAATTCTGGTTGTCTCTGCCTGTCACAGAATAATCGCCAAATTGAAAGTTGAGAAGGATGTTGTCAGCGGCTGTGCCATATATGGCTTCTCCCGGCAAAATTGCCGACAAGCCATTGACCTTTGTTAGGAGCAACAACATTGTCAGTTGGACTGATACGGCACCCTGAGGTGCGATTCAATGGAATCTCTGAATATACGTGACCACTGTTGCACTTGACTAGGTAAGATGTCAACCTCATAAAAACCCCCTCCACCCATCTATTGTAGTGTAGAATCGGGACAGGCACATTTAGAAGTAAATCAATCGCATCCACCATTTGTCTTAAAACAAAATAAGATCATCTCCATGATGCACTAAATCGGCGAACAACACAGCTTATCATATCCTAATTGAGTACTATGAAGGCTCTTTATTAGGGCTATAGTCAAACATTACCCACAAATATGGTTTTATTGGCATGAACATTCCAGGGTAGATTCAAAAGCGAACAGGTGGCTGCCCTTATATATCTCAAATATCATCTTCTAGTATAACTTCCAATTCATTCCGTTTTCTTTGACTGCAATCGATGTCGTTGGCCCTTCGCTCCACCCCTGCGCACCCTCTCGGTTACGATAGACTTTAACGTTCCGTATTGAAGCCTGTAACAAAGTCATGCCGCCTATCTACCGATTGCCCCGTAATCAGCTCGCGTGCAAGCTTCTCCCAGAGCTTCTGAGCGTCTGGTTTTGATAGCAAATTGGATCTTACGATACGTCATCAACGGTTCGCTTTCGCTCATCTCCTTGTTAATCAACTGACACTTATGTAGAGCCTTTTCCCAACTCGCTCACCACCTGGTCCCAACCTAGACTCTCAGACTCCCAGGAAAAACTTAGCCGACAATAGCAAGTATGGCGACTCTGGCCCAGGTAAGAACGCATCTCGACTACCAGGTAGCCGATGGAGGCAAACTCAACACCTATCAG
>JARRQD010000454.1:0-3518 GCA_037382205.1 Candidatus Thiodiazotropha sp.
CGGAAGGAAACGCATCATCGAGGAAAAGAATATCGAATAGATATTGAAAATCTTCGGGGTCACAACTTAAGGTGTTAAGAGAAAGTTGTTATGCAGGTTGTTCAAGATATTTGTGATGCAATTTCAAATAAAAGAGGTAACTTGCAGGATCAACTGATGAAGGCTGCTTATTGCTTTGAGCGCTATCTAGGGATGCCTTCAGATGCTTGGAGTGATGATGTTAAAAATTCTGAAATCGATCAGAGAGCAGTTTTTAAGCTTAGGTCGGTGTTGATTGGTTTTATAGAAGCCAATCAAACTGATGTTAATGTTGGAACAGCTGTATGGGCCTTTAGCAAAATTGCTAATCCAGATGATAAGGATTTTTTGATTCGTCTGCTTGGTATTTATATTGAAAATGATCCGCAAGTCCTATATCAAATAATGTGAGCGTTAAGTAATGTTGGTGAGTCTATATTTGATGGAAATATAAGTTCCTTGGTTGATTACGAACGAAATATTGGTTTGGCAAAAAAATATTTGAATCAAATGAACGGTTAGTTACAGGAAGAAGGAAAAAGGGGACACTAATAATTTAAGAAAAAGGAATGATAAACCGGGACAGTAAACCGGGACACGCACCAAATAGCGCTCCAAAAAAAGCCCCATTCATCCCAGAGCGGGGCTTTTGTTGTAGAGCCAAAATTGCCATCGTAGTTTGTTTTGTTAGCGACGTATCTAATAAATCTCCAGGCAGGAAATTTCTTCGTCTTCAAAAAAAGCTTTGATCTTCTCCTGGTTATTGAGCAGTAGTCTGAGTGTGTACCACTTGGGTTTATTGCCGCACTTGAGCCAGATGACCTTCGGCGGATTACCATAGACCAAGCTGAACTCATGAAAATCCGAGTCCTTGGTGACGATGGTGAAACCGTTGTCTCTGGCAAAGTGCCAGACGGTAAGATCATCCGCCTGATCCAGGTCAACGCACTTGACCTGTGTCGAGCCCGGATAAGTGGGCAGGAGCTTCTCCAGCAGGCGAAACGAGAGGTTCTGATCCAGTAGCAGTTTCAAGCTGATGTGATCGTTGAGAGTTGATGTTCGCGATTAGCGGCAAATGCCAGGCAGGCGCGGATATCGTCCTGAGTCAGCTCGGGGTAGTCCTCCATAATCTCCGCTTCGCTCATACCCGAGGCCAGCCAATCCAACACATCATAGACGGTGATCCGCATGGAACGGATGCAGGGTTTGCCGCCGCGCTTGCCGGGTTCGATAGTAATGTGGTTGTGGTAGTCTGTCATACCATGCGTCTCTGTGAGTGATTGCCGATTGACGCCCTATGAGAGCATCCTTTCAGGCCCGCCAATATTGACTAGGCCTGGCCCTATTATCAGCTATTCAATGGTTAATACCAGACAACCGTTCATAACCCTGACTTTTACCGGGGTGTTGATCTCAAACCCCGTCTGTTGCAGCCAGTAGCCCTTGAGCTGAGTCCACGGCACGGGCCGTCCGGCCCCGGCGGGATCATCCTTGAGCTTACGCATGTAATGGATCTGGTTTACCTTGATGTTGCGTTATTGGCAGGTTTTGCTTTTAGTCAGAATAAGGCCGGTTAAAACCTCTTTGGCCGTCTTCCGATCTTCCTGGTCAAATTGCCGGATAGCTTCAAATTGCAGCTTCAAGTCGTCATCCGGCCCCCGCTCATCCTGCTCAAATAGCAGCCAATCGGTACTTGCGGAGAGCGCTATAGCCAGCTTTTTCATGACTTCCAGTGTAGGTTGAGCTGCACCGCTTTCATAGCGTTGTATCTGCGTCAGGTGAACACCAGCGAGGTCGGCCAACCCTTGTTGAGTTAAACCCCTCTCTTTGCGTAACTGTCCGAGTCGTTCTGCGAGCGCCATCTGTTTTATTGCCCATGAGATAGATGATGCTTCCACTTTAACCTCCCGTATCTGATTGGCTGCTTGCAATATAGCTTATTAGCTGTTTAAAAAAACAGCCCATCAGCGTCTTGACAGGATTTTGAGAGGAACCCGCCTATGGCTCGCATCCCCACTGAGCAAATCGAACGGCTGAAACAGGAAGTCTCCCTGATCTCCCTGGTGGAACGTCAGGGCATCACCCTGAAGAAACACGGCAAAGACTACCTGGGGCTGTGTCCCTTCCATGACGACAAGGAACCGAGTCTGGTGATTAGCCCAGAGAAGAACCTCTGGCACTGCCTGGGTGCCTGCCAGACTGGCGGCAGTGTGATCGACTGGGTGATGAAAGCGGAAGGTGTGAGCTTCCGCCAGGCGGTAGAGCGGTTGCAGGCTGATAGCTTCCCTTCTTACGCAACGAGGATAAAAAACAGCTTATCCAGTTGCACCGCAATGCCCAACGTCTGCTCAACCCCCTTTTTAGTCGCCAACCCCTTCGCCGAACAACTGACCTTCATCGACGACAAGACAAGAACCCGCCGGGATCACATGAAGTACCTGACCCTGATTCGGGCCATTGCGTTACTACATCAGTATCAACGGGAGATCAAAACCGTCGAGCATGCTGGCCAAGTGCTGGACTACATCGAAGTGATCCCCCAAGACATCGCGATAGCGAATCGGTTGGCCCATGACGTACTGGGCCGGAGCCTGGAAGAACTGCCACCACAGACGAGCACCTTACTGAAAAAGATCCGGGAAATGGTCGTAGAACAATGCAAGCGCCAAGGCATGGAACAAAGCGATTATCGCTTTAGCCGCCGAGAGGTAAGAACCCACTCGGGCTGGACGGACTTCCAGGTCAAAAAGCACATGACCCGCCTGCAAGAGCTGGAATATGTGTTGGTTCATCGAGGCAAGCGAGGCCAGAGCTTCGTCTATGAGCTGCTTGAACCAGAAAAGTTGAAGTATGACGAAAAGAAGGAGCGGCCAAAACAAGAGAAGGAGTCCCCAAGAAGCCCCCAGGTAGCGGTCAAAGCGCCCCTGGTTGGCAGTGTCAAAAAAGTGGTTCAGCCCAGTACCGACAAGGGTTGCAGCGAAGCGCAACCACTCAACGGTCAAAACAAGGTAATTAAGCCGGAAACGCCCTCGTCGTACCGTAGCCACATCATAGAAACCCCAGCGATCCCAGGAGCCTGAAATGCCCCTGCGCCGCAAAAAGCACAACCACGGCAACGATAAAAAACAGCCCATCGAGCACACCGGGTTCTACCCCTATCTGCAACACTATCTGGAAGGGATCGCCGTGAAGGGGTTCTCCCAGGCGACCCAAGACCGCCACGAGAGCCACGAGAGCCACGAGAGCCACATCCGGCGCTTCGCCGTCTGGTGCGAGGAACGGGGCTTGGACAGCCCGGCGGAGATCACCAAGCCGATCCTGGAGCGCTACCAGAAACACCTTTACTACTACCGCAAGACCAACGGCCAACCGCTGTCGTTTACCTCCCAGAAGACGGTGCTGGTCTCCCTACGCAGCTTCTTCCGGTGGCTGACGCAAAAGAACCATCTGAGCACCAACCCGGCCTCGGAGCTGGAGCTGCCCAAGCCGCCGAAGCAACT
>JARRQD010000455.1:0-1991 GCA_037382205.1 Candidatus Thiodiazotropha sp.
GTGATTAGTCTCGACATCCATAATGTATCTTTATATAAAACAGGTAGGTAAAAAATGCCTTTACATAAAAATATTTTTGTATTGATATTATTAGCTTTGATCCTATCCGATTGTGGCGGAGGCGGAGGCGGAGGTGATGGTAGCATTAATGAGGGAGGTGGAGACGACAGCACTCCAGATACCACAAACATAAATGGCGGACTTACTGGGCGGCTGTTTGTAGATGAAGAAGGCCAAGGATGGGTTATAGATCTTGCAACAGGAATCTCGTCAGTACTACCGAGCAAGAGCTGGTGGGATACTGGTGATTATGATGGTTATAATGTTTACTTTGACGCGTTCCCTAATCACGATGGTAGTGAGTTTTTATTATACGTTGATGGTTGTTATCGAGAGTTTGAAGGAAAAGAGTATGATTATGATTGCCTAACATTTATAAATAGCGCTGGAGATTTGCTCACTAGCAGAATAGTTTTCGATGATGGAATTCTATCTGCTAGACAATCAAGAGATGGCAACTACGTTGCCATAGCGTATGCAGACGAATATTACGTAGGGCCGACTGCTTACTTATTAATATATAATAGAAATATAACTGAGCGTATTAATCAATCAGCTATGCGGAGAGTTAGTACAGGTAACGAACATAGGTATAAAGCAGGGTCAATAGACTGGGCGCCGAATGGACAAATAGTCTATATATACGCAAAGACTATTTTTATAACATCACCATATAGCACCGACAGCACGCCCTTACTTACCCTTCCTGACTCTGATGAACCATACAGTGATGACTTTCCCGTACCTGCGACAGCAAGAGTTAGCCCTGACGGTTCAAAAGTGGCTTTTCGGTATGTGACAGAAACTAATTTATATCAGTCACATTCAACTATATGGGTAGTGAATATCGATGGTACGGATTTACACCAATTAGCCCATAACCCAGCCGCTCTTTATCAAATGTTTAATGACGTCGCCTGGTCTCCCGATGGAAAATATATACTCACAAAATCAGGTGGTTTTTCAAGTGATGTACCAACAGCAGGAGCTGAAAGTAAGCTATATGCGATCCCATCAAGTAGCCGCAATGTACCATTAGACTGTGATGGTCCAGATGGTATAATCTGTGTCCGCACCTATCACAACAGCCCAGATAGATTAACAGACGAACTTTCCACCTACGAGACCGATATTATCAATGGCACCAGCGAGGATTTAATGCCTGGGGTGGAGAAGGGGATTAACTACTCGCGTGCCGCTTTTAAAGAGAAATGGAGACCAGGCGACGTCATTAAACATTTGATAAAGAGCGGCTGGGGAACTCGGAAGATCCAGAGGATAATCGGCTACTGTTCCAGGCCGGTTGAGCCGAGGAAATGAAGAATAATCTCAGTATCGACATCTTCAGGAAGTCGGACAAAACCAGAGTAGCGAAAAGGAGGTTATCTATAGACCTGACGGCGATGGTTAACCGCTAATACCAGCACGATAAGCTTGTTGTCTCAATCCGGCAAATAGCAAGATAATCACCAATCCGGTAGCGCCACAGACCTTGTAACTCATGGCGCAAAGGCTTACCGAAACGACAGGGATCATCATCGATTGCGATACGTTCTGAAATGTAGCGTAAGATCGTTCGTAGAATCTGGCGATCCAATTGGCACAACTCGTGCCGGGCACGATCAACCCACTCAACGCTTCAGGTAAAGATTCACCTCGCTCCCGCACGGGTCATGAAGTTGTCACAAAAGCCTATGACACCCTCATGCAAAAACGTGAGTTCCATCACGCCGGTGAAAGTTGAGAAATCATGTCACCAATGATCCATGCATAAATAAATATATGTTCAATTAAAGCGCAAGACTATTAACCGCCCAATAATCTATTGAATAAGCGTGCAATTCCAATTGAACATCTATCGTAATATATCGCTTTTTTAGATATTTATTCTGTAAGCCTCAAAAGGATTCTAATTATTGTTCATTCTGATT
>JARRQD010000456.1:0-2322 GCA_037382205.1 Candidatus Thiodiazotropha sp.
TTTCGATCCACGCCCCTGCGTGAGAAGCGACCAGCAGGGATAGACGGAACGTGTCAGCCGGTTGTTTCGATCCACGCCCCTGCGTGAGGGGCGACAATCCAGGAATGCCCAACCCAGCAGAGCCGGAGCCAAACAGGGGCCGGGCGAGCAGGCACACGCCACCCTCGGCCGTGTGGGCTTTCGTGGATGATCCGCCGATCCGCATCCGCCCAAATATTCCCGCCATCGCGGGTGAAAGAACAAGGAACCCAACAGGTTCGAGCCATTTATGGCCCAATAAGCGTCGCATGAAACCCGTTCTCCTGCCACCAGATTCTGTGCACGAAATGACAAGATTTGACTCGTAAGTCACTACGCACTTTCCCAGACTGCGCTGGGAAAGTGGGGTTCACCTTGCGGCGAACAGCTATACTTGTGGCCCCCATTCCATTTGAACGGAGTCGCGCTGATGAACGCTACCGACGCCTTTTCCCGGTATCATGCCGAATTGCTGGAGGGGCACTATGACTGCGTGGATCGCTTGGTTCTCAATGCCTACTTCCCGCTCGGTCAGACAGGAGGAGGCCTGCGCAGCTGGTGGCGGCGATTGCGTGGTGACGATGCCACACTGGACAACGCCCATCTACAGGACATGGCGGGCACGTTTTCCCGTCGATTGAGGGCGTTCTGCGACAAGAATGCCATCCCACTCATTGAGGCGCGGGCGGGGCAACGCAAACATCAACTCGCCGAACCCTATCTGCCAGTTGATCCCAAATTCCGTGGCCTGTTTCTGATCATTACCGGTAACGCCGCAGCGCCGGTCTGGGAGGTGTTACACAACGCCCAAGGCCAGATCACACAGATCCAGCATCGCAAGAATTGGCCGTATGTCAAACATTACCACTTTCATATTATCGACGCGGAATGGGGACACATCGTCATCCGCATGTGTGGCTATCCGCCCTTCGGTGCGCAGATCATTCTCAATGGTCACGAATGGGTGGAGCGGTCGGCGCGGCGTTCACAGATCAAAGCTGCCAAGAGCGGTAATTGTTTCATTGAAGGTAGTGACTTTTCCGCCATCAACCGTTTAGCCCGGCGTCTCACCCGCTGGGAAGCGATCGGGCGCTTGGCAAAGGTTTGCAAGCGCTGGATCTACTCGACCGCACTGATCTTTGCCCTCACCACAGCAGTATTCGGTTTTTCAGCTGGAGTTGAGCCGCAATCTGTTGTTCCGCCGAGGGACGACGATGGATGAGGTGTTCCAAAAGCTCATCGATCGCACGCGCGTGCCACTCGATCTGAAGACGATCAAAACGATTTTCGGCGGCCGACATCGCCATCACAACAGGACAAGGATGGGACGCAGACCGTCGGAGATCACCAAATCCGTACAGACATCGGGGTACAACCTGACAGTCTTCAAACTCAAATGGGGCAATCTCACCTTGAAAATTTATGACAAGGACGAGCGCGTTCTGCGTATCGAGGTGGTGGTCCATAACGCCAAGGATTTGCGCTGTGGCAAAGTGCTGGAAAAACTCCCTGTACTGCTTGAGCGTATGAGCGGCATGCTGGAGTGTTTTCTGGATGCCGTGCAAGCTGCTCACGTCAGCTTTCTCGACGACCGCACCTTCGAAGCTTGGCATGAGCCAACAGTGCGCGGTACACGGCGATTGGCGGGCATCGATGTAAACAAAGCCCGCAACCGCTATGTGCTTGATGCCGTCGTCGCGCTCTCTACGCAGCCCAATGGTTTTACACTCAGCCACCTTGCTGACGCTGTGCGTGCTCGCAGCGGCTGGTCTGCAACTCGGTACTCACCCCGCCATGCCGCTTATGATCTCGCCAAGCTGCGTGGTAAATCACTGGTGCACCCCATCAAGTATTCGCGCCGCTACCGTGCCGCTCATGAAGGAGTGCGCGCTATGTGCGCGTATCTCGTGCTCCGCGATAAGGTCATCAAACCGCTGCTTTCGAAAGTCGTCCGGCCGCTCGGGCACCCACCGAAAAATATCAGCCCGCTTGATCAGCATTATCGGGCGCTGCGCGAAGAGATGGACCGCACGTTCGAGACAATCGGGCTTGCAGCGTGAAACACGCCGCAGAGACAACATGTTGTCGTTTGTGACGCCTTTAGCGCCTAATTATCTCCTATACCAACGCCTTGGGCAAGCCATACGCGACCTCGCAAATCGGCAACTGGATGTTCCTTGCAGCCTGTCATCGGGGCGGTTTGATAAGCCGACCCCGGAGAACCTGAACGGCAACCGCGTCGTGGAACGCGGCGAGCGCGGTGAAACGCTTTACGTTAATCCGTGGTATGTCGCGACGCTGGGG
>JARRQD010000457.1:0-1613 GCA_037382205.1 Candidatus Thiodiazotropha sp.
AGTGATAGTAGGGGGTTGCTTCAAGTGAGATTTGCGCCTTTCTTGGCTTTGGCATGATATCACTCCTTGATATCTGTTTGATTATCAAGTCAACAAACTGCCACATTGAAATCATCGATGCAAGTTTTTGTATCAGCCTTTTCTGACAGGGTTATCCATAGTTTTGTTGAGATGATAATTCCTTTACAGTGAATCGTATTGCGGTGGGTGTCTGGCTAGTGAGACAAAGCAGCCGACGCGGAAGGTGATCAAGGTCAAAATGACTTTATAACGGCTCAGAATGAATACCAGTCTATGCTGCAGATGTACAAGCAAATGGCTGAGATATCATCAACGACTCTTAAGACGATTGGCGAGGCGTTGTCTACACTCGCAAGAAAGCAATAGCAATAGACATTTATGTTCAATTAAACCAGGGGCCTTTTTGGCCCTGGTTTTTTCGTTAAATCTAGTCTGGTGGCAATCGATATTTACTGAATGAAGTATATTTTACTGCTACTTATGAATACTGGTTCGTCAACCTTTTCAGAGGCATTTTTATGAAAAAACGGGGCCTGCTCATTACTCTATTCGCAGTCCTTCTGCATGCTTGTGGTGGTGGTAGTGGTGGTGACGACAGCGGCGATACAACAACTAATGATCCCCCTCCTTCCGGTCGTTTAAACCCTCAGCTGTCAGGACGAGTTTTTGTATACAGAATCGGAGCCCCCAGCCTAATTCTGGATCTAAGCACCGGAGTGTATTCCCTAATACCCGGCATGGAGAGTGGTACGCCCCTTACAGTCATGGCATTCCCAAGTTATGATGGCGAGGAAGTGGTAGAAACCGTAAGTGGTTGTGAAGATAACGGGCACACTCTGTATAAAGACGACTGTGTCATTGTCCACGCTAGTGATGGTGCAAGCTTAATGAAGCTGACAGCATTTGAAGATATAGAAGGCCCCGCCAGGCTTTCCTATGATCGCCAATACATTGCTTTTGCCTACGATTATCGCGGTGATGATATGATTTCTCTTACTATTGCTGATCGTGCGGGCCAGCTGGTTAGCCACAACAATATTTACGAGCAAATAGACTCAGATGATGATCCTGAGTTCGATTGGTTACCAGACGGACGTCTGGTTTACATGGTTGATCAGACTATCTATATAACAGCGCCTTACGACGCACATGGAACACCTTTGATAACATTTACAGAGGAGCAAGGAGAGCCACTAGAACCTGCTGTGAGTCCCGATGGGAAGAGACTGGCATTTGAACTTCATACAGGTGGATCGTGGTCAACGCCTGAGACTGCCGTTTGGGTGATGAGTCTAGATGATCCCAGTGACCTGCACCAGCTAGCAGTTGTACCCGGTGATGATACTTCTTCTGTGAGCCATCCGATCTGGTCACCTGATGGCAACTGGATCATGGTGATAGAGGGGTTATCTTATTCGCCGGTAGCCCCCCCAGTTACTACAGATCCGGGAACTCAGCTGGTTTTTAGCAAACTCTATGCTGTTCCATCGGATGGTATTCAAGTTGAACTGACACAAACTAACCCGACGACAGCCATACCGGTATTGTCGAACTGGAGAGCTGCTGTGTTGGGAAATGAAGGTAGAATTAGC